>JBFJTG010000004.1:0-78590 GCA_041625575.1 Litorivivens sp.
GATACCCCCGGAGTAACCGTGCTGCGGCATTTGCCTGTCTTCGGTTTTGACGACGCGCCCCATGGTCATGCTGAAATCCTGTTTGAAAATGTCCGCGTGCCTGCAAGCAATATACTATTGGGCGAAGGCCGAGGATTCGAAATTGCGCAGGGCCGCCTTGGGCCGGGGCGTATCCACCATTGTATGCGCTTAATTGGTTTGGCTGAGCGGGCATTGGAGAAGATGTGTGCGCGCTTACAAGAGCGTGTTGCTTTTGGCAAAGCGGTGTCGCAGCAGTCTGTCTGGTCGGAGCGAATTGCCGAATCTCGCATTATGATTGATCAATGTCGCCTTCTGACTCTCAACGCGGCCTACAAAATGGATACGGTGGGCAATAAGGTTGCGGCCAAGGAAATCGCAATGATTAAGGTTGCGGCGCCGACTATGGCCTGCAAGGTCATCGATTGGGCAATTCAGGCCCACGGAGGTGGCGGTGTCAGCGATGATTTCGGCTTGTCGTACGCCTACGCCAATGCGCGTACTCTGCGTCTTGCGGATGGCCCGGATGAGGTTCACCGCAACCAGATTGCAAAGCTGGAACTGCGTAAGTAGACCTCTCCCTCGCAATTAATCCCGGCATTGCCTTGCAATGCCGGGCACTTCTTCTGAAAATCCTTATTCGATTCCGGATACACTGGGCTCCCGCCCCGTGCTGCAGGCATTTCATGCGAGACGTTTTTCAAGGGTGTATTAAACCACCTCGATCCCTAATAGCGATTTGGCTACTGCTCTTTTGCGGTTTTACGGCGGCCGAGTGCGGCATCAATCGCGACATTCTAGGCGCTTCGTACCGCATCGAACGGCAGATTCAGCCGCAAGGCACGGTGCGCCTGGACTCACTGAAACTTTGGCGACTGCACGACGCGGTAGCGCACGAAAGGCCGGAACGTGGGTATACAGACATTTGGCGAAAGCTCGGGGGCGGTGAGCTTGAACACAAGCGTTTCAGTGAAAGTCGGCGGCGCCTGATTGCCAGCGAAACGGTTTCAAAAGCAGATGCACTTTGGTCTTCCAAGTATCAGCTTTTACCGCAAAAGGCTTTGGACGAAATGTCATTAATTGAGCACTCGGGCGAGGGCTGCAAGCGTGTCGAGAAATATCGTGTTGAAATCACAGCCGGTGTATTAACGGTTTGGTGGAATCCCTATCTACGATTGGTCATGTTGCTGCACAGAGAGGGTGCCGATGCCTCGACTACGATGGAAATGACGGGATTGGAGACCGTTGGTCCGGCGATAGCGAAAGCCTTCAATCTCCGCCAGTTCCACCCCTCGGGCCCATCCGAGTAAGTCCGTTCAGATACCCCCTTATTCCTTATCGTGCATGGACTGCGGTCGTAAGCAGGTGACTGGTTCAGGATGCACTCACAATTGATAACAACAATATCGTAATGGTGCCGCTTTTTTGGGTTTGTGCGTACTATTGACGCCTGGCGCTTGTGATTGTTGAGCGTAATGGTATTAGTATTAGCCTATGAAGGTGAAACTAAGACGCCCTGAGCCTGAACCCTTTATCCGCGGGGTTCTCAATCCATGTGGCAGCTTGGGACGGCAGTTCGAGGCTCGTTCGCGACTTCTATATTCTAAACAGGTGCGGAGCCTTTGTTCCACTATACTGAGTAGTACTCGCAAGCCCTAATAGCCCCCGGAGCGCCTATGCTGGACATATTCAAGCAAGAAGCCACGAATGTAATTACTACAGTGATTACGCTTTTACCGAACTTGCTCGGCGCGGTGCTAATGTTGCTGATTGGTTGGTTGTTAGCACGATTTTTTAGGATGGCTGTCACGCGCCTATTGAGAGCGATCAATTCATTGTTGACGGGGCGTTTTTACGGAACAAGTCTGGAGTTCGCGCGGATTCCCCTTATGGCGCAACAATTACTGGGCGCTATTGTTTTTTGGGCAACGATGCTGGTTTTTGTCGCTGTTTCAGTTCGCCTAGCAGGGTTTACCGGCATGGCGTTTTGGCTGGAGCGTCTACTGGTATTTCTGCCGTCCTTACTTTCCGGCGGTTTGATCATTATTGCCGGCGTGATCACAGGGACCGCTGTCCGAAAATTGGCGACTCATGCTGCTGAGGCGGCCGATATTGCCCGGCCGGACTTACAGGGCCGGGTTGCTCAGGTCGCCTGTATTGTTATCGGTTTGATCATTGGTTTAGGCCAAATTGGCGTTGATGTCACGTTTCTTACCATGCTTTTTGGCATTGTGTTGGCGGCGGTTTTGGCGGGCTTTTCTCTGGCATTTGGTCTTGGTGCCAAACCTTTGGTTGAAAATCTGGTGGCTAATCAGCACCTCAAGCAGCTGGTTAAAATCGGGCAGCAAATATCCTGTGGTTCGTTGCAAGGTCGAGTGCTGGAGTTCACTGCCACAGGTGTATTGCTGGAAACCGGACAGGGGCGCACGCTTTTGCCGGCAAAGCTGATTATGGAGCAGGGCCTCAGCGTGATTGCGGCGGAGGCAAGTAATGAAGATTAACCCCCTTACCCTGGACTTCTTAACACAAAAGCCCGGCACTGCGGCCAGTGTTTTACAAAACCTTGATGCCGAAAAGGCAGCTATTTATCTATCGAATAAAATACCCATTCGGGTCGTCGCCCCTGTTATAGAGCGCATCGAAAGCTGGCCAGCGGCACGTATTCTCGAGCATATGTCACTAGAAAAAAATTGCGCAGTGCTAAATCTTCTTAAATTTCCGGCGGCGGCGGCAATAATGCGCTTGTTTGAGGAGCAAAAGCGACAGCAGATTTTAGCCCAGTTGCCGACTCAACTAGTCAAAGCACTGAAACGCTCGCTTAGCTATCCACAAGATACCGTGGGCGCCTGGATGGACCATTCCGCTCTGCATTTTTCTGAAGAGCTTACCATTGCGAACTGTCTTAGCTTGTTGAAGAAGGCTCAACGCTCCTTTGACTTGATCGTGGTGGTTGACAACAAGCACCGTATTTCTGGTGTGGTTCCCCCGGGTGACCTACTGATTAAATCAGCGCAATGTACGCTGAAGGAGATAGCGCGGCCAGGTCACGTGGCTCTGGCAGCAAATGCCAGTCTTGTAAGCGCGAAGGGTGCGCCGTGGTGGCGGCACTATATTGCCTTGCCTGTTCGAGATGGTAACGACGTTTTTGTGGGGACTATCAGTCGCGAATCATTATTGGATGCGATGGTTGTGGCTAAGCCCAAGCGCAAGATAGCCGTGGATGATACCGTGCTCGTTCACCTGGGCGGTGCCATGGTTACCGCGGCAAGCGGATTGCTAACGATGAGCACCAGTGGTGTTCTGGCGGATACAGAGCTTGGGGAGAATAATGATGACCGTAGCCGCTAGCAATGAGGCAATATTTGAAGCTGTGGACGACACCCTGGCACGGCGTTTTTTGCTGGACCACCCCAGTGATGCGGCACAGATAATAGAAGATACGGACGTTTCTGTGGTTGCTAAAGTGCTGGCTAAACAAGCGCTACACGTTCAACTTCCGGTGTGGCAGTTGTTAGTGCCGAATATCGCTGCAGCCTTATTAAGCGCTATGCCTGAAGAGGTGGTTAAGCAGTTGTTGAGCGAGCTTCCACCGCACTTTACGGTGAAAGTGCTAGGGCAATTTGCAGAAGCACAGCAGACCGCTTTTTTGCAAAGCTTGGATTCGGAAGTGCGTCATGAATTAACAACCTTGATGGCGTATCCGGAGAATACGGCGGGCCGCCTGATGGATACCCATATCAATCATTTTCGTGGCGACATGACGGTTGGGCAATCCTTGACCTTCCTCCGAAAGGCCAAGCTGAAAACGGCCCGCTCACTATTTTTGGTTGATAGTGCGGGGCGCCTGTCGGGCAAAGTGCATTTGCAAGATATTGCCATCGCGGAACCCTCTACCACTTTACAGACCTTGTCTCAGCCGGTATCCGCCGCCGTGCAAAACACAGCCCCGAATGAAGAAGTAACGGACTTATTTGAGAAGCTCAAGTTGTTCGACTTACCGGTGGTCGACTTCAATGGTCAGTTGCTCGGTATTATTTACCACGATGATTTGTTAACAGCATCGCGACGGGAGTCCTCCTCTGACTTGCTGGCGATGGTGGGTGCGAGCCGTCAGGAAGGCGCGCTATCCAAGTCGCTTTTTGCGGTAAAAAAGAGAATGCCCTGGTTGCAGATAAATTTGATAACGGCTTTTATGGCTGCTTCCGTGGTTGGCTTGTTTGAAAACACCATTGCGCAATTCACGGCTCTGGCTGTCCTGCTGCCGGTGGTAGCGGGACAGTCCGGAAATGCGGGTGCACAGGCATTGGCCGTGACTATGCGCGGCCTGGCCTTACGAGAAATCACCACCCGGCAGTGGGCGAGAGTCATGAGAAAGGAAGTGGCCGCGGGGTTTATGAATGGTGTTTGTATTGCCCTAACCTGCGGACTGGGGGTCTATCTATGGAGTGGCTCTGCCGGTTTGGTTCTGGTGATTTGCTCGTCAATGATACTGGCGATGATCGCTGCAGGTTTTGCCGGCGCGCTCGTGCCCATTGTACTGGTCAGGTTGTGACAGGATCCGGCTCAGGCTTCGTCAATTATTCTTACGACGGTCACCGATATTGCCGGTTTTTTTGCTTTCCTGGGTATCGCGACACTGTTGGTTGGGATGCTTTAATCCGCCTAGTTTTCGGGGTTAGAGTCTTCCGATTTAGCGCTTTCGGGCGGTGTGGGCGGTAGTTCGGTAACCTTAGGGCTACGTCTGCGCCGTGTTTTAGCCGGTACCATATCGCGCATTGAATTCATTTTGCCAAAACACAATAGCTTGTCGTTGGGTTCCAGAACGCGGTCTGCCCGAGGGTTCGGGATAGTTTTTGAACCGCGGTATAGCGTTAGCACATTGATGTCTTGCTCACGCAAGTTAGTTCCTTGAATGGTACTACCGACAAATTTGGAGCCTTCAGGTACATAGATCTCACTGACGCCGTAGCCTTTGCTAACAGTGAGCCTTTGTCTTACATCGATCTCCGGGAAATCAACCTGCGCTGCAATATAATCAATAACGGCGCCGGCGACATCGAGACCGGTGCAGGTTTCGATACCCTCGAGTCCGGGTGAAGAGTTTACTTCCATAATTTGGGGGCCGGAGGCACTTTCCAGCATGTCGACACCGGCGACGCGCAAGCCTGTAATTTGTGCGGCGCGTACGGCGGTCTCTATATATTCTGGGGGGAGGTCAACGGCTTCAGCCACGCCGCCTCTGTGAACGTTGCTGCGAAACTCCTGTCCCTGCGCGACGCGGCGCATCGCGGCAACGACACGATCACCGACGACGAATGCTCTGATGTCTTTGCCTTTGCTTTCCGCCACGAACTTTTGGATCAGCACATTCTGCTTTTGACTTTGTAGTAGTTCAATTATGGATTCGGCAGCTTTTACCGATTCCGCAAGCAGAACGCCGATACCTTGTGTACCTTCGATAAGTTTAATAATGACCGGTGCTCCGCCCACCCGTTCAATGGCCGGCAGTACATCTTTTTTGTCGCGTACAAAGGTAGTTTGCGGGATACCGATGTGATGGCGGCTCAGTATTTGTAGGCTTCGAAGCTTATCGCGGGAATTGCTAATACCGTGGGCGGTGTTAGCACAGAACACGTCCATTTCCTGAAACTGCCGCACTACGGCGGTACCGTAGTAAGTGATGGATGCCCCGATACGGGGAAGGACGGCATCGTAGTGGCTTAAAGGTTTTTGATTATAGTAGAGATCGGGCACGCCTTGCTGGAGGTCAATGGCGAACTTTAGTGTATTGAGGACCTTAACCTCGTGGCCGCGTTGAATGGCGGCCTCCTTGAGGCGCATCGTGCTATAACTCTTTGGTCCACAAGACAAAATAGCAAGTTTCATACTAATCACTCCAGATAGGTGTTTGATCTGCGCGAGCGCGCCATAGCCTCAGTATAGTCTAACGTTCGTCGGGGCAGCTTTATTCGTTGTTGGATAATATAAATTCCCGGCTGGGGTCTACCAGGATTCGGTCCTGCATAGCCTCTCTGCCGAGCAGCATTAAATTGGTCATTGAAGAGCGATCCGTCAAGGTAAGCTTAATCTTCCAGGTTTCGCCGCCTAATGTTATCGCCGTTTTAATGACGACGCGCTTCTCCTTATCTGCTGAAGAGCTTTTAACCGTTTTCTTGCCATTTAAAGGGGCGGTAGCTGTGAGGATTTTGTCGACGTTATGTACATCAGGGTGTATATCAAAGCGCACTCTGCGCTTACCATCGATAATGTATTCCTCTATGTTATCGACGTGCAGTGATGAGGTTGCGGCACCGGTATCAACTCGCATCTGTAGATTGCTTATCCCGAATTCCGGAATATCACAGAGCTCCAGGGCTCCGACGAGTAGTTTTTTGGGCTGTTTTTTCATTGGTGACTGGATCTTCTGTGTTTGGGCAGTTTTGTTGGGCATATGATTCGCGTAGAGACTGTGATGCCGTGTTGCTGAAAGGCACTGATATTGTAGGGTCATCAATGGCTAGCGCCTACACTTTATTATTGTAATAACGCTAGTCCCTCCTCCCGAAGGTGGACTCCGAACCCGGTTAAAACGGATCGGCCAATTCTCGCTGGGTAGAAATGAGGCGTATTGCTAATGCCTTGATGCGCACAGTAAGCGTGATATATCGGCATGAGTGGTCGAGTGCTGAGGGCGCTTTATCGTTATTAATCAGTGCCTTCTGCATCGTATCCCAGCGGGGTTACTAGCAAGTTTATGAAGCCCTCGTTGTCGGGCTCTTGTGCCAGATCCCTAACCCAGTCGCTAAGGTGGTGAGCCTGGGCGGGAATCAGCCGGTGTTCGATATGGTCGATGATGTGGTATTGCATGCCAAAGGAGTCAAGCAGCTCGATAAGCTGATGGCCATCGGCGCCTGAGTGACGAATGCCGTAGGGGCAGAATTCCAGAATCATCCGCAGGTGCGCGCTGTTGGCCGCGATCAGCTGTTTAAGCCCATTCACAACAAAATACTCGGCGCCTTGGGTATCAATTTTTAAGAAGTCGATGCGCGCAGTCTGAGATTCAAGGTGCTGGTCGCCATGCACTAATTGAATTGGCTTGCTACTGCGCTCGCCGCCGTCTGAATAAATGCGGTGGTCTCCGAAGTTGTCCGTCGACAGGAATAGTTGGCCGCTTTCATTTCGATCACTTAATGCCAGCGGATGCAGTCGTGTATTGCTGAGTTCATTTGCCGCGACGTTTTCCTGAAGCAGGACAAAATTGTGTTGATCCGGTTCATAGGCAATGACCTTGCCTTGCGGACCTGCGATCTCACTCGCCAGCATTGTGTAATAACCAATATTGGCGCCAACATCGACAAAAACTTCACCGGCATGAAAGTGCTTGAGTACCAATTGAGTTTCGTAAGGTTCCCAGCACTGCTCACTGCGCAATTTCTCAGAAATAATGGTGTCACTAGCGTCGTGAACCTTCATTTTTAACGGTCTGGTCAAGCCGTCTATATTGAGTTCAACAAGCTGCAAGGCATCGGCAGGATTGGTGTTCTTTATCTGAGACATGGGCCGCCGTGATTTAAGTGAAGTTGGGGTAGTCAGCCCAATAATATTGTAGCGCTTTATTATTCCAGTTGGCGTAAATCTGCGGCCAGCTTAAGTCGTCGATACGCCAGCCGTGATGTGGCTCCAGGTTGCTGGAGAATACCGGTGCGCCATAGTCGCAAAACCGCGTATCGACACTCATGCGTACAACCGAAGAACTGGTGTTCGGTTGAGCGGCGTGAACGGTAAAGGCGTTAAAAATAATCACGTCGCCTTGCCCTACATCAGACACATGCCAAAGGTCTTCGTCGGGGAAGATTTCGCACTGCACATTACCCACGCCGGGAGAGGTGATCACTTCACGCATACCGCGCTTATGTGATTTCGGCAGTATTTTTAAGCGCCCCATTTCAGTTGAAATGTCATGCAGAGCCACCCAAATGCCTGCCATTGTACTTCCGGCAACATGCGAGCGTGCGTCCTGGTGGGGGGGGGTTTCGTAGCCTATTTTCTTGGGTGTCGATATCCGCGCCATTTTCATGGGGTACACAAACACCTCGCTGTTGCTGACGGTGCGCATGAGCTCCATCAAATCAGGTTGGTGAAGGAATTCGTGAAAGGATTCCAGGGCCTGTATTTTCGGGTAGACCTCATCCCAAATAGCATCGGTTTCTACAAAGGCCTGCCCTGTTAGTACAGGCGTCTGCAAGCTTTCGTCCATCGATACATGAGGTGTCAGTTGAGACAGGATATCCTTGAGCAGGGCGGTACATCTCGCAGGAGCCGCATACTGCCTGAAATAGAGGTAGCCCCACTCCTGAAAGCGGGCGCGAAGCGTGTCGGGCGCTTCGTTAGCGTCGGAAACAATAAAGGCTTGATCATTGGGCATGAGGGCGGGCGCTTTTTTCGGCTAGGTGACTGATGGGGTAAAACAACCGCGTCGATTTTACGCAAGGCAGAATAGGAACGCCAACTATTGAAGTAGGCAGGCTGATGCGCATGGCCTAACATCCTGCAAAGGGCCTGATGCAGGTGCCCTAGTATTAGGTTGCGGAAGGTCTAAACCTGTGTCTTCGGTATGCCTGTCTGTCGATCTGCCCGTATTATTGGGTAGAGAGAAGAGTCGGATGCTCTAACGGGAATATTGGGGATGTGGTGTACCCTCGGGGCATAAAGGCTCGGAAAGACTTGAACTGTCGACCTGCCCGTATTTTTGGGTAGAGAGAGGAGTCGGATGCTCTAACGGGAATATTGGGGATGTGGTGTGCCCTCGGGGCATAAAGGCCCGGACAGACTTGAACTGTCGACCTGCCCGTATTTTTGGGTAGAGAGAGGAGTCGGATGCTCTAACGGGAATATTGGGGATGTGGTGGGCCCGGACAGACTTGAACTGTCGACCTGCCGATTATGAGTCGGATGCTCTAACCAGCTGAGCTACGGGCCCCAAGATCTCAAACCATCGGGATGGTTTGTCAGAAGGGGCTGCATTTTATAGCCCTTGAGCCCTATCGTCTATGCCTTGTGTCGGCTATCTGCCAGCGATAGCTGTTTCACTGCCAGCCTGCGGCGAAGAAGGGATATCGGCACCGGAATTTACTGGTTATACTCCTCTCACCTACATTGATGAATTACCGCAATTGAAGGAAGGTGCCCGTTGGTAGGGGAAGAACGCGTCACTGCAAATCAAGAAGAATTATGTCGCGTTCTGCATGAAGCCGCCGACGCCATCGTAGCGCATGCCGATGTTCTGATTCAGCAATTTGCCGATCGTCAGCAGCAGGAGCATTTGGAAGATGCCGAGCGCATTCGGGATGCCGGTTGTGGCCTCCTTGTTGCGGTAGATTCTCTCCTGCCCTTGATTCAGAACGGCGAATCCTTTGCTGCTTTGCGCCATGATGTGCGCAATACGGTGGGCTTGGTTAGCGGGTATGCTGAAATTCTGGAAGATGAGGTCGCGCCGCGTGGGGAGGCTCTGCGCGAGCTGAAACGCATACAGAGCTGCGCGGCCCGCTTTCTGAGTAGCCTCGACACCTTGTCGGCGCTGGCTTCAGACCTCGCGGGCGAGCTGACGATCGTTGATGATCTGATTCATACCCTCGCGGCCAATACCAGTAATCGCAGTGAATCCACCCTGGGTCGCAAAGTGCTGCTGGTTGACGACAATTGTAATAATCGCGAGTTAGTGGGCATCCAGCTAAATCGCTTGGGAATCGAGGTTGTTGAAGCGCGGTCAGGCGCAGAAGCGATAGAGGCGCTTGCTACAAAGGCTATTGATCTGGTGCTGCTTGATTTGATGTTGCCGGATATCAATGGTTACGACCTGCTCAAGCAAATAAAGCAAGACAAGGCTCGCCGTAACCTCTCCATTATTATTATCAGCGGTGTCAAAGACGAGCAGAGCGCTATTCGCTGTATTGAGGCGGGTGCCTCTGATTATATCGTCAAGCCCGTTAATGCCACCTTGCTGCGCGCAAGGGTTAGCGCATTGCTGGAGCGTAAGCTTTGGGAAGATAAGGAGTCGGCTTACCTGAGTAATTTGGAGGTGAGTTATGACTTTATTCGCAAAGTATTCGGGCGCTATATTTCCAATGATGTGATGCAGCGGCTTCTCTACGATGGCGACGGATTGACTCTGGGCGGTGAACGCCGCGTCGTGACCATCCTGTTAGCCGATATTCGCAGCTTTTCGATTATCAGCCAGCAATTGTCACCGGAGGATTGTGTCCGCTTGCTGAATAATTATTTTGCGGTGATGACCAATATCATCATGTCCTATCAGGGCACAGTCGATGAGTTTATAGGTGACGGAATTCTCGCGATTTTCGGTGCGCCATTGAGCGATCCACTGCATAGCGACCACGCAGTGGCGTGTGCGCTGGCTATGCAAAATGCCATGCCGGAGGTCAATCGCTATAACCTCGAAAATGGCTTGCCGCCCATTGATATTGGTGTGGGGATCAATACCGGTCCGGTGGTTGTGGGTAATGTCGGTTCGGAAGTGCGCACCAAGTACGGCGTGGTAGGACACAATGTCAATATTGCCTCGCGGATTGAGTCCTGCACGGTGGGTGGTCAGGTTCTGGCCTCAGCGCAGACTCTAGCCAGCATGACGGCCAAAGTACGCTATCGCGCGGAGTTGGATGTTGACGTCAAGGGGTGTACCGATTCACTCAAGCTATACGACTTGAAAGGGGTCGGAGAACCCTACCATATTGCCTTGCCTGAGAATGAAGTGGTTTTTGAAACCTTGAAGGATCCCATAGTACTCGCTGTACGATTGATGCAGGGCGAGCGATTGTCGCAAAGTGCAGGCGTGGGCGCGGTGGTTGCCTGCTGTGAGCGGGATTTGTTGGTCGACGTCGAATTTGCGCTGTCTGCTCTTGAAGAGGTGCAATTGATGCTGCCTGACGAGGGCGATGAATCCATTGCCTATGCGAGGGTGACTGGTGTTGATGGCGATAAGCGCTATCACATGACCCTGACCTCCGGCGTCGGCAAAATGAGTAGTCTGTTGAGTCAAAGACTCGCAAATTCTTCATAATAAGACTTCCCTGCGACGGAGCGAGTGCTTTGGCTACTATTTTGTTGGTTGAAGATAACGAGATGAATCGGGACATGTTGTCTCGACGCCTGATCAAGAAAGGCTTTGTTGTGACGACGGCCGAAGATGGCCAGGAGGGGCTGGATATCGCCCGGGAGCAGCAGCCGGATTTGATTCTGCTGGATATGAGCTTGCCGGTAAAAGACGGCTGGACGACGGCAGCTGAGCTAAAAGCAGACGATCTGACCCGGGCTATTCCTATCATTGCGCTGACGGCGCACGCTATGGATGGCGATCGGCAGCGGGCGATGACGGCGGGTTGTGACGATTACGATACCAAGCCTGTGGATCTGAAGCGCTTGCTTCTCAAAATTGAGACGCGTATTGGCGGAGCCGCCTGATATGAGTCTGACCCGCCGCCTCATTCTTTCTTTTGCCGCCATTCTTTTGCTTTCTCTATTGAGTATCGTTACCCACCTGTGGGGCAATCAGGTGCGCTCTGAAAAATTCGACGAGTTACAGGCTGTACTGCGCGATCAAAATGCAGTGCGCGAATTCGGTCAGTCGCTCGACGTGATGCACAAAAAAATGCGCGTTATTCAAACCCTGCATCAGGCTGAGGATGAAATGCCGATCAGTGAGGATGAGGCGCGAGAGCAAATCATTGCGATTCGCGGAATGCGTACTCGCTATGAGCTTTTGCAAAAGCGGTTGCAGAGCTCTCTTGGGGGGGGGAATCTGGCGGGTGTTGACCGTCTGCTCCAGTATTGGCGGCGCTATCTCCAGCAATTGGGGTTGGGGCCGGCAGAAGAGGGCTCGTCGATGGAGCTATTGGGTGTCGCGCCGGAATTCGGCGCGGTAATGCAGTCGCTTGTCGAGCGCGAGTTGGCGTTGGTGCGGCGAGCTGCAGACATTAACAAGTCGCTTAATCAGGCTGTTGTAACCACTAACCGAATTGTCCTTGGCACATTTCTGTTTTCTTTGTTGTTCACGATTGTGCTGGCATTTCACATCGTCAATTTTACACGTCGTTCCATTTCGATTTTGCATCGTGGCACTGAGCAATGGGGTAGCGGCAAGTTGGAGTATCAAGTGCCGCCGCTGCACGGTGAATTGGGGCAGTTGGCTGAGTCTTTCAATCATATGGCGCGTAATTTACGCACCGCCATGAACGAGGTTAAAGCCGCGAGCGCCCGAGCTGATGCGGCGAACCAAGCCAAAAGCAGTTTTCTCGCCAATATGAGTCATGAATTGCGTACGCCGATGAATGCCATTATTGGTTACAGCGAAATGATGATTGAGGAGGCGGGCGATGACCCCTCGACGACTGTAGCCGAGTTTGTTCCGGATCTTGAGAAGGTGCTCTCTGCCGGGCAGCATCTTTTGGCTTTGATCAATGACGTGCTCGATATTTCGAAAATAGAAAGCGGCAAGATGACGGTGTACAACGAAGACGTCGATCTTGATCGTCTGATGGATGAAATCCTGGTTACTGTTCAGCCTTTGGTGGATAAAAACGGAAACAAGCTGGTCTATACGAATAGCTTGCGCAAGCAACGCATAGCAACCGACGTTACGCGCTTTCGCCAGATCAGCCTTAATCTTTTGAGTAACGCCGCCAAGTTTACGCGCGATGGTGCGATCAACGTAACTTTGCGGGATGTTCAGGTCGATGGTACCGATTTTATCGAAGTGGCTGTGCGCGATACCGGAATCGGGATGTCGCCGGAGCAGATCGATCAGGTATTCGAGGCCTTTATTCAGGCGGATCTTTCTACCACCAAGGAATACGGCGGCACCGGTTTAGGTCTGACTATCTCGAAGAAATTTGCGCTGCTGCTGGGCGGCGATATTGCCGTCGAGAGCGATTTGGGTAGGGGCTCGTGTTTTATATTTCGTTTGCCGCGGCTATTGCCAAGTTCGGAGCGAAAAGAAGTTCCTATTACGCACAGGGCTTCGCAATGCTCTAGTGCCAGAGTACTGGTTGTTGATGACAATGAAGCGGCTCGTGAGATTAGTCTGCGCGTGCTTGAGCAGGCAGGTTTTGAGGTTGTGCTTGCATCTTCGGGGAGCGAAGCAATCGATCTCGCAACGCAGCAGTTGCCGGATGTCGTAATTCTTGATGTGATGATGCCTGAGATGGACGGTTGGCAGGTGCTGGAGTCATTGCGAAGTACCGAGGCGACCTGCGAAATTCCGGTGATAATTCAGTCGATGGTCAATGAGCGCGATATGGGCGACATGATGAGCGTTGACGGGTATTTGCTTAAGCCGGTGGACAAGGTGCGATTGTTGGCCGCGGTGAGAGCTGTTCTCCTGAGGTGCGCGGAAAGTAATAAAACGCCTGCATAATATAGAGTGCAAGCCACTGCGGCTGCATTCGGATTTTATTCCAGACTAAGTTTTCGCAATTTCCTCAGGGTTTCTTCCAGTTGCCGGCGCTCAAACTGCGCGGCGTCTAATTTGCGCCCGGCGGCAAGCAGGGCTGTTTGTTGATTTTTGGCCTCCTTGCTGGCCGCAACGGCACTACTTAGGCTTTTCTGCAATAGGAAGAGCCCGGGTTCGACAGGCTCACTATTGAGTTGAACGTAGCGCTTGAGCAGTAAGCCGGCTTCGTCGAGTGAATTGCCGGTGTTGCGTTCGAGCAGGATGAGAATGGCCGCAGCGAGAGCCTGACTCTGGTCAGCGCTGCTTGCCTCCGGGTTGTCGTAAACGGCGTTAAAGAGTGGTTCGGCGTCCTGAATCTGGCCACTTCGGTACAGCGAAAGTCCCTGACGTAAGTCCGAAGATGACTCCGGTTCAAGCGTAGTTGCAATTTCTGCCAAGGTGCTGCAGCCGGCAGCTATTAAAGCCAGGGTCAGGGCCATGAATCGGAAAGTAAGCTGGTAACGGAGTGTCCGCGTCATGTATGGATTCCGGATTCTGTGTGCTGAAGCTCATCATTTCTAGCCTGCGGGCTATTCAGCTGGGATCACACGTTCTGCTTTTTATATTCTGGGCTGACTTGCCTGCCCCCAGTGCTTCTATGCGTGGTATTGGCGCTTGCCTGCAATCAGGCAAGCACCTCGGAGCAATTGCTTATTCGTCCAGAAAGCTGCGCAAATGATCTGAGCGCGTAGGGTGACGCAATTTGCGCAGTGCCTTGGCTTCGATCTGGCGGATTCGCTCGCGGGTATCATCAAACTGCTTGCCGACTTCTTCCAGTGTGTGGTCAGTATTCATATCAATACCGAAACGCATGCGCAGTACTTTCGCTTCGCGGGCAGTGAGTCCGGCTAGGACATCGCGGGTTGATTCGCGCAGTCCTTCACCGGTGGCTGAATCTACTGGCGAAGAAATCGTGCTGTCTTCGATGAAATCACCCAGATGAGAGTCTTCGTCATCGCCGATGGGCGTTTCCATCGAAATGGGTTCTTTGGCGATTTTGAGCACCTTGCGAACCTTGTCTTCCGGCATTTCCATGCGTTCGCCCAGTTCTTCAGGCGTAGGCTCGCGACCCATTTCCTGAAGCATCTGCCGGGAAATACGGTTGAGCTTGTTGATGGTTTCGATCATATGCACCGGAATACGGATGGTGCGGGCCTGATCCGCAATCGAGCGGGTAATGGCCTGACGGATCCACCATGTTGCGTAGGTCGAAAACTTGTAGCCGCGGCGATATTCAAATTTATCAACGGCTTTCATCAGGCCGATATTACCTTCCTGAATCAGATCCAGGAATTGCAGGCCGCGGTTGGTGTATTTTTTGGCGATCGAAATAACCAGACGCAGGTTAGCTTCAACCATTTCCTTCTTGGCGCGGCGGGCGCGAGCCTCGCCGATGGACATACGGCGGTTGATTTCTTTGATATCGGCAATGGTTAAATCATAGCCGGCTTCAACCAGCGAGATTTTCTTCTGTAAGCGCTCGACCTCGCTGCGCACGGATTCGAGTTGCGGGTGCGCTTTAACGTGCTTATCCAGCCACTTAAGGTTGGTTTCATTGCCTTGATAATCGCGAATAAAGGTCTTGCGATCCATTTTGCCGATGACCACACACAAGCGCATAACTTCGCGCTCAAGGACGCGGATATCGGTCAGCGTTGTGCGCACAGTGGCCGTTAAGGGATCAAAGATGCCGGGCGTAAGTTTGAGAAATTTGAAGCTCTCGGCCAGCTTGTGCAATTCTTTTGTGGTTTGCTTGCTGTAACGACCGTGCTTCTGGACGGATTTCTGAACACCGGCCATCGCTTTACGAATTTCTCCGAAACGGCGTGCGGCTTGCTCGGGGTCCGGGCCCGAGTCGCGGTTTTCGTCATCGTCTGCTTCACTGGCTGCTGCGTTAGCTGCTGCAATTTCAGCCGGTGTAGGAACGCTATCGGCGGGGTCGAGATAGCCACTGATGATGTCGGCCAGACGACGCTCTTCATTGAGCACCTTGTCGTACTCGGCCATCACAGATTCGACAGTGCCGGGGAAGTAGGCCAGTGCGGACATGACTTCGCGAATGCCTTCTTCAATCCGTTTGGCAATTACAATTTCGCCTTCGCGGGTAAGCAGTTCAACCGTACCCATTTCGCGCATATACATGCGCACGGGGTCGGTCGTGCGGCCAGCTTCTGATTCTACTGCCGCCAAGGCCGCAGCGGCTTCAGCTGCGGCAATATCGTCCGGTGAGTCGCCACCTTCCATGAGCAGGGTGTCGGCGTCAGGAGCGTTCTCGAACACCTGAATACCCATGTCGTTGATCATTTGAATGATTTCTTCAACCTGATCCGGGTCGGAAATATCTTCCGGCAAGTGGTCATTCACCTCGGCATAGGTGATGTAGCCTTGCTCTTTGCCTTTGGCTATCAGGTGCTTCAATCTTGATGTTCGCTGAGTAGTGCTCATTAGTCCTCGATGCTCGTCAACTCGTACTGGTCGGTCCGGAACCCAGCGCAAAGCGCTACGCCCTTATTAAGGGGGTGACACTATAGTGCTGGAACGCATCCGCTCTAGGGTACGCAGGGCAAATAGCCGCGCATTATACCTGATGGGTAGTACGCGCCACCAGTGCGAAGTGTTACTTTCTCTCACACCGTCCCTGATCAGCTCAGGCCTTGCGGCTAAGAAGGTCCTTGAGTTTCTGTTTGTCGGCGTCACTTAAATCAGCGTAGTTGGCATTGCGGAGTTTGTCGACCGTGCCGCTGAGTTGCTGGTAATGCTGCCTTTCGTGGAGGTGCTTCAGGCACTCTTGTAGTGCCTGGGCGGCTTTTTCGCTGTCGTAATTGGGTTTTTCGAGGCTCAGGGCCTGGGTGAGTACTTCTCCCTCTGCCTGGCCCTGCCAGTGACCCAGCAGCATGGCGGTGCTGCTTTCCGGCCGTTTTGCCAGCAGCGCGAGAATAGCGTCCAGCGTGGCCTTGTAGGGGCTGTCGAGCTCGGGCCACTGCTTGTCTTGCAGGGCGGGGGCAGCGCTGGGGTGCAGCAGCAGCAAGCTGATCATGTATAGCAATGTGTCGCGCTTGGAGCTCGGCAGGGTTGTTGCGCTGACCTGCTTTTTGGGCTTTGCCTCCACCGTTTCGCGGGTGGCAGCTTCCGGTGGGCGAGATTCTTGCGGCGGATTGTGCTGCAGGATGTTCTGCAGCGCATTGGAACTCAGTCCGGTGCGCTGGGACAGCGCCTCCATCATTAGCTCGCGGTATACGCCTGGCGGCAGTAGCTGGATAAGCGGGGCTGCGCGCTTGCTGACGCGCGCTTTGCCTTCTAGCGAGTCGGTATTCACACCTTCGCTCATCGCGGCAAAAAAGTAGTCCTCCAACGGTGTGGCGTTAAGCACCTGTTGTTCAAAGCGGCTGGTGCCAATGGCCCGCACCAGGGTGTCCGGGTCTTCGCCTTCGGGCATAAACAGAAAGCGCGCCTGACGGCCGTCTTCCATAACCGGCAGCGCGGTCTCCAGGGCACGTCTCGCCGCTTTGCGACCGGCTTCGTCGCCATCAAAGCAGAATACGACTTCCGGGCAGTAGCGAAATACTTTGCGCAGGTGGTCTTCACTGGTTGCCGTGCCCAGGGTGGCAACGGCATAGGGAATGCCGTGTTGGGCCAGTGCGACAACATCCATGTAGCCTTCGACAATAATCAGGCGCTCAAGATTGCGAACGGCCTTGCGGGCTTGGTAGAGACCGTAAAGCTCGCGACCTTTGTGAAAGATTTCGGTTTCCGGTGAATTCAGGTATTTGGGCTTGTCGTCGCCCAAAACCCGGCCGCCAAAGGCAATGACCTGCCCGCGGTTGTCGAGGATGGGGAACATAATGCGATCACGGAAGCGGTCATACAGTTTGTTGTCGCCGCTGATTAGCATGCCGGCATCAATCAGTAATTGTTTTGTTTGTTCGTCGCTGCCCAGGGCCTGCAGTAAAATGTCCCAGCCCGGCGGCGCAAATCCGATCTGGAAGGCCTTCGCGATCTCACCGGTTAGGCCCCGCTGTTTGAGGTAATCTTTGGCGCGCTGGCTGTCGGTGTGGGTCTTTAACTGTTTCGCGTAGTGCTCTGCGCACTGTGCCATCAATGCGTGCAGGTCTTTACGTTTGCCTGCTTTCTCGGGGTTTTCAACGCGCTCTCGCGGTACCTCAAGCCCAGCCACAGTTGCCAGTGTGTCGACGGCTTGCGGGAATTCTAGGCGCTCGTACTCCATTAGAAAGCCGATGGCATTGCCGCCAGCACCGCAGCCAAAGCAATAGTAAAATTGTTTGTCTGGGTTGACGCTGAAGGAAGGGGTTTTTTCGTCGTGAAAGGGGCAGCGGGCCGTATAGTTCTGGCCGGTCTTTTTCAGGGGGACGCGGCGATCCACCACCTCGACAATATCGACGCGGGCCAGCAATTCATCAATGAAATGTTGGGGGATCAGGCCTTTCATGTGTGCATTATGCTCGGCGAGAGACGAAAAATCTTATACCGCTATTGTGCCCGCTTTTGCGTCGTCCGTCTTCGATTCGACGAAATGCCTGCCGGTGAGGGCATGCGCTTATCATTGCGGTGCACTATTGTAACTTTGACTTTACGCGCTGGCTTACTTGGCCGACATCGGCGCGGCCCTGAATTTGAGGCTTGAGAATGGCCATGACCTGGCCCATGCCTTTGATGGAGTCGGCGCCGCTGTCGCTAATGGCTTGCGCGACGAGGGAGTCCAGCTCTTGTTCGGTAAGTTGCTGCGGCAGAAAGCTTTGAATGACTTCGATTTCGGCGTACTCGACCGCTGCCAGCTCGGGCCTGCCGGCGTCTTCATATTGTTTTATGGAGTCGCGGCGTTGCTTGCACATTTTATCGAGCACAGCGAGCGCGCGCGCATCGTCGATTTCGATGCGCTCGTCTATTTCTATACGCTTGAATTCGGCGAGGATTAGCCGAATCGCGGACAGGCGCTCCTTTTCCCTAGCTTTCATCGCGGCCTTCATGGCCTCGGTGACGATGCTAATCAAGGTTTGCTCTGCCATGGCGGGAGCCTTTTTAATAGAGGCGTTGCTGCTTTTTCGTTTCGCGCGACACTTTCTTCGCGTGACGCTTTACTGCAGCTGCAGCTTTGCGCTTGCGAACTGAAGTAGGCTTCTCATAAAACTCGCGGCGACGTACTTCTGCCAGTACACCGGCTTTTTCGCATGAGCGTTTGAAACGACGCAGAGCGATATCAAAAGGTTCGTTCTCTTTGACTTTTACAAAGGGCATTCACATTACCTGTCTGGTTCAAACTGTTCTGTAACCCGCCATGAATCAGCGTTCGCCACGTCCTGCGCGAATCAAAATGATCTGACGAGTCTTCAAGGGCGGGCAATTCTAAACGCAGTGCGACCAAAAAGCAAAGTAGAATCGACTACTTGGCTGGTGCTGTTGGCGATGAGCCAGTAAGATGCGCGCATTCCGGCCAATCTTGGCTGTAATTACCGGAATTTTCAGTAAATCGAGGGCGCGCATGAGCACAGTCGATCGGGTTTTGGGTATTGAAACCTCCTGCGACGAAACCGGGGTGGCAATCTATGACGGCCGCCGCGGTCTTTTGGCCCATCGCCTGTTCAGCCAGATAGCCCTACATGAGGAATTTGGCGGGGTTGTGCCGGAGCTGGCCTCTCGCGACCACATACGCAAACTTGCCCCTTTAATAGACGGTGTGCTGGCTGAATCCGGCATGCAGCGCAAGGACATCGACGCGGTTGCCTATACTCAGGGCCCGGGCCTGGTAGGCGCTCTGATGGTGGGCGCCTGTTTTGGTCGCGCCCTGGCATACGGTTTGGGTGTGCCTGCACTGGGTATCCACCATATGGAAGGGCACCTGCTGGCGCCCATGCTGGAAGAGGACCGCCCCGAGTTTCCCTTTATTGCCTTGCTTGTGTCCGGTGGCCATACCCAGCTGGTGCGAGTCGATGCCGTGGGTGAGTATCGAATACTGGGTGAATCGCTGGACGATGCTGCCGGTGAAGCCTTTGATAAGGCAGCGAAAATGCTGGAATTGGGTTATCCGGGTGGCCCTAAGCTGGCTGCACTCGCCGAGTCTGGCAATTCAGAGCGTTTTACCTTTCCGCGCCCCATGGTGAATCGTCCCGGTTTGGATTTTAGCTTTAGCGGTTTAAAAACATATACTTTGAATACGGTGGCCGATTGTCGGGCACAGCGTGGCGGCGAGCTTGTGAACGAGGACCGGGCTGATATTGCCAGAGCCTTTCAGGACGCCGTGGTGAATACCCTTTTAATTAAATGCCGCAGAGCCTTAAAGCAGGAGGGGCTAAAACAATTAGTCATGGCGGGGGGGGTGAGTGCGAACCGGCAGTTACGCGCGGCTATGGCCGACGAAATGGCCAAAGTGCGAGGCCGCGTTTTTTACCCCAGAGCTGAATTTTGTACCGACAATGGTGCCATGATTGCCTACGCAGGCTATTGTCGGCTACACGCCGGACTGGAAGACGGCTTGGCGGTTTCAGTCAGGCCTCGCTGGCCTATGACAGAGCTTGCAGGCCTGGTTTGAGCGTATTGAGAGAGGTGTTGTAGCGAATTATGGATAAAATACGCGTAAGCGGCCTGAAAGTGACGACGATAGTCGGCATCTTTGACTGGGAACGGGAAGTCCCCCAGCAGGTGATTCTCGATCTGGAATTGGCCACCGATATTCGCGCCGCCGCAGCTGCTGACGATATTCACGCGACGGTTGACTATAAGGCAGTTAGTGATCGCCTCGCGGATTTTATTGGCGCCAACCAATTTCGGTTAATTGAAACCCTGGCAGAGCAGTGCGCCGATATCGTCTTACAGGAATTTGCCGTCACGTCATTGACCTTGCGGGTTAGCAAGCCCGAAGCGATACCCGCAGCCGATACCGTTTCTGTTGAAATCACTCGGCAGCGCGATGCCTGAAGTCTATATAGGCATTGGCAGCAATGTTGAGCGCGAAACCAATATCCGAAGTGGTTTGGCGGCTCTTGGCCGTGAGTTTGGCTCTATTGAATTGTCCCCAGTGTACTGTAGCGAGGCGGTAGGTTTTAGCGGCGATGCTTTTTTGAATTTAGTGGCGCGCTTTAGTACCACTTTGTCGGTGTCGGAATTGAGCCAGCGCCTGCGCGCAATTGAAAGGGCGCATGGTCGTGGCGAGGATATGCCTAAATTTAGCTCGCGATCCCTGGATCTGGATATTTTGTTGTACGGAGATGCCGCAGGGGAAATTGACGGCGTGCTGCTGCCGCGCGAAGAAGTGCTCTATAATGCCTTTGTACTTCGACCCTTGTCGGATTTGGCGCCGGAAGGCCGTCATCCTCGCGAGGGAAAAAGTTATTCGGAGTTGTGGCAGGAACTGTCGGCCCGCACTGATCAGAAACTTGAGCCAGTACAATTATAAAAACGATTTTTTAAGCCTGTGTTTGTCGGGCGGGCCACTAAAATTTACTGCGACAATGTTCTGCCGCCGTCTACCGCGATAGTTTGGCCCGTTATATAGGGCGCATCGCACACTAAAAATGCAATGGTTTTCGCAATATCTTCCGGGCTACCGATGCGCTTGAGCGGCACTTTATCTTGCATGTTGCGCTGTTCCTGCGCGCTGAAATCAGAGTCTTGTTCCGGCCAAAGAATGGCGCCGGGGGCGATGGCATTCACGCGAACAGCGGGTGCGAGTTCGAGTGCCAGTGATTTGCTTAGCATGACGAGCGCGGCTTTCGCGCTGCAGTAGACGCTGTGTTGATCAAGCGGTCGCTCGGCGTATATATCAGCCATATTTATTATGCAGCCTTGCGAGGTGCTTAGGGCTTTAGAAAAAGCCTGTGCCAAAAAAAGAGGTGCACGTACATTACTGGCGAACAGTTGATCCCAATCCTTAAGCGTTATTGCGCCAATGGGCGTTGGGTAGAAATCGGATGCATTGTTGATCAAGGCGTCGAGCCTGCCAAAGCGTTTGAGCACGGCGTCCGCAAAGCCTTGCAAAGCATCGATGTCGGCGAAGTCCGCGGCGATTGCTGCGGCAGAGTCGGCGCGTGTTTTGTTCAGTTCGGCGCATAAAGTGTTTGCTGCCTCATCCGAATGCCGGTAGTGGATGACGATGCTGTAGCCGCGCGCGTGCAGACTTAGTGCTACTGCTTTGCCAATGCGTTGGGCCGCGCCGGTTATCAGGGCAACGGGCTCCGGGTGTTGGATGGCGGCCATTAGTTCTTCCCTCTATTGAGTAGGCGCTCAATGCATTCCAGGCGCTGCTCGCGTAGAGCGTCGCCGAGGGCCTTGCCGCTAAAACCCTGCGCCTGCAAGGCCTCACTACTGATCGCTTTAATAGCGTTAGCGGCAGTGCGGTACAAGGCGAATTCGGTACCTGTTCGTGCCTGTTCGATGCCTATTATTTGTTCCAGCCATTCCGGTCGGCGTAAATTGTCGCTTTGTTCCAGCACCTTGAAAATCTGCGCAGCGCTCTTTGGCATTTCGGGCAGAGGCATTAATTTTAGGTAGAGCGATGCCAGTTGCTTGTGCGCTTTTGGCACGGAGATGGCGTTACATAGCCCATTGAGTTCGGCGCCGCCTAGATGCATGCAACTAATGGCAAATCGCTGCTCGACATTCAGCTTCAGACTGGCGGCCCGCTGCAGTATGGCGTAAAGCTCTTCGTTCAGGCTTGCTGACCAGGCGGGCGCGAGCTGGCCAAGGGCGCCGCAGTCCTGCAAAACTTGCAGCACCACCTGGGGTGACGCTTCGCCTAATCCTTTGGCGAGTTCCTGCCAGATGCGTTCGCGTGCGAGTTCTTGCAGTTCACCGCTGCTACTGAGTTGCCGCATCAGCGCCAGCGTTTCCGCGGCGATACTGAAGCCCAGATGGTGATAGCGAGCAGCGAAACGTGCAACGCGCAGTACGCGCAGGGGGTCCTCGGAAAAGGCTGGAGAGACATGACGCAAAATGCGTGCGTCGAGATCGGCCTTGCCGCCGTAGGGGTCGATAAGTTGACCGTCGTCGAGCATGGCCATCGCATTGATCGTGAGGTCGCGTCGTTCCAGGTCCTGTTCTAGCGTGACGTCCGGGTGGGCGTTAATCGCAAAGCCGTGATAGCCGTGGCCGCTTTTGCGCTCGGTGCGCGCAAGTGCGTACTCTTCGTTGCTGTCGGGGTGAAGAAAAACGGGAAAATCCTTGCCGACTCGTTTAAAGCCCGCGTCCAACATGTCCTGTGGCGTGCTGCCAACGACAACCCAGTCGGTTTCTGTGTAGGGAAATCCCAGTAATTGGTCGCGCACGGCGCCTCCCACTCGATAGCAATTCATCGCTCGGCTATTACCGACGTAACAGCGACGCTTGTCGATCGCAGGGAGGTCAAGGCTGTGCTGTGTCGCAATCGCATTGGTGCAATTCTCGTGTATCCATATTCAATAACGTGAGTTTACGCCCCCAAACGCAGCCGGTGTCCAGGGCTATGCAGTCTTCACGGCCTGTTTTTCCCTCGAGCGCCGCCCAGTGCCCAAACAGCTGGGTTTCGCTGCGAGCCTGTTTTTCCGGCCAGGTAAACCAGGGGGCCATGCCGGCCGGAATTTCGTCGACGGCGCCTTTATACGCCAGATCCAGAGTGCCATCCTCGCTGCAGCAACGCATGCGTGTAAAGTAATTCGTCAGGGTTCTCAGGCGGGTGGTGCCGCTGAGCACTTCCGACCAGCAAGCGGGTAGATCGCCGTACATATCGCGCAGGAATTCATCGATAAGGGCGTCGTCCTGCAGAACGCGAGATATTTCTGCGCTGTAGCTCAGCGCGTTATCGGTACTCCAGATGTGTGGAATACCGGCATGCGTCATGACGTAGTCGCCCCCTTCGGCGCGAATGCAGAGCGGCATACTTCGAAGCCAGTCTAAAAATGTATCGATTTTGGGCGAGTTGAGCAGAGGCTCCAGACTGGCGTGACGCCCCATAACCGTGGCGCCGCGACCCAGCGCGAGCAGGTGGAGATCGTGGTTGCCCAGTACTATTCGCAGACTGTCGCGCAGGGGATAGAGAAATTCCAGTGTTTCCAGCGAATGCATGCCGCGATTGACTAAATCGCCGACGAGCCAAAGTTCGTCCGTGTCGGGTGTGAAGGCGACGTCTTCGAGCAGACACTGTAGTGGCTTGAGGCAGCCTTGAATATCGCCGACAGCGTAGCGAGTCATGGAGCTACCGGCTTAATGCAAGGCAGAGGGTTCTACCAGAGGGAAAGCGGTAATGGGCGCAATAAACGGGCGTCCGGAGGCGCTGATCATTTCATAGCTGCCTTCCATGGTGCCAACAGCCGTTTCCATAATGGTGCCCGAGGTGTAGCTGAAACTTTTACCCGGCTCGATGAGGGGCTGCTTGCCGACGACGCCTTCGCCACGGACTTCCGATATGCGGTTGCGGCCATTGGTGATAATCCAGTGCCGGTTGATCAGGCGCACGGCTTCATCGCCACCGTTGGTGATGGTGATGGTGTAGGCAAAGGCAAAGCGGTTTTCCTGAGGAAGGGATTCGTCGGCCAGGTATTGAGTGGCGACCTGAATATCGACCTGCTTACTTTCTGTGCTTTCCATAGGTCCTCTATCTGGATGGTGCAATTTTGGGTGCAGCAGTGCAGCGACTATTTAGCCGGTGCTGTGGCATTGGCGATACGGACGTAGTCGGGCAATGCCAGTGTTTCCGGTCTAGCCCCCGGATTGATGCCAAGGGCTTCTAGCTTTTCGGCGTCAACGACGTTCTTGAGTGCATTGCGAAGGGTCTTGCGGCGCTGGTTAAAGGCGCTGCGCAGGACGTCTTGCAGGTGCTTTACGTCGTTTGCAGGAAAAGGTAGCTCTGCATGTGGTGTCAATCTTACCACGGCTGACTGTACTTTGGGGCGGGGGCTGAAAGCCTCGGGAGGTACGTCAAACAATGATTCCACCTGACAGTAATATTGGGTCATCAGGCTGAGACGCCCGTAGGCCTTGGTGTTAGGCTGGGCCGCCAGCCGGTCTACCACCTCTTTTTGCAACATAAAGTGCATGTCCCTGATGCGGCCGTGAAAGCTCAACAGGTGAAAAATGAGGGGTGTGGAAATGTTGTAGGGCAAATTGCCGATAATGCGTAGCGGCTTGTCCGGCTGCAGCGCGCCGAAATCGGTCTTGAGGGCATCGCCCTGAATGATGTTGACGTGACTGTATTTGGCTAATTGAAGTTCGAGGATGGCAACCAGATCACGATCCAGTTCAATCAGGGTCAGGTCAGCGCCGCTCTCGGCGAGGTAGCCGGTTATAGCGCCCTGACCGGGCCCAATTTCAATCAGGGCATCACCTGCCTGGGGGCGCACCGAACGGTGAATGCGGTCAATCGTGCCGGCGTCGCGCAAAAAATTCTGGCCAAAGCGTTTGCGGGCGCGGTGCTCCGGGAAATTACTCATGCGGTGCCCGTCCTTTTGCCGCCACCGCGCTTGCTTGCCATAGAAATCGCCAGTTGCAGGGCTTCTTCCAAACTGCCGGTGTCGGCCTTGCCAGTGCCGGCGAGATCCAGCGCCGTGCCGTGATCTACCGAAGTGCGAATAATGGGCAGGCCGAGGGTTACATTCACGGCCCGGCCAAATCCCTGATATTTCAATACGGGCAGTCCCTGATCGTGATACATGGCGAGCACGGCATCGGCCTGTTCGAGATGCTTGGGTGTGAACGCGGTGTCGGCCGGCAGGGGGCCGTCGAGGTGCATGCCGCCTGCGCGCAGCTTGTTCAGGCAGGGGATGATTGTGTCGATTTCTTCGCGGCCAAGATGTCCGCCTTCTCCCGCGTGGGGGTTCAGCCCGAGCACTAAGATACGCGGCGAAGGCAGGCCAAACTGCGAAACCAGTGCCTTGTGCAAAATCCTGATGACCTGTTCTAGCGAGGTGCAGGTAATGGCATCAGCGACGGCGCGCAGGGGCAGGTGGGTCGTCGCGAGCGCCACGCGGAGCTCGCCGCTGGCTAGCATCATCACGACTTTTTCAACGCCGCAGCGTTCGGCCAAAAATTCAGTATGTCCGCTAAAGGCAATGCCGGCGTCGTTGATAATGGATTTTTGCACGGGCGCGGTGACCAGAGCGTGATAGTCGCCGCTTAGACAGGCGTCTGTGGCGTGGGCTAGCGTATCAAGTACATAGGCGGCATTGGCGGCGTCGAGCTTGCCCACTGTGACGGGCTTGCGTAATTCGGTGTGGAATATTTTCAGCGTGCCTGCGCGCTGGGCCACAGGGGATGAACTTGGCTCGCAGCGCTGCAGTTCGATAGCCAGGCCCAGATGCTTCGCGCGCTGGGTTAGCAGCGCAGGGTCGGCCACCGCAACTAGCTCTGCAGGCCAGTCACGCTGGGCAAGTGCGAGCAGGATGTCGGGGCCAATACCGGCGGGTTCGCCCGGGGTAATGGCAATACGGGGAATCATGAGTGTAGTGATCTGGCGGATATCAGCGAGCTATCAGGCATCAACTTACTTGATGTCGACATAGGCTTCGTCGCGAATTTTGCGTAGCCAGATATCCAGTTCTTCATCAAATTTGCGCTCGTGAAGAATATTCCGGGCCATATTGCGCCGTAAATCCATCGTCACGTCCTGTTGGCGACGGTCTTCCACTTTAACGATATGCCAGCCATAACGGCTTTTGAAGGGCTCGCTAACTTTGCCCACAGCGGTGGCTTCCATCGCTTCCTGAAATTCAGGCACCATTTGCCCCGGGCTGGTCCAGCCGAGATCGCCGCCTTCCTGGGCGGAACCGATGTCTTCAGAATAGGTTTTGGCCAGATCGTAAAATGATTCGCCGGCTTGGGTGCGTGCGCGTAACGCGCTCGCCAATTTTTCGGTGTCTTTCTCGCTGCGAATTGCCGAGGGCTTGAGCAGGATGTGGCGCGCCCGGGTTTGCGCAATGACTTCGTTGTGCCCGCGACTTTCCAAGAGCTTGATAACGTGGAATCCGCTGGCACTTTGCAAGGGGCTGAGTACCTCACCGTCCTGCACCATGCTGGCCTGATCGGCAAATAAACTGGGCAGGTCGGGCGCTTTGCGCCAGCCGAGGTCACTCGGTTGGACGTTTTCAGCTTTTAATAAAGCATCGACGTTGCCACCAGTCTTCAGCGCCTGATAAATCTTGTTGGCTTGAGCTTTGGCGCTTTCAATTTCGCTATTCGAAGCATCGCTGGAGGTTGCGACCAGTATATGGGCAAAGTGGTATTCGGGTGCGGTGCGCTTGCGACCTTCGTCCGATTCAAGATAATTCGCAATTTCCTGATCAGTGATCTGGATGCGCTGATTGACGTTGCCCCGCTGAACCTGCTGCAAGAGCATTTCGCGGTGTATTTGCTCGCGAGCGCTGCTATAGGATGTGCCGGACTCATTCAGCGCTTTTCGAAATTGCTCGAGTGTCAGGTTATTTTGGGCAGCGATACGCGCCATGGAAGCGTTGAGCTGTTCGTCGCTAATACGCAGGCCAACTCGTTCGGCCATTTGTAGCTGCAGGCTTTCGAGTATCATGATATCCATGACCTCGCGGCGAATGCGCTCGTCGGGAACGTCCTGACCCGATTGCGCGATATTGGCGCGTACCTGCTGCAGGCGCTCATCGAGCTCGCTGCGCAGGATAATGTTGTCGTCCACGATGGCGACAATTTCGTCGAGTACTTCTACTTCTGCCTGTAATGCGGCGCTGCCGTATGTCAGGGCCAATACGGCGGCGAGGCCGCCAATACGCTTTAATCCGGTTTTAATCATCTTGGTAACCAAAAATATTCTCTTCTAGTACGTTAGCGAGCTTGTCACCTAAACCGCCGAGGCCCTTGAGCTGAAACTCCAGCAATATGGCTTCGTCGTGGCCGAGATCTTTAGACAGTGAATTGTCGTCTGGTTCCAGTGCGCGTTGATGTAGGACTCGAATAGTCCAGCAACAGCTTTCGTAGGCAAACCCGGTCAGGCTTTCCAGTGAGCGCTTGTCTTCCAGATCGTAGTGCCAGCGCCCAAATAACTGCCACTGCCGCCCGAGGGGCAAGCTGACTGAGGCGTCGAGTTGCTTGAGTTCCGGCCTGTCGTCAGCATTGATGACGGTGAGGCGGCGCTGGCTGTAGCCGAAATTGTACAGGGTCTGGGGCCCGGTTCGATAGTGCCATCCTACATGCGCCTGATTTACGCGCCCGTCATCGCGGTCGAACACCATGTCTGCATCCAGCCAGAGTCGCTCGCTGGCTTGCCAGCGCATGGCCGTTGCAATGTCGGATGACTTTGCGCTGCGCCGTTCGGCAGCTTCTGCTGCGGCATTACTGCCAGCGGGATATATTACGACCGTGCCCGGAATATTGATGTTGCTTTTGAGCAAATTGGGGTCGGTGGCGATTGAGCCGGCGACTATGGTGTTGGGCAGGTCCACACGACGGTCTTCGAAGTAAAACGCCTGGCCGACGGCCAGACGCAAGACTTCCCGGCTAGTGTCCTGATCGATAAAACGACTACTCAAGCCTAGAGAAAGCTGCCTGGCATCGTTTAGTCGATCGTAGCCTGCGAATCGCGATTCACGAAATAGTTGTTCGTAGGAGAAGGGCAGCAGGCTTGTATCGAACAGTGGCTGGGACTCCTGGCCGGCTTCGTAATCGCTGTAAAGGTAGTACAGGCGCGGTTCGAGGGTTTGGAGCCAGTCCCGGCCGGAGCGCTCAAACACCAGCCTGGTATCCAGGCTGGCCATGGTGGCGGTGACCTCGGGATTGTCGTCGATGACGCCTTCATCAAGCTGGTATTTGATATGACGGGATTTCACGGTGCCAATGATATGCCCGGCACGGCCGAGATAGGGAAACTTGAGGCCGGCCTCGGCGTAGGTGCGCACACCGGTAATAAAGATACCGCCATCTTCCGTTCCATTGGTGTTTTCGTAGTCAGTGACGTCCGCAAAAAACAGGGCCTGAGGTCGTAAATTGCGCAGCTCGGGCTGGAAGGCCAAAGTCCACTGGGGCAGTTTGCGATAGGGGTCACTCAAATTTGCGAGGGTCTGGTATTGCTGAACCGCCAGACTCGAACGCCAGGAATCGCTTTGGTAGTTGACCTGCGCAAATTGGTTGAGGTGAGTAGTGCGTGCAACGGATAGTGAGGCGAGGCTGAGGTCAGTGAAGTAGCCCTGATCACTAACTTTTGCGTAGTCAATGGCGGTAGACCAGGACTCGTTGATACTGCCTTGTTCATTTAAAGCCTGCAGCCAGCGGTCGCGATGCGCCTGTTTGTCATCGTTTAGGTAGGCGCTCGACAGTTTCCATTCGCTCCAACGATTGAGGAATCTGGCTTCGGATTCGAGCATCTCGCCGCGGCGTTCCAGAAAACGGGGAGTTAACGTCAGATCATAATTGGGCGCGAGGTTTATGTAATAGGGCACCGAGATGTCCAGCCCGCCGTCGCTGGAGGCAATGCTCGGCCACAGAAAACCGGTGCTGCGGCGGTCGTCGATCGGAAAGTCCAGCCAGGGGGTATAGAACAGGGGGGCTCCCTTAACCCGAAGGCTGGTGTTGCGCGCAACACCGCGACCGCTGTCAAAATCGAGTTGGATATCCTCGGCCTTGAGCGCCCAGGTTTCAGAGTCGGGCGGACATTGGGTGAATACCGTGTCCGTTAGCTGCATAGTGGTTTCGGTTTGGCGTTCAATTGAGCTGGCGCTGGCTCTCACCCCACTCTTGAATACGACAAACTGTGCATTATCAATGCGTCCGGTGCTGTCTAGGCCGCTGAGTTGGGCACTGTCGCCGCGAATGATCATATCCGGCAGCGTGACGACGACATCGCCTTCGAGCAGAAACTGCTGGAGCTCACGGTCGTACTGGGCGGTGCCCGCATTGACCCCGAGCCGGCCTTTATTTAAAACGACGTCACCTTCGAGCGTTATCAGGCTGCCTTTGAGCAGTGAACGGTCGGAGCTGGCGTGCAAGGGGGCGTCTTCGGGGTGCAGATTTGCGCCCTCCCAATTGCGCTCCGGCGGCAGATACACGCCGTCGCAGCCGGGCCCCAATACGCAATCATGGTGGGCGGGGAGCTCCTCGATGTTGTACCAATACCAGGGCTTGCTGTCGCCGCTTGGCGCAACGCAGCTGTTGGTGTCCGCCAATACCGGGGCGATCGCCAAACTACACAGGACAAGGGGTGCAAGTAAGAGGCGGCGGGGCTGTTGGTCTGAAATGCAATTCAATGGAATTCGTCAGGCTGATTAATGCAGGGTGGATGATAATGGATTCTTTGATAGGATGCCTGCCTGCTGAAAAAATAAAGGCTAAAGAGCATGGATGAGGGGCTTCGGCATTGGTGCATAGCGCAGTTGGCGGTTGCAGATGAGAGAGTATCACCTGCAGAACGCGTGGCTGGAGATGCCAGTTTTCGCGCCTATTATCGCATCCGGCTTGATGATGGCCGCAGCTATGTGGTGATGGATGCCCCGCCGGACAAAGAGGATAGTCGGCCTTTTGTTGACGTTGCGCAGCGTCTGCGAGAGGCAGGAGTGCACGCGCCGGGTATTGTAGCCTGCGATTTGGCCCGGGGCTGGATGTTGCTTGAAGATTTGGGTGATGAGCTTTACAAGCAGGCTTTTGAAACCGGTGACAGTGAAGTCCTGATGGCGCAGATCTTCGATGTGCTTGAGGCGCAAGCCAAGTTAGTCGGCTGCGAGGGACTGCCGACCTACGATCAGGCCAAACTTCAAACCGAGCTGGATTTGTTCCCCGACTGGTTTCTGAAGTATGAACGCAGCAATCCCTTTTCCGAGACGGAAAACCTGCAGTGGCAGCGGCTTTCTCGCCTGCTCTGCGATAGTGCGGCCGAGCAGCCCCAGGTCTTTGTGCACAGGGATTTTCATTCGTGCAACCTGATGTATCTGGGTGGCGCCGCCCCTGGTGTAATTGATTTTCAGGATGCCGTGCTCGGCCCGTTGACCTACGACCTGATGTCCATCTTGCTGGATCGCTACATCACATGGCCGCGTTCCCGCCTGGAAGCCTGGATGGAGGAGTTTCGCTTGAGCGTAGCGCCGGATATCGATGCGCGGCAGTGGCAGCGTTGGTGTGACTGGATGGGCTTACAACGAAATCTGAAAATCGTCGGTATTTTTGCGCGGCTGGCTCATCGCGATAACAAAAGCGGGTATCTTGAGCTGATTCCGCGTTTTTCAGATTATGTGCTCGATGCCTTGAATCGTTACGATGAATTTAGGGACGTCCTGCCTATCTTGGAGCAGCGTTTATGAAGGCGATGATTTTGGCGGCGGGTCTTGGAAAGCGAATGCGGCCATTGACGACTGTTCGTCCCAAACCGCTCCTGAAAGTAAATAATAAGGCCTTGATAGATTACCACCTGGAGCGTCTGGCTGCCGTGGGAATTCGCGATATCGTTATTAATCATTATTGGCTAGGCGAGCAAATTGAAGACCACGTGGGTAACGGCAACACTTACGGTTTGAATGTTTGCTACTCCGCTGAGGACGAATTGCTGGACACAGCCGGAGGCATGATCAATGCCTTGCCCCTGCTGGGCGATGAGCCCTTTTTGCTGATCAATGGCGATATCTGGTGCGACTTCCCCTTTGAAACCCTGGTAGAAAAGCCAGTGCAAAGCGCGCATCTGGTGATGGTGGATAATCCGGAGCATAACGATAGCGGCGATTTTTATTTGCGCGACGGTCTTTTGCATATTCAGGGGCCGGGTAAGGCCCTGACCTATGCGGGCATTGCGCTTATTAATCCCGCTTTGTTCGAGGGAAGCGAGGGCGGTTGTAAACCCCTGCGACCTTTTCTTGAACGAGCTATCCAGCGCGGCGCTATCAGCGCGGAACATTATTGTGGCGAGTGGGTGGACGTTGGCACGCCCGAGCGGCTGCGCGAGCTTGATGCCCGGGTAAGTGCGTCCTCCCTTCGCTAGTCATTCGTTAGGCATTTCCCGTTCGGGCTTATAAGGCCGGGGCGAAAGCGGTAAACTACGCGCTTTCGCTCAGCTGCCGAGATTGCCAATGTCTGATTACTGGATCGCTCCTTCCATTTTATCCGCCAATTTTGCCTGCCTCGGTGCAGAAGTGGACGCCGTGCTCGAAGCCGGTGCCGATGTGGTTCACTTCGATGTTATGGACAACCATTACGTGCCTAACCTGACCATTGGCCCTATGGTTTGCAAAGCCCTGCGTGATCACGGCGTTACCGCTCCCATCGACGTGCACCTCATGGTGCAGCCGGTTGATAGCCTGATCGGCATGTTTGCCGAGGCTGGCGCCAGCTACATTACCTTTCATCCGGACGCATCAACGCATGTCGATCGTTCGCTGCAGCTGATTCGCGCTGCCGGTTGTAAGGCCGGTCTTGTCTTGAATCCGGCGATGTCTCCGGACTGCCTGCGTTACGTAATGGACCGGCTTGACATGATTTTGTTGATGTCGGTCAACCCGGGTTTCGGTGGCCAGAAATTTATTCCCTCGACCATCGACAAAGTGCGTGAAGTCCGCAGCTTGATTGATGCCAGTGGCTACGATATCAGGCTTGAAGTTGACGGCGGTATTTCGGCGAAAAATATTGCAGAGATCGCCGCCGCGGGCGCGGATACCTTTGTGGCTGGCTCAGCCATTTTTAATGCCGATAACTACAAAGGCGTTATCGACGAAATGCGCACGCAACTAGCCTCAGTCTAGTGTTGACGTGAATGTGCTGAATCGTATTTTTGGGTGCCAGCCCTCGGCCTTACTGTTTGATCTTGATGGAACGTTGGTCGACAGTGCACCGGATTTGGCGGCGGCACTTGATGATGCATTGGTGGCAGGTGGCTATAGCGCGGCAGGCATTGAGGCCGCTCGCGGCTGGGTTGGCAACGGTGCCCGCAAATTGCTTCAGCGCGCTTTGTCGACCGCGCGCCAATGCGAAGAGTCCCGCCTCGACAATGCCGAGCTTGAGCGCTTGCTCGAGCATTTTTTCCTGGTTTACGAGCGTGGCTGCACCCAAAAAACGGTGCTCTATCCGGGGGTTTTACCGGCGCTTGAACGCTGGCATGAGTGCGGAATTCGCATGGCTTGCGTCACCAATAAACCGGAGCGATTTGCGCGCATCATCGTTGAGCATTTAGGTTTGAGCACGCTCATGCCGGTGGTTTTGGGCGGCGACAGTCTGGCAACACGCAAACCCGAGCCCGAGCTATTGCTGGAAGCTTGCCGCCTTTTATCGGTAGCACCGTCGGAGGCTATCATGGTCGGTGATTCCGTGAATGACGTGCTGGCCGCGCGGGCAGCCCTCATGCCGGTGATTGCGGTACCCTATGGCTACAACTACGGTAGTAATATTGCTGATGCCAAGCCGGATTTGCTTATCGACCGACTTGATATGCTGCTGTAGCGGCTCCCCAGGGCGCCGCGCCGGCGGGTAAACTCTCGGGAAGGTTTTACAAATGCAGGCTGTCGGGTAGAATGCCTGCTCCCAACTCTTTTCTGATCTGGAGAAAACGGTGATCTGCGACGCCCGCACAGCGCTGCAATCCGATACCCGCCGATGGCGATGGTAGGCCTTTCTACGCCTTTAAGCGCCCCGAACATCGTTACTCACCGTTTTTGAAGGATAGTGCATGACTCCCGAACAATTTGCCGAACTGGCCAAGCAGCCTTATAACCGCATCCCTGTGTACCGGGATGTGCTCGCCGATCTTGATACTCCGCTCAGCGCCTATTTGAAACTGGCTCGTGGTCCTTATAGCTACTTGTTTGAGTCTGTTGAAGGCGGTGAGAAGTGGGGGCGCTATTCCATTATCGGCCTCAGGGCGACAACGGTACTCACCGTGCGCGGGCAAGATATTAGTGTGAGTGAAAACGGCACCGTGGTGGAAACCAGTCGTGATGCCGACCCCTTGAAATTCGTCGAGACTTTCCAGCGGCGCTATCGCGCGCCTGATCTGGAGGAGTTGCCTGCGTTCAATGGCGGCTTGGTCGGGTATTTTGGCTACGACACTGTGCGCTACGTTGAACCGCGATTGGCCGCTACCTGCCCTCCCGATAAGCTCGGCAATCCGGATATTCTGCTGATGCTGTCCGACGAGCTGGTGGTTTTTGACAATCTGGCCGGGGTGATCACGCTAATTGTGCACGCCGATCCCGACACGCCAAATGCCTACAATTTGGCGCAAGAGCGCTTGAATGAACTGGAAGCCCTTATGGCCGGGCCAGCGCCAAAACTTCAGGCGCCTTTAACAGAGCCGGGCGATTTGCCCGAATCTGCCTTTGAATCTGAAGTAGGCGAAGAAGGTTACAGCGCCATGGTTGAGCGCGTGAAAGAATACACCCTCGCTGGAGACGTGATGCAGGTGGTTCCTTCCCAGCGTTTGTCGACGTCCTTCAACGCAGACCCCATTAATCTCTATCGCGCCTTGCGCCGCCTCAATCCATCCCCCTATATGTTTTATCTGGACCTCGACGATTTTTATATTGTCGGTTCCAGTCCGGAAATTCTGGCGCGAGTCGAGGGCGATGAAATTACCTTACGGCCCATTGCCGGCACTCGTCGTCGCGGTCATACCGAAGCTGAAGACAGAGCCATGGAAGCCGAATTACTGGCCGACCCCAAGGAGATTGCCGAACACCTGATGCTGATTGATTTGGGCCGCAACGATGTTGGTCGGGTGGCACAAACCGGCTCGGTGGTGGTTACCGATCAAATGGTGGTAGAGCGTTACTCTCACGTTATGCACATCGTTTCCAATGTGACAGGCAAACTTAAAGAAGGTATGTCGGCAATGGACGTGCTTAGAGCCAGCCTGCCCGCAGGAACGCTTAGCGGCGCGCCCAAAGTACGGGCAATGGAAATTATTGACGAGCTTGAGCCGGTGAAACGCGGCGTTTATGGCGGTGCAGTGGGCTATCTAGGCTTTAACGGCAATATGGACACCGCCATAGCGATTCGCACCGCGGTGATTAAAAACGATCGCCTCTATGTACAAGCCGGCGGTGGCATTGTGGCTGATTCCGTGCCGCGGCTGGAATGGAAGGAAACCATGAACAAGGCGCGGGCAATGTTTCGCGCGGCGGCCATGGTGCAGGGGGTTGGCATTATCGGTACTCGCGATTCCGAAACTCGAAAAGGAGGGCAATAAGATGTTATTGATGATTGATAACTATGACTCCTTTACCTACAACATTGTGCAGTACCTCGGTGAACTAAAGGCGGATGTTAAAGTTGTTCGCAACGATGAACTGAGCGTCTCCGAAATGCAGGCGCTTAATCCGGAGCGCTTGGTCGTGTCACCAGGGCCTTGTACTCCGAATGAAGCGGGCGTGTCTATGGCGGCGATTGAAGCCTTTGCCGGCAAGATTCCCGTGCTTGGCATTTGCCTTGGGCATCAGAGCATTGGTCAGGTTTACGGCGGCAAAATTGTGCGAGCGCGGCAGGTTATGCACGGAAAAACATCGCCGATTTACCACAGCGGCGTCGGTGTATTTGAAGGTTTGGGCAATCCGCTAACGGCAACCCGTTATCACTCGCTGATAATTGATAAGGAGACACTGCCGGATTGTCTGGAAATAACCGCCTGGACTCAAACTGAAGACGGAGCTCTTGACGAAATCATGGGCGTACGCCACAAAACGCTGGACGTAGAAGGTGTGCAGTTTCACCCGGAGTCCATTTTGAGTGAGCACGGTCATGACATGCTCGCCAATTTTTTGAAGCGCTGAGGGAAAAATAATGGATATAAAAACCGCGCTAGGTCGTGCAGTACAAAATTTGAGTTTGAGTACCGAAGAAATGGCCGCTGTGATGCGCGATATCATGACCGGGCAATGTAGCGACGCGCAAATTGGCGCATTTCTTATAGCGCTGCGTATGAAGAGCGAAAGCATTGATGAGATTGAAGGCGCGGCGCGCGTTATGCGTGAGCTCGCAACGCCGGTAGACATTAGTGGTTTGGAATATGTCGTCGACATCGTTGGCACTGGCGGAGATGGCGCCAATTTGTTCAATGTGTCGACGGCTAGCAGCTTTGTTGCTGCGGCAGCGGGTGCCCATGTTGCAAAGCACGGCAATCGTTCGGTGTCGTCAAAGAGCGGCAGTGCGGATCTCCTGGAAACCGCGGGAATCAAACTCGACCTGAGTGCGGCAAATGTTGCCCGTTGTATTCGAGAGGTGGGCGTGGGCTTTATGTTTGCGGTTAATCACCACAGCGCCATGAAGCACGCAATCGGGCCGCGCAAGGAAATTGCCCAGCGCACTATCTTTAATATTCTTGGTCCGCTGACGAATCCTGCCGGGGTGACACGTCTGCTCATGGGCGTGTTCAGCGCTGAACTTTGCCGCCCTCTGGCGGAGGTCTTAAAACGTTTGGGTGCCGAGCACGTTATGGTGGTGCATTCGAAAGATGGCTTGGATGAAATTAGCCTTGCCGCGAAAACGGTGGTGGCCGAACTGAAAGACGGCGAGATTATTGAATACACCATTAGCCCTGAAGAAATGGGTGTGGCCAGTCGCAGTCTGGTTGGTCTGGATGTCAGTGACAGCGACTCATCACTCGCATTGATCCGCGACGCTTTTTCGAAGCGCAGCAATGAAGCGGCGGAAAAGGCGGCTGATATGGTAGCGCTAAACGCGGGTGCAGCTTTGTATGTGGCCGGTGTTAGTTCCTCCTTAAAGCAGGGTGTGGCCCTGGCTCAGGATGTGATTGCAAGCGGTCAGGCTTTGGAAAAAATGAAAGAGCTGGCGAGCTTTAGTCAGGAGCTCAAATAGGGATGGCAACACCAACGATTTTGAAAAAAATTCTTGCTCGCAAGGCTGACGAAGTTTCGGAACGTCGGCGGGCCTGTCCGGACGATGCCTTGCGCGAACAGTTAGCGGGTGCCGCGGAGCTGCGGGGTTTTGTTGCTGCGATGGAGGCTAAATTGACCGCCGGGCAGTCGGCTGTCATCGCGGAAGTCAAAAAGGCTTCACCTTCCAAGGGCGTTATTCGTGAGAATTTTGATCCCGCAGCGATCGCGGCAAGTTACGAACGCGGCGGTGCCGCCTGTCTTTCGGTACTGACGGATGTGGACTTTTTTCAGGGCGCAGACGCTTACTTGCAGGCCGCGCGATCAGCCTGTTCCCTTCCTGTGATTCGTAAAGACTTTATTGTTGATCCGTATCAGGTGCTCGAAGCGCGCGTCATAGGTGCTGACTGCGTGCTGCTCATTGCCGCTGCCCTGGATGACCCGCAACTGGGCAGTCTCTATGAACTAGCAGTCGGTCTCGGTCTTGATGTTTTGATTGAAGTGCACAACGAAACAGAATTGAAGCGCACGCTGCCTTTGGGGGCGAAACTCGTCGGCATCAATAACCGCGATTTGCACAGCTTCGACACCTCTTTGAATAATACCTATCGCTTGCTCGATCAAATTGGCGAGGACAGAATTGTGGTAACTGAAAGTGGTATCCACACCACCGCTGATGTGGCAGCAATGCGCGCCCATGGCGTGAATGCCTTTTTGGTCGGGGAAGCGTTTATGCGTGCCGAGGAACCCGGCGAGAAATTGGCGGAGCTTTTTGCTTAAACTGAGAGGGTTTTAAGGAGGAGACGCCACGGTTTGGATGGCATCTCCCGCCGGGGTGCTAGCGGGTCCCGAACACAACCATGGTTTTCCCTTTCACCGAGACCAATCCCTGTTCTTCCAGAGTTTTCAGTACGCGGCCAACCATTTCCCGGGAGCAACCAACAATGCGCCCGATTTCCTGGCGGGTAATTTTGATTTGCATGCCGTCGGGGTGGGTCATTGCGTCGGGCTGCTTGCACAAATCCAGTAAGGTGCGTGCGACGCGGCCGGTGACATCCAAAAATGCCAGATCGCCGACCTTGCGAGTGGTTTGGCGCAGGCGAATTGCCATTTGCGTACCCAGCGCAAAAAGCACTTCCGGGTACTGCTCCCGCAGCTCCTGGAATTTGCTGTAGCTGATTTCAGCCACTTCACATTCTGTTTTGGTTTTTACCCATGCGCTGCGTGTTTCTTCAGTGTCGAATACGCCCATTTCACCGAAGAAATCCCCCTTATTGAGATAGGCCACGATCATTTCCCGGCCTTCGTCATCCTCAATCAGTACGGTAACGGAACCTTCAATGATGAAATACAGTGCATCGCTGTCATCCCCGGCATAGATAATCGTGCTCTTGGCGGGGTACCGGCGTCGTCGGCAATGGCTGAGGAATCCGTCAATTTTTGGAATTTCGGGCTTCAGGGCACTGATCACTGTTTATTTCCTCGATGGTAAGTCTGATAAAGCTCAACTGATCGTATTATGCCGTGGCAAGCGTCTATTGGCGACCCCTGCGACGAAGTAGGGTGCTTGTGGTAGGATTCGTTTTTCCGGAAATTGAGGGCAGGAAAGCGCAATGGAAGTCAGCGTAAAGTGGGTTGATGGTGTAAGTTTCGAGGGTAGGTCGGGCACAGGCCATCGTGTGGTGATGGATGGCCCGGAAGACCACGGAGGTTGCAATAAAGGCGCGCGTCCGATGGAAGTGCTTCTGCTGGGCATGGGTGGTTGCGCATCCTTTGATGTGATGACGATTTTGCGTAAATCCAGACAGGATGTGCGAGGCTGCGTCGCCGAGATTGAGGCCGAACGTGCCGATGCGGTTCCGGCAGTATTTACCAAAATACACCTGAAGTTTTCAGTTACCGGCGTCAATTTGAAAGAGGCGCAAGTCAAACGCGCCGTCGAGCTCTCCGCCGAAAAATATTGTTCTGCCTCTATCATGTTGGGCAAGGCCGGAGTGGAAATCACTCACAGCTATGAAATTGAAGAGGTGAGCGCGTGAAGCGTCCGCCCGCTACCGCCGGACTTCGTCACGTGGCTCTGTTTGTGGAGCGCTATGACGAGACCTTGCATTTCTATTGTGAACTGATGGGCATGGCTCTGGAGTGGCAGCCCGACGCGGACAATAGCTATCTCTGCTCGGGCAACGATAATCTGGCCTTACATCGTTACAAAGGCGGCGCGCGTGACCCCGCGACCCAGCGTCTGGACCATATCGGCTTTATCATTGATCAGATGGATGATGTCGATCTTTGGTATGAATTTTTAAAAGCCGAAGGCGTGAAACTTAAATCGCAACCGCGAACCCATCGCGATGGTGCCCGCAGTTTCTATTGTGCCGACCCCGATGGCAATACCGTTCAAATTATTTATCACCCACCGATTAGCGGGCTCAATTTTTCGCGCACTTGATCGGCCTTCATTAGGCCTTATAGGTAATAAGTCGAGCGCGTCATCACTTTGGATGCCGCAGTCATTAAGCGCTTTATTTGAGGGGTAAAATCTTCACCGCCGGCTTCTAGTGCCTTGCTGGCGTGTGCGGACTCGTCGCTCAGCATTTGCTCAAGTATCGCGCGAGTTTTTTCGTCCTCCGGCATCAGTTGTAACAAGTGATCACGCAAGTGCTTGCAGACCTGCTCTTCTGTTGCCGCCACGAAACCCAAGCTGATTCGGTCGCCAAGTAAACCTGCAAGTGCGCCAATAGCGAAGGACGCCGTATAGAAAGCAGGATTTAAACGGCTGGTATGACTTTGTAATTCCTTGAGACGCTGCTCGCACCACGCGAGATGGTCAACCTCTTCTTCGGCCGATGATTGCATTGCGGCTTTAACCGCCGGATCTTTCGCTGTGAGTGCCTGACCGTGATAGAGAGCTTGTGCGCAAACTTCGCCGGTGTGATTTATACGCATCAGGCCAGCGGTGTGGCGCATGCCGTCGGCGCTAATCTGTGCGTCGCTTGTATTTTCGGCGGGACTGCTGCGGCGCGGTGAAGCACTGCCGGGTATCAGGGTCTTTAAGCCGCGGTCGGCGCTGATTAGCAGTTTGTCGAGCGATGAAAGTCTACGTGTCATGAGGGGCTCCGGCTGCCGATAAGTTTACTCAGGCGGGGCCCGAAAGGCTAGCCGTTGTGTTTGGCTGCCCCTGCCCCTTGGGCGGCGGCGCGCTTGCCAGGAGTTCGACTATCAATCGTTTGAGGGTAAAGCTGGCTGAGGGCTTGCTCATGAGGCGATAGGGCATGGGCGCATCGACAATATGTGCATCATTGTCCAGCTGGTAGAGGCAGGCGGGCACCGCGAGTCCAGCCTCAATCGCGTCGGCATGTATGCGACGACAAATTTCTACACCTTGAGAATCGCTCATCAGCAAGATATGGATGGGAGAGCGCAGAAGGCATTGGTTGCGATGCAAGGCAATAGCCTGGCTGCTATTGTGAGCGATAAACGCAATCATGCCCCATTGCTCGCAAAGCCTTTTCTGCTGTAAGGCAAAGCGTCGATTGGGGTCGACGATAAGGATGCGTCGCGACTTCAGTAGCAGCGGTCTGGGCAATTGTTGTTCGTGGCTCCACTCAAGCAGTGGAATGTTAATGCTAATAAACTGGCGTTTACCCGTGGAACGAAGTCTGAGCTCGCCTCCCAGCGCAACTATCATGCGGGCGATCAGTTCTGCGCGCGGTTCCTCTTCATCCACCCACTCGCCACGACAGGCCTCCAGCAGGCCCAGCGCTTTTTCACCCTCATAACTAAAGTCCAGAAACAGTTTGCCTTGCCAGTGGGCTTGCACTGCCAGTTCCGGTGTTTGCCAATGACGGCGGCAGACTGATAGTAGCTGCGACAGCAGTTGCCTGATTCGTCCGGGGTCACCAACAAGGTGACGGGGAAGTACCTGCGACGCTGTGAGCTTCAGGGAGTTATCTCTACTGCGATTTTCTTCAACAAAGTCGTCGAGGAGCTGGTGCAGGTCAAACATGAGTTCGGGAGTTGTTGGTATGTCCCCTGCAAGCGGATCATAAGTTTGTAGGTTTTCAAGAATGCCCAGCAGGTCCTGGCTGGATGAGTGCAGGCTCTCAAGGTAGTCGCGCTGCTGCGTTGACAGCGCCGAGTTGCGGAGCATGTCTGCCATGCCAAATATTGTACTCAGTGGCGTGAGCATGCCACTGTTGAATCGGCGCAGGGTTTCACTTTGGCCGCGCAATTCGGCTTCAAGGCTATTGACCCGGCTTTGGTGCTCGTACTTTCGCTTTAGTCGTTGCTGTCGATTAATGGCCGACATGATGGTGAGCATGAGAATTTCGGTGCCGGTGCCCAGCAATAAAACTATATTAATTATTTCAAAGCTGGCTTGTTCGCGACGATAAAGCAGCACGGCGAAGGTGACAAACAGAATGATCCAAACTCGCGAGAATAAGTATCGATAGCAGGATGGATCCTGCGTGCTTAAATAGCTGATCAGCGGTCGCAGACTAATGGTAATGGATGAAATGATGATAAGCGCAAACATTGTTAGAGCACTAAAATCTGTGCCCGCAATCAGTGCGGAAATTGCGGCGATTAGATTGAGCACCAAGAGTACTCGAATCACCGGGTGCCAGCGTTTTTTTCCGTTTTTGTTGTTAGGCTCAAATTCGTCGGATATTAGAATGGCCATGGCCATGCTCAAGTGAGTAAGCGACATAAAGATACTATTTTCGAAGGGCGAGCCGACGTGCTCATTGACCGCGAAATAACCCCAGGACGCCAAAATAGTTGACATGTTGCAGGCTGAATATAAGCCCAACAGCAGGAATAGACGAACACTGGGAAAACTGACAAACAAGGCGAGATTCGATAGCGCAAGTATAATGAGCGCGCCAATACCGATTCCGTTCGCAAATAATTCTGTGCGAAATGCGAGCAGAAAAGGGCTTAGGTCCGACAACTGCAGTGTCGTTAAAGCCAGCCCCTTACCGTCCAGCTGAAGGTAGTAAAGGTGCTGGCTTTGAGGTGGAACCGAGAGCATGTAGAGGCGAGGCTTTCGAACGACCGGGTCGTTGTCTACCGCTGCGATGGCTGCATTACTTCCGTGGCGAAAAAGGGTGGCGCTGTCTATGTGTGAGGGCCGGACATGCAAGATGGCGTGCCGTTCTTCGTGGCTATCGTTGGCCAGCGCAAAGCGCAGCCAATACCGGCCGCGATTGAAATCAAGCGTTAAGTCGCCTCGATGGGCCGGTGTGAAATTATGAGTCCTGACGCCGAAGTCTTGTGGCTGAATTTGTCGGTGGGGATCTGGCAGAAAATCGAGGTGGCCTGACAGGCTTTCTTCAAATTGTGTTTCCGGCAGGCGAAAAACGTCTGCCGCCTGCGCCAGCAGGGGCAGGCACAGGATCAGATAGAACGCTAAACTAGCTTTCCCGCGCGATTGCCCGGTAGCCAATATCCTTGCGGTAATAAACACCATCCCAGGTGATCTGCTCTGCCAGTTGATAGGCTTTTTGTTGTGCTTCGGTCACGCTGAAGCCTAGTGCCGTGGCGCACAATACGCGTCCGCCATTTGTTACTACGGTATCCCCATCGAGTGCCGTGCCGGCATGGAATACCTTTGCGCCGGGGTCGTTGCCTGTTTCCGGCAGGGAGATGGCCTTTCCCTTTTCGTAGCTATTTGGATAGCCGCCGGCTGCGAGCACAACACCCACGGCTTTGCGTGCATCCCACTGAACTCTGTGCTGGTCGAGCTTGCCGTCGAGCGCCGCGTGAATCAGCTCGATGAAATCCGAACGTAAACGCAACATGATGGGCTGGGTTTCGGGGTCACCAAAGCGGCAGTTGAATTCGATAACCTTGGGTTCGCCATCGGCAGATATCATCAGGCCCGCATAGAGAAAGCCGACATAGCGATGACCTTCGGCGGCCATGCCCTGAACCGTGGGCATAATGACCTGATCCATAATCCGCTGGTGGATAACAGGAGTGACAACCGGTGCCGGTGAATACGCCCCCATTCCACCTGTGTTGGGGCCAGTGTCGCCGTCACCAATACGCTTGTGATCCTGGCTGGTGGCCATGGGTAGCACGTTGGTGCCGTCTACCATCACAATAAAGCTGGCTTCTTCGCCCTCGAGGAATTCTTCGATAACCACGCGACAACCGGCTTCGCCAAAGGCGTTGCCTGACAGCATGTCACGTACGGCTTCCTCTGCCTGCTCGACGGTTTCGGCGACAATAACGCCCTTGCCGGCGGCAAGTCCGTCGGCTTTAACGACAATGGGGGCTCCCATTTTGCGGATGTAGGCCAAGGCTGGCTCTACATCGCTAAAGTTCTTGTAGTCGCCAGTGGGTATTTTATGGCGGGCAAGGAAGTCCTTGGTAAAGGCCTTTGAGCCTTCGAGTTGAGAGGCGCCCTTGCTAGGGCCAAAGCAACTGAGGCCGCGCTTTTGAAAATAATCGACAATGCCCTCAACCAGCGGGGCTTCCGGGCCAATAATGGTCAAGCCAACGTGCTCTGTTTTGGCGAACGCAGCAAGGCCTTCGAAATCCATAATATCAAGGGCGACGTTTTTCATTTTGGCTTCGCGCGCGGTGCCGGCATTGCCGGGTGCAACGAATACCTGACTAACATTGGCTGATTGTGCTGCCTTCCAGGCCAGAGCGTGCTCCCTGCCGCCGCTGCCTATAATGAGTATTTTCATCTTGTTCCTATATTGCCGATTCTGGGCGTGCCGGATTGGACCTTGTGCGCTGCCCGCGACTCCTAATTAATGTCTGAAATGCCGCATTCCGGTAAATACCATCGCCATGCCGTGTTCGTCGGCTGCGGCGATCACTTCGTCGTCGCGAATCGATCCACCCGGCTGGATGACGCAGCTGATGCCCGTGCTGCCGGCGTTGTCTATGCCGTCGCGAAAGGGGAAGAAGGCATCCGAAGCCATGACTGAGCCTTTGACTTCCAGTTTGGCATGTTCGGCCTTAATGGCGGCAATACGAGCCGAGTTAATGCGGCTCATCTGGCCGGCGCCGACACCGATAGTGCGACCGCCCTTGCCGTAGACAATGGCGTTGGATTTCACCATTTTGGCGACCTTCCAGGTAAACAGCATATCCTTAATTTCTTCAGCAGTCGGCTGGCGCTTGCTGACAATCTGTAGATCGGCAGCGGTAATCATACCCAGGTCGCGATCCTGTACCAGCAGGCCACCGGTCACGCGTTTAAAGTCGAAGGCAGCCGCGCTGTGCTGCCACTCTCCGCAGGCAAGTAAACGCACGTTTTTCTTGGCGGTAACGATGGCGATGGCTTCGTCGCTAACGGTAGGAGCAATAATCACTTCCACAAACTGCCGATCGCAGATGTTGGTCGCAGTTGCAGCATCAAGCTCCCGGTTAAACGCGATGATGCCGCCGAAGGCCGACTCCGGATCGGTAGCAAAGGCTTTTTCGTAGGCTTCGTTCAAGCTTGATGCAACTGCGACGCCGCAGGGGTTGGCGTGTTTCACGATGACGCAGGCAGGTTCGTCGAACAGTTTGACGGTTTCCAGTGCTGCGTCGGTGTCGGCGATGTTGTTGTAGGACAACTCCTTGCCCTGGAGTTGGCGCGCACTGGCGATTGAGCCGGCGGGCGCATTTTTTTCAATGTAAAATGCACTGCGTTGATGCGAATTTTCGCCGTAGCGCAATTCTTGCTGCTTGTTGAACTGGCTGTTGAAGGTGCGCGGGAACTGTTCACTGCCACCCTCGACAAGGCGGCCGAAGTAATTGGCGATGGCGCCGTCGTACGCCGCGGTATGTTCGTAGGCGCGAATTGCCAGATCAAAGCGCGTTTTATAGCTTGTTGAACCTTCGTTGGCGTCAAGTTCGTCAAGAATGCGCTGGTAGTCCGAGGCATTCACGACAATGCTGACGTCCCGATGGTTTTTCGCAGCGGCGCGAACCATGGTGGGGCCACCAATGTCTATATTTTCAATAGCGTCTTCAAGCGAGCAGTCGGCTTTGGCGACGGTTTGTTCGAAGGGATAGAGGTTGACTACCACCATATCAATGGCGGAAATGCCGTGTTCATCCATGACACTGTCGTCAGTGCCGCGACGACCCAGAATGCCACCGTGTACTTTGGGGTGAAGGGTTTTTACGCGCCCGTCCATCATTTCCGGAAAGCCGGTGTAGTCTGAAACTTCCCTGACTTCTATGCCGTTTTCCTGCAGGAGGCGAAAGGTGCCTCCGGTAGAGAGTAGCTCGACGCCTCGTTTACGCAGTGCGCGAGCGAAGTCTACGATGCCGGATTTATCTGAAACGCTTATAAGTGCGCGCTTTATAGGGCGCGCTTTCTCTGCTGTGCTCATTGAAGCTCAGTCACCTTGTTGGATAGTGAATAGACAGTCTGATGTGAGTAGAAAACCAAACGGGACGATCTACAGCAATCCGTATTTTTTGAGTTTTTTGCGCAGCGTTCCGCGATTCAGACCCAGCAACTGAGAAGCGCGGGTTTGATTATTGCGGGTGTAGCTCATCACCTTTTCAAGCAGCGGTGCTTCAACTTCAGACAAAACCATTTCGTAAACGTCGGTAACGTCCTGGCCGTCGAGTTGATCAAAATAGTTCTTCACCGCAATGGCTACGTTTTCACGCAGTGATTGGGATTCGGCAATAGCCGCGAAGGTGCCCAAACCGGTATTTTCTACCAGCTCCAGTTTTGTTTCTGCGCTTGCGCTCATGCTGCAATTTCCTCTGTGTCAACTTGCTGCCAATCGTCGGCAAAGGCCTGAATGGCGTCCAACTGTTCGCTAGCACTGAGCAATCCATTGAAGTGCTTGCGTATCGATTCTGTTCCCGTTGCGTCCTGCAAATACCAGGACAGATGTTTGCGCGCAATTTTCAGCCCCTGCCGTTCGCCGTAAAATTGATGTAAAGCCCGTACGTGGCTTTCCAAGGTTGCGCAAAATTCTTCTCGCGATACCGGATCTGCGTGTATTCCGGTGGCCAAATAGTGATTGATCTCGCGAAACAACCAGGGCCTGCCCTGAGCGCCGCGACCAATCATTACGCCGTCGGCTCCGGTGTAGGCCAGTACTTCAGCCGCTTTTTGTGGTGTGCAGATATCACCATTGGCAAATACCGGCACGTTCACACGCTGCTTGATGGCAGCGATGGTGTCGTATTCCGCGCTGCCCAGATAGCGACAGGCGCGAGTTCGGCCATGTACTGCCAGCGACTGTATGCCGATATCTTCAGCGATGGCCGCAATCTCAACGCCATTGCGCTGCTCCGGCGACCAGCCCGTGCGAAATTTCAGGGTAACCGGCACGTTCACTGCGGCGACGACTGCTTCCAGAATCGCTCGCACCAACGCCGGGTCGCGCAAGAGTGCTGAGCCCGCGTCTCGGCGACAAACCTTTTTGGCCGGGCAACCCATGTTGATGTCAATTATCTCGGCCCCGAGCGCTTCGTTATATTGCGCTGCTGCCGCCATTTCTGCCGGATCCGCACCGGCAATTTGCACCGCTCTGGGCGCTGCGTCGTCGTGGGCAAGCCGCAATCGGGTCTTGCGGCTATCCCTCAGTTCGGCGTTGCTGATGACCATCTCTGAAACGGTCAAGCCCGCTCCGAACTGACGACATAGTCGCCGAAAGGGCAAGTCTGTTACTCCTGCCATCGGGGCGAGTACGGCCCTGCCTGGCAAAGTAAAGTGGCCAATCCGGATCATGGTCGGTCCTGCGGAGCGGTGGATACGCACGAAAAAATGAGGCGCAATCATACTATCTTGAGCGCAGTCGATAAAGACTTGTGTTTATCTTTTAACCAGTATATTGGCCTTAGTTAGCGCCAGTTGAAGGGTGGAAGCGCATCCGGTAGTTAACAGCGGTTTCCCCAGGGTCAAGAATGCCAATATTGATATGAATTGTTTGCCGGCTGGGCATAAACTCCAGTCCGCTGAGTTCCCCGGCCAGGTATTCCGCGGGCGTAAAGCGGCGCGCTGCAATGCGCCTCTTGTTCTGATCGTGAAATTCCAGCTCGATAAGTGGAAAAGGCTGTTCAAACACTGCGAGATTGACGATTAGTGCATCAATTAACAGGCTGTTTGCGTGTTGTGGGTGCGAATAGATATTTAATCCTCGCGAGCGGATCAGGGCGAGATTTTGTGGCGGTGGCAGGGTGCAGCGTTGACCTGCTCCCAGGAAATTGATGACATTGCATGCAGAGATCAGCTCGGGGCGGTAGGCCGACTGGGCAATCCGGTCAAAATTGGCATAGATAATTTGTGTGGCCAGGCAAAGCGCGGCCAGAATCGAGAGCAGGCTCCAGGCCATTTGTTGCCGGCTGATGCGAAGTCTTCGCCTACCCTGATAAACCAGTTGCTCGAAATCGTCATCCGGCTCCGGTGCCTTGTCGGGGGCTGGGCCAGACTCCGGGGCATCATTGGTCTCGTCATGATCAGGTGTGTTGTTGGTGGCTACTGACTCGTAGCGCCCGCTATCCGCGTCAGTTTTGATTGGCTCTGACTCTGACTCTGACTCTGACTCAGGAGAAGCGATCGCTTGGTTTTGATCCGGTGTTTCTGTTCTTAGTTCGATCCCCGTTTCTTTATGCACGTCCGGATTCTGGTTCTCGTCCGGAAAACCATGATCGTCGTCGAACAAAATATTGTCGTCATCAAGCTCATACTCGGAAGGCTGCGCTTTGGCGCTGTCGTTTTCGTAAACGCTTACTTCGCTTTCCAGCCAGTGCTCGGCGGCGTTGAAAACTTCAAGGCAGGCACCGCAGCGCACCAAGCCTCTGGCTGTTGCCAGCTGGGACTCGGTTACACGAAAACTTGTTTGGCAGTGTGGGCACCTGGTGGCCTTGGCCGCCATAGGTACTCCTAATCCGGTTGAATTTGCGGGGAAGTGTAAGTTATCTCGCGGCGTTTGTGGAATTGCGAATACCGGAAATACAACACCATCCCTCTTTTTCTTCTATTGTGAGCTCATTGAACCAGCTTTGGTAGCGCTCGATGATGGCCTGAGCCTGCTCCGCCAATATGCCGGACAGTACGATGCGGCCCTTGGGGTTCAAGTAAGAGGCCAGTCGGGGCGCCAGCTCAATGAGGGGGCCGGCGAGGATGTTGGCTACCACGATATCCGCTCGGTCTGTCGATGGTTCCGGTGCCGTGTCCGGGAGGTAGCAGTGCAGTCTCTCTTCACCAAGCTCGTTGCGTTGTAAATTATCGCGTGTGGCCGCGAGCGCCTGCGGGTCGTTGTCCACTGCCGTGACTTTATCTGCGCCCAGCAACAAGGCGGCAATGCCGAGTATGCCCGAGCCGCAGCCGTAGTCGACGACGTGGGCGACGTTTAGATCCTGGCCGTCTAGCCACCGCAGGCACAGGAAGGTTGTCGGGTGAGTGCCGGTTCCGAAGGCGAGCCCCGGGTCGAGCTTGAGATTGACAGCCTGCTTGTCCACCGGGTCGCGCCAACTGGGGCAAATCCATAAGCGCTCGCCACATTGGAGCGGTTGGTAGTGCGTCATCCACTCCCGCTCCCAATCCTTGTCCTCAAGAATTTCCAGACGCTGCGGGGGCAGTGTCTGGCCGTAGGCGCTGGCGAGGCTCGTGAGGGTGCTTGGCATATCTGTTGCGGCGTCGAACAGTCCGGTGACGCGCGTCATGTTCCACACAGGGCGCTCGTTCAGGCCCGGCTCGTAGAGCGGCTGGTCGGCATTGTCTTGCAGGGTAACGGCGGCGGCACCAACCTCCAGCATGGCGTCTTCCAGTGCTTCGGCGCTGTCGCGGTCTGCGTCCAGTGATAGCTGTAGCCAGGGCATGGCGAGTCTCGATCTTGATTGAAGGCGTGGGATAATAGCAGAAATAAAAAAGGGGCTGTTGGGCAGCCCCTCGTCTAATCAGATGAAACGCTTAGTCCTGCAGCTTTTTCTCCAAGTAGTGAATACTTACGCCACCCTTGCGAAAGGCGCTATCGCGCACCAAGTCTTTGTGCAGGTCGATGTTGGTGCGAATGCCGTCTACAACCAGTTCTTCCAGCGCTTGTTGCATACGTGCAAGCGCGATAGTGCGGTCTTCGCCGTAGGTGATGATTTTGCCGATCATCGAATCGTAATAGGGCGGCACCGTGTAGCCACTGTAAAGGTGTGAATCCACGCGTACTCCGAAGCCGCCCGGTGCGTGGTAATGCAGGATCTTGCCGGGGCAAGGGAGAAAAGTGCGGGGGTCTTCCGCATTGATCCTGCACTCAAAGGCGTGACCTTTGACGACAACATCTTCCTGTTTGATAGAAAGTTTTTCGCCCGCGGCAATTCGCAGTTGCCATTTGATCAGGTCGATGCCGGTGATCATTTCGGTGACCGGATGCTCAACCTGAATTCGGGTATTCATTTCAATAAAAAAGAACTGTCCGTCTTCGTAGAGGAATTCGAAGGTGCCGGCGCCTCGGTAGTCGATTTTCTTACAGGCATCGACGCAGGCATTGGCCGTATCGTTCAGCGCCTTCTGATCTATGCAGGGGGGCGGCGCTTCCTCGAGGACCTTCTGGTGACGCCGTTGCAGTGAGCAGTCGCGAGCACTGAGGTGTATGGCGTGACCCTGGCCGTCGGCCAAGACCTGAATTTCTATGTGGCGCGGGTTTTCCAGAAATTTTTCCAGATACACCGTGCCGTCGCCGAAAGCCGCCTTTGCCTCGGACTGGGTTACAAATACGGCATTTAACAGTGCGGCTTCGCTGTGAACAACACGCATACCGCGACCGCCGCCGCCAGCCGCTGCTTTGATAATTACCGGGTAGCCAATGCGACGAGCCACAGCTTGGGTGCGTTCGCCATCGTCGGTTAGGGGGCCGTCAGAACCGGGCACGGTTGGCACGCCCGCCTGTTTCATGCACTTGATGGCGGAGACTTTATCGCCCATCAGGCGAATAACGTCGGCTTTTGGACCGATAAAAACAAAGCCGCTGTTTTCAACTTGTTCGGCAAAGTCAGCGTTTTCGGCCAAAAAACCGTAGCCGGGGTGAATGCCGACAGCATCGGTTACTTCAGCTGCGGAAATAATGGCCGGGCCGTTCAGATAGCTTTCCGTTGATGAGGCGGGCCCGATGCAGACAGATTCGTCGGCGAGACGAACATGCATCAGGTCCTTGTCGGCCTGGGAGTGAACGGCCACGGTTTTGATGCCGAGCTCTTTGCAGGCACGCAATATCCGCAGCGCTATTTCGCCGCGGTTGGCAATAACTACTTTCTTCAACATGTGAGGCTTGATCCTGTCATTGCAGCGAGGCGCGGCTATTAAACGATTGTGATCAGCGGTTGGTCGAATTCGACCGGCTGCGCATTTTCCGCGAGTATGGCCTCGACCACGCCGGATTTGTCAGCCTCAATCTGGTTCATCATTTTCATTGCCTCAACGATGCAAATGACATCGCCGGCTTTAACATGCTGGCCGACTTCCACGAAGGTGGGTGAGCCGGGCGAAGGAGCCCGATAGAAGGTGCCAACCATGGGTGATTTAACAACGTGGCCATTGAACTTCGGTGCGGCATCTTCGACTGCCGGAGCGGGGCTGGCTGCAGGAGCTGGCGCTGGTGCCTGTGCCTGCGGGTAAGGCGCTGGCGCGTACTGTGGCGGGTACATCATTGGCGTGCCGGAGTTACGGCTGATGCGCACAGACTCCTCGCCTTCTTTAATTTCGATTTCGTCGATGTTCGACTCTTCGAGTAATTCGATCAGTTTTTTTACTTTGCGTATATCCATATCGTGCTCTCTAAAAGGCTTTAAACAAATTAATCGGGAGTTTTAGTCCAGTTGCGCGATAGCGGCATCCAGAGCCAGCCGGTAGCCCTGGGGGCCGAGGCCGCATATCACTCCTGCCGCAATGTCGGAGAAGTAGGAATGCTGGCGAAAAGCTTCTCGCTTGTGAACATTGCTCAGGTGTATTTCGATAAAGGGAATGCCGGTTGCCAGCAAGGCGTCGCGCAGGGCAATGCTGCTGTGCGTGAATGCTGCCGGATTGATCAGTATAAAGTTGATACCCTCGCGCTGGGCGTCGTGAATCCGTTCGATGAGTTCGTACTCGGCATTGCTTTGTAAATGCTGCAAGTGGTGGCCGGCCGCCACCGCTACATCATGTAATTGCTGATTGATTTCGGACAGCGTCGTTGCACCGTAAACGTCTGGCTCGCGGGTACCCAGCAGATTGAGGTTGGGGCCATGTAGTACAAGTATTGATGCCATAGTCTTTAAAAACAGTACGTTATCGGTATTTTCGCGATTCTGCCTCAGTTTGGCGGTCGCGTCTAGACAGAGTGCGCATTTTCCACAAAATAGTGGCAAATTTCCAGCAAGTTTTAAGAAGTTGTCAGTGATTTCGGCGAATTTAGTGTTAACACTGACAACACGCTGCCTATTAATTGATCAGCTTGAGTGTCTGCAGGATGCCGTTTTCCGTGAGGATTTGTGGAAGTACGCGAGCTTTGGCTTCACCGGGCAGGTAGAGAAGATACAGCGGAATGCCGTTGCGCTGATACTCGCTAAGGAGTGAGGTTATATTTTCGTCGTAAAGGGTCCAGTCGGCCACCATGTAGGCCACATTTTTTTCGGCGAACGCGGCCTCGACTGCGCTGGTGTGCAAGGCGACCTTTTCATTGATCTTGCAGGTGATGCACCAATCAGCCGTTACGTCGATAAACACAGGGCGGCCGCTAGCGCGCAATTCGCGCAGACGCGATTCACTGTAAAAGACGGTGTTCTTGCCAATATTGTCTGCGCTTTGCTTGCGCTGTTCGAGTGCCGGGCTAGCCAATAGGCTAATCGCAATGAGAAAGCTGGCGAGTGCAAGTACGCGCGCTAGTGTCTGACGCAGACCCATCAGCCAAATCGCCAGTCCGAGAACCAGCCATGCCAGTAGTGTGGCAGCCATGCCGTCGGCGCCACTTTGGCGACCTATTACCCAACTCAACCATATGGCTGTCGCCAATAGGGGAAAGCCCAAAAATTGTTTGAGCCGCTCCATCCATGCGCCTGAGCGCGGCAGTGATTTCAATGCCCCCGGGAAAAGGGTGAGTAGAAAGACGGGCAGTGCCATACCAAGCCCCAGAGCGGCAAACACGGCCAGCGCTATCGCGGCGGGCTGTGTTGCGGCAAATCCCAGGGCCGTGCCCATGAAAGGTGCTGTGCAGGGGGTTGCGACAACGGTTGCTAAAACACCGGTAAAAAAGCTGCCGGTATAGTCGCTGCGCTGGCTCAAATTTTGGCCGGGCACGCCGCCGAGCAGGGCAATCTCAAAAACACCGAACAAATTCAGTGATAAGACAAAAAACACGCAGGACAGCAAGGCTACAAACCAGGGGGTTTGCAGCTGGAAGCCCCAGCCGATTGCCGCGCCCGCACTCTGCAGGCTGATAAGCGCGACCGCGACTGCGAGAAAACTGAGTACAATACCCGCACTGTAAACCGCGCCGTGAACGCTGGCCCGGCCGTGCCCGCTCCGGGTAAAGCTGAGGACTTTGAGTCCGAGCACGGGAAACACACAGGGCATAAGGTTAAGTATTGCACCGCCAATAAGGGCGAATAGCAGCATTAACCAAAGCGCTTGCGTAGAATTCTGTGAGGCAGCGCCGGCGTTGTGCGCGGCGTTCCACGTATCGAGCGTGATGCTGCTGATCGAGCCGGTTGACGGCGTTACGCGGAACAGCCAATCATTAGGCGGATAACAAAGCCCCGCGTCCGCGCAGCCCTGTGCGGTCAGCTTCAGTAAATAAGCATCTTCTCCCAGCTCGGTCAAAGCAGTATTGGCAAAATTGTAGTAAACCGGCGTTTCCCCAAAGTAGGGGTCATCCTTTATGATCGCCTCGCCGAAATTGGGAGTCAGCGTAGTGATTTGTCCGCTAAGCAAGCGTTGGCTTGTGAACTTATCTTTGTATAAGTAGTAGTTGTCGCTAATTTGCCAGTTAATGTTGAGAGTGTTTTGGCTCAGTGTTACAACAGGATTGTAGGCTTCGGTCACTGGCAGGAAACTGGGCGATTCGTTGCCGAAAAGCTCGCTGCCCGCGTCCCAGTCAGCTGAATTGGCCGCGACAGGGAGCAGGCCCAGGCACAGCAACTGAGTGAACAGTAGGGTAAACTGTAGAAGTGGGCGCATTACCTAGTCCAAACCATGCGTAGAATTTCGCTCTTGTTTAAGGCGCTGTTTGCGTGATTAAGTTCCGTCACGGCTCCGCATTGTAATCGAAAAGTAGTGAGTTTTTGCAGGAAAGTAGCTGATGTTGGCCGAGAGTAGGGCAAAATGTTGAAATTGTATAAGTGCCTCGGCATATGTTTGCTGGTACAGCTTTCCGGAGCATTGGTGGCGCTGGAGTTCAGTGATGCCTTTGTGCGAGGCCTGCCGCCGAGCCAGAAAAATACCGCGGCATTCTTTACGGTGACTAATCCGGCCCCTGAGGCTTGGACCATTGTCGGTGTTAGTTCGACTGTGGCGGAGCGGGTTGAAATTCATCGCCACGAACACAGTAATGGCATGATGGCGATGCGTAGATTGGATGAGCTGACGATCGACGCCGAATCGTCACTGCAATTCGCGCCGGGTGGCCTGCATTTAATGTTGATTGGCTTGAAACAGCCATTGCGTGAAGGCGATCGTGTAGCCTTACAGTTTTCAAACGGTGCTGGAAATCAGGTTATGGCCGAGTTTCCGGTGATTAGTGTAGTAAACGAGCACAGGCACCATTAAGGAATGACTATTTTTACCCGGGGTACAAATTTGCTAATCAGGGAGCGGGCCGCATGAAGACACAATGGTTGTCGGAGCGCGGGCAGCAATTTCGGGAAGCGGCAGAAGATTGGCTGGGCGGCAAAAACTCACTCAAGTGGGTCTTGGCGGCATTGGTGCTCTATATTGCGCTGGTTTCAATCCTTGGGATTGTGTGGAGTCGTCAGCCGGACTCCATCCCTGTTTATGATAACTCTGGCAGGCCTGTGGTTGTCGGTACGGTGACGACCAATATGCTAATTGCTGTGAGTGAGACCCTCCTTGATAAGCCCGGTGGATTTATTAGCAATGACGTCACTCCCCCGGGTATTTTTATGGACAATATGCCGGCCTGGGAATACGGCGTATTAATTCAGGTTCGTGAGTTGGCTCGCGCAATGCGCGAAAGTTTCAGTCGCTCACAGTCGCAGTCCACGGAAGATCAGGCGCTGTCCAAGGCCGAGCCGCGCTTCAACTTTTCAAACAATAGTTGGGCTGTGCCCGCCTCGGAATCCGAGTACCGCGACGGTATTAAATACCTGATAGATTATCGCGACAGGCTGGCGAATGAGGGTGATCCGCAGGCCCAATTTTATGCCCGCGCGGACAACTTGCGTTTTTGGCTTTCGTCGGTGGAGTCCCGTTTGGGTAGTCTGTCCCAACGTCTAAGCGCGAGCGTTGGCCAGCGCCGGCTCAATACTGACCTTGCAAACGATGCTTCAGCCACGCAATCGACCGTGGCGCCGTCGGAGCAGATGATTAAAACGCCTTGGCTGAAAATTGATGATGTATTTTATGAGGCGCGAGGGAGTTGCTGGGCGCTAATACATTTTTTAAAGGCGGTTGAAAAAGATTTTGCTGATGTGCTGGAGAATAAAAACGCGCGCGTAAGTGTGCAACAGATTATTCGTGAGCTGGAACAAACACAGCAGCCGATGTTCAGCCCTATCATTCTAAATGGCAGCGGATTTGGTCCGCTGGCTAACCACTCGTTGGTGATGGCGTCGTACATATCCCGCGCCAACGCCGCGCTAATCGATTTACGTGAACTCTTGTCTCAAGGATAAAATCATGCGTTTAAAACTCTTCCCGCTGGCCCTGGTTGCGTTGCTGTTGACTGGTTGTGCGCTGAGCCCTCAGCAGGTGACGATCAAGCCGAGTCTTGAAAGTAGCAGTAGCAATATCGGCGAAGGCCGCACCTTGTATGTCGAGGTTCTCGACGTACGGGAATCCAGTGCCATCGGTAGTCGCGGTGGTATGTATAAATCCACTAGCCTGATTACCTTGGCCAATGATTTGCCAACGGCGATTCGCGATGCGGCAAGCAAACAATTCCGCGATATGGGCTTTGTGGTGCAGGCCGCACCAGGGGCCAGTGCCGATATCCGGATTTTTATCGACAAGCTGAGTTATGGTGATCCGGAGACGAGTGCCGTTGGTTTTGATGTCGCGCTGGAGTCAGTTTTGCGTGTTGAGGCCAAACAGCGGGGCGATACCTATAGCGGCCGCTATCAAGTAAAAACAACGAGGACTTACGCCACTGTGCCGGGGCGTGATCGCAATGAAGAAATGATCAACGAAACCTTGTCAGGCGCTTTGCAGCGCCTGTTTAGCGATCCGAAATTGCTGGCCTTCACCCTGAGGTAAAAGGCCGGAGTTCAGAGGCTCGCGGATTTTGCTGCTAGAGAGCGGCCAGCAGTTCGGCGTGACGAGCTGCTGGCAGACGCGGCCCGTAGTTGCTAACGACCTCTGCCGAGGCGCGACTGGCCAGGCGACCTGCTTCTGCAAAGCCCAAGCCATTGGTAATGCCGTAAAGAAAGGCACCCGCAAACATATCGCCAGCGCCGTTAGTGTCGACCGCTTTAACAACATTGGGTGCTATTTGAATTAGCTGATTGCCGTCAAACACCAGAGCACCTTTGGCACCTAGCGTGATGGCGAAGGTTTTTGCGACTTCCTTCAGTGCTTCAATGGCGGCATCGAGGTCTTTGGTTTTTGCCCAGCCCAGAGCTTCGTCCTCGTTGCAAAACACCATGTCGACACCATCGCCCAGCATTTCGAGCAGGCCGTCGCGGAAAAACTCGACCATGCCCGGGTCGGAAAAACTCAGCGCAGTTTTTACGCCGTTGGCGCGGGCAATCGCATGTGCCTTGATGGCCGCGTTCCGTCCTGTGGGCGAGGTGACCAAATAGCCTTCCATGTACAAGTATTCGGATTCTGCCAGCGCGGCTTCGTTCAGCTCGCTCGCGGACAGTGTTTCACTAATCCCCAAGTAGGTATTCATGCTGCGTTCCGCATCCGGAGTAATCATCACGAGGCAGGTGCCCGTTACGCCATCGATACTTTTTTGCTGAAAATCAGCGGCGACGCCAGCTTCTTTAAGATCATTCATATAGAATTCACCCAAGGCATCGGCTGCGACTTTGCAGGAATAAAAGGTTTTTGCGCCGAAGTAGCTGGCGGCGATAATGGAGTTTGCGGCCGAGCCGCCGCTGGCTTGCTTGGCATGGACCAAATGCCCCTCCAGTGATGCCAGAATGGCGGTTTGGCGGTCGCGATCAACCAGGGTCATCAGACCCTTGTCAATTCCAAGTTGCTGCAGGTCGGAATCGGAAACGTCAATTTCGGTGTCGACCAAGGCTGCGCCCAGACCGTAAAGGTGATATTTGCTCATAGGAGATTCACAGTTTGATTAGCGGAAACGCAGCATTATCCCGTTTGCTTAACGTTTTGCAAACCGTTACTTGTTAGACTGGCGCGATGGCTATCAAGAAAAAACCCTCAGGTAAAAAACGCTCTCGACGCTATATCACCCTTTCTGGCATTGCTAAAGCCGCCGTTCTCCTGTCGGTAATCGGCTTTGCCTTTGTCATCTATTGTGATGCGCGGGTGCGGGCTACCTTTGACGATGTGCGCTGGCAGCAGCCCGCCAGAGTCTATGCACGCCCCATGATTTTGGCGCCCGGTGCCGCCATCACTCCGGCTGATCTGCAAATTGAACTCGATTTGCTGGGCTACCAGCGAGACCCCGGACTGCGGTACCCCGGCACTTACTACCGGCAGGATTCGGTATTTGCTATTCACTATCGTGATTTCGACTTTCCCGAGCACAAGCGCGGTGCTGACAAAGTGTTGGCACATTTCAATTCAAAGGGTGTTAGCCGGGTTGAGGCGATGCAGGGCGGGCAGCTCGAAGAAGTCGTGCTGGAGCCTATCATTATCGGTGGCATCTACCCGAGCTTGCGTGAAGACCGGCTTTTAATTCGGCTAGAACAGACCCCCCGCATGTTGACCGAAGTGCTGCTGCAGGTCGAAGACCATCAGTTCTATGAACATTTCGGTGTGTCCTTTCGCGGCATTGCCAGAGCGATGCTGGCCAACCTGAATGCGGGAAGGACCGTTCAGGGTGGCAGTACGATCACCCAGCAACTGATTAAAAACATTCTGCTGACTAACGAACGAAGCTTGTGGCGAAAGTTTCAGGAAATGATCATGGCTGTTTTGCTGGAGTTTCACTACAGCAAAGACGAAATCCTCGAAGCGTATATCAACCAGGTTTATCTTGGGCAGGAGGGCTCGCGCGCCATACATGGATTTGCCTTGGCCGCCCGCCACTATTACAACAAGCCGCTGGAAGAACTGAGTTTGGCACAGACTGCCATGCTGGTTGGCTTGGTCAAAGGCCCCTCCTACTACGACCCCTGGCGCCATGAGGAGCGTGCTCGCACCCGCCGCAATCTGGTGCTTGCGGAGTTGGCCGAACGCGGTTGGCTAACAGCTCAGCAATTGGATCTTTGGCAGGCGCAGCCCTTGGGGCTGGCGAAAAGCAGTGCGGTTGAAGGCGTGTATCCGGCTTACGTCGACTTGGTGCGACGGCAGTTGCGGCGGGATTACCGGCGCGCAGATTTGCACAGCCAGGGCATGCGAGTCTTCACGCCGTTTGACCCGGTTGTGCAGCGTGAGGCTGAGCAAGCTCTAACAAATACATTGAATAGCTTCGGCAAGAACTATAAAGATTTGCAGGCTGCGATGGTGGTCAGTGCGGCGGACAACGGCGATGTGCTGGCGGTGGTTGGTGGCAAGCAACCGCGTTACGCGGGCTTTAATCGTGCTTTGGATGCACTTCGCCCTGTAGGTTCCTTGGTCAAGCCGGCTATTTATCTCACGGCCTTGTCGAGACCGCAGGAATATACCTTAGCGAGCTTTATTGATGATAATGCGGTGGCTGTGCGTAACCCTGATGGCAGTTTGTGGCAGCCGAGCAACTTCGACAATACGATGCATGGGCGTGTGATGCTGCACGAGGCCTTGTCGAAATCCTATAACTTGGCGGCAACTAAACTGGGTCTCGCTCTGGGCGTGGAGAACGTCGCCAACACCTTGAAGAAGCTCGGTATTCGGCGTCCAGTCCCTGAAGTGCCGGCTTTATTGCTGGGAGCGGCGGAACTGTCGCCCCTTGAGGTGACACATATGTATCAGACAATAGCCGCCGGTGGCAGGGTGCAGGCCGTGCGTGCTATTTATGCGGTCACCGACAGTGAGGGAAAACTGCTCGCGCGTTATCCGCAATTGCCGAAGCAGACCCTGGATGCGAATGCGGTGCACCTGCTTCAATATGCCTTGGTGGAAACGGTTAGAGAGGGCACCGGTCGAGCGGTTTACGATGTGCTGCCGCAGGATTTCCGGGTGGCGGGAAAAACGGGTACCAGTAACGATTTTAGGGATTCGTGGTTTGCCGGGTTTTCCGGTGACTATGTGGCCACGGTGTGGATGGGGCGGGACGATAACAAATCCATGGGTTTAACCGGCAGTAGCGGCGCTTTGAAAGCTTGGCGTTTGTTCATGGCCAAGGCTAGTCGTGAACCCATGCCCTTCGTGCCGGTAGAGGGTGTTAGCTACCGCTGGATAGACCCGGAGAATGGAATGGGTAGTCATAGTTGGTGTGAGGGTGCGCGGCAAATGCCCTTTATCGGTGGCAGCTGGCCAACGCGGGAATCGCCGCGCTGTGTGCGTAGCATGCCGCAATTGTTCCAGTGGTTTCGCAATGTCTTCGACTGAGCTGGAGCCGCGCAAGTCCCTGGCGTCGGAGATTGAAACATCGCTGACGCTTTCTGATATTCAACAGGCACTGAATCGCTTTCGACCGCGCAAGCGCTGGTGGCGGCGCTGGGTCAAGCGTTCGGCCGTCGCCATGCTGCTGCGCGCCGGCAAGTCCGGGCCGGAAGTGTTGATGATTAAACGGGCGGATCGGGAGGGCGACCCCTGGTCCGGGCATATGGCCTTTCCGGGCGGCCGTATGGAAACCGACGATCAGCACAGTCGCGCAACGGCTGAGCGAGAAACGCGTGAAGAAATTGATGTCGACCCTGAAAAAGTAGGGCACTGTATCGGGCGTTTATCAGATATACCCAGTCGGCCCCACAGCGGGCGCAGGCCCATGGTGATTACTCCGTATGTCTACGTGGTGCAAGTGATGCCGGAGCCCAAGCCCAATCACGAAGTTGCTGAAGTTATCTGGGTGCCAATAGCGTTTATTATGGATCAGGGCAAGCGCGAACAAATGGTGTGGGAGCGAGGCAGAATAAAATTAAAACTGCCTTGTTACTTCTACAAAGGCAGGCGCATTTGGGGCTTGTCGCTGCTTATGCTGGATGAGCTAGTCGCTCTCCTCGACGCTTAGGTTTTCAAGTTGTTCACGCAGTGCTTCTTCGCGCTGCTGCTGCATGAGAAACACTCGGGTATCTGTGAGTAGTTCCGTTTTTTTCGCCGGGCTTTTGGCTGCTTCGGCAAGCACCGATTTATCAATGCTACCGCTAAGGAAGCGCCGAATCAGCTCCAGACTGACCGGCGATTTTTTCTTGTCTATGTAAAGCCAGCGTTTGTCGTCATCGACGTTGCCGCGCAGATAGGCGTTGCGATGCTCTAACCAATACACGCCACAGCGTTTGAGGCTGAAATCGCCTACTCTTCCGTAGCTGATATTAGGGGTGTTCGGGTTGAAGCCGTCCTCAGGTACTTCCTTGATCGGGTCGAGCACGAGTAACCACTCGCTATCGTCAGGGAAATTGTCCAGCTTGGCTCGACACAGCAATCCGGTGTCGCCCCAAATGCGAATCTCTTCCTGATAAAGTTTGCCTTTGATCACTTCGTCGACCAGTAGATCCATCGAATTGCCTTTGTGTGATATCACGGTACCGAGAACGATAGTTGCTCCGTCCTTGTCGATATCAGCAAAGTTACCTTGCCAAATACAGCTACAGGCGAGTGCAGGCCCAGCGTGGCACAGTAGCGCCAGCAGCAATAAGCTCAGGAGATGTTTTGATCTGGCGACAGGCATAGAGTCTTATCCGTAGGTGCGCAAAGAAGCCTACTGAAAGCGACTGGTTAGCTCAAGTGCGCATGTCTAGATTTTCGTCGAAACGTCGCCCAATGAAACTAATTCGGTCTTCATTTCGGCGATATCGGAGGTGGGCAACATGAATCGCCAGTAAATAATGCCGGTGTCATGCCCCTCGGTGTCCAGCCAATTGGGCACGCCGGGGTCGCTGTGGGCAACCACGAGTGTGAAACTGCCGTCGGTGTCGAGCTGCATCTGCTTTTTATTGAGTGAAACCTGACGGTAGCGGTAGTCGAAGCTTTGCAGATATCGGTTCCACAGCAGTACGTTAGAAAACAGGCAGTCGGGCATGCGGCCACGAATGATGAGAGCCTCATCGGCTTTAATCTTGAAAAGACCTGCGCTATAGGCATTGTCGACAGCGCCCCAGCCGCCGCCAGCTTCGTCATTCTCCCATTTTGCGGGTTTGCCGAGCTTGTTTGGGATGATGGAAAACCAGTCGGGTGTTGTGAGCGGATTAAACATCGGGCGCTCGATGCTATTGGCGCGTACAAAAGCGGTGAGTGCGTCGAGTTTACGTGCCATTTCCTCGTCAGAGAGCGGCTCAGGCGGTGAAGGTCGCTCGATCGGCTCTATGCTCAGGCGGGGGTGCAGGAGAGGGTCGGCCGCAGCGTAGGTGTCGTTGAGGTAGTAGTGGCGACTGATAATTGAAACGGCCTTGTCGGTGGTAAAAAAACCATTGCCGCGGTCCTCGGGGCCAAGAAGGAAGTCGAAGTTGCCCTCAGCATCGAATGTTATGCCTTTATGATTAATGGCGGAGGCGACGCCGGTTGCCCAACCTCCCGGGGAATCCCCGGTATGCACGGTAAACGAGAGGTAGGTTTCCCCGGTGAGTTGGCCGCGAATTCGGTACCAGGTATCGCCGCGCAACTGGCTGTGAAAATAGTAAGCATCGGCATTGTCACCCATCAGTTTTCGGGTTGGACTGACGATTGAAGCAAATTCGGGATGCGTGTCGCGGCCTTCTACAAAGAGCTCAATGCCGGTTGATAACAAGTGAAGCAGGTAGCGTTCCCCTTCAGCCACTTCGCGGGCATCGGGTTCGCCAAATAGGCCTTGCAGGTAAACCTGATCGAAATCGTTGAAAGTGTTAATGAGCCGACGCAAGGCGTGGCTGGTGGCCGGCGCGTTGGCAGGGAGCGTCTCGTCCAGGCATGTTTTTTCATTTTTGAGCAAGGTACCCGCGCCGAGACCGGCGAGCAGACCCAGCCCCGAACCTAGTCCGAGGCCTTTGAATAGTGAGCGGCGGCTGAGGGCATTGGGCATGTTATGCGTTCTCGCGTAATAGGGTTTCACTCAAGTTAATGCTGCGGACCGACCGATGATAATTAAATATGTGTAAGTATCGCGGTGATTTATTGCAGGCAAAAAAAACCCGGCGAGTAGCCGGGTTTTTGAGGAGCCAAATTTTTTTACAGATCGATCACAACACCGAGGAATCCACCGTCCACGGTCATATTGAACTCTTCGTCATCGTCGCCTTCAAGGTCCAGGGCAAAGCTGCGAAAACCGAGCTCAAGCCCTACGATGCCGAATATCTCGTACCCTAAATTAACTTTGGTGTCGATTAGAGAGTTCCCGCCATAGCCTATGCCGTGTACCTCGCCTGCGGCGTAGAGACCGGGAAGGAACGGTAGGCTGACGCGAGCGCTGGCAAACAGCAGTGGTAGAACCCCGTCAATATCGCTACTGGCAGATTGGGTGCTGTCAGAAATTTTGGCTTCACCATCGAATTTTCGCGCTGTAATGCCGACATCCAGTGAGACAAAATTATCAAGAATTTCGTAGTAGAGTGTGGCGTCAATATGACTCAGGTCCACTTCCGATTTGACTTGCGATCCTTGGGTATAGGTTTTGCCCTCGTATTGAAAGGTGCGCGATACTGTGCCTGTTTCTTTCAGGTCAATACCTGTACTGGCAAGCCGGATATTCGGAATCAGGGGGACCGGGTGTTCAAGCGCAACGAAAAATACGTTCGCATTGTCGTCATCAAAGTTTAGGTCGTCTTCCAGATCGATTTTATCGTCACCAGCCTTGTCTGCGCGCAAATCACCGGAAAAGCCTTGGTTCCAGTTATACACACCTGCAGTGACACCAATAATGTCGGCCGACGCGGAAAAGGGAAGCAATAGTGCCAGAGCACCCAGAAGTTTTTTATTCACGTTATGCACCTCGTGCGAGTTTTGTAATGCACAGAGTGTATGCAAAAACGCCCAGTTTTCCTAGCGGGGCGTACTATTTATTAGGCGCGCGGCATCTTTTGCGAAATAGCTCAGAATGCCATCGGCGCCTGCACGTTTAATGCACAGGAGAGACTCCATAATCACGGCATCCTTGTCCAGCCAACCGTTGGCAAAAGCAGCACAGTGCATCGCGTACTCGCCGCTGACCTGGTACACATAGGTAGGTGCCGCCAACTCGTCTTTGATTCGACGAACGACATCAAGGTAGGGCATGCCGGGTTTGACCATAATCATGTCGGCACCTTCCTTCAGGTCCAGCGCGCATTCGTGCAAGGCTTCGTCGCTGTTTGCCGGGTCCATCTGGTAACTGTATTTGTTGCCGCCACCGAGGTTGGCTGCCGAGCCAACCGCATCCCGAAACGGCCCGTAGTAGCTGGAGGCGTATTTGGCTGAATAGGCGAGAATGCGGGTGTTGATGTTGCCGCTGGCTTCCAATGCTTGTCGAATATCGCCAATGCGGCCGTCCATCATATCGGAGGGTGCCACGACGTCTGCGCCCGCGGCGGCGTGGGAAAGTGCCTGCTTTACCAGGGTATCTACTGTCCGGTCATTCAGCACGTAGCCCTTGTCGTCGATAATGCCGTCCTGGCCGTGGGTGGTGTAGGGATCCAGTGCCACATCGGTGATCACACCCAAGTCCGGGTATTTGTCTTTCAATGCTCTGACGCAGCGTTGCACGAGACCGTTACTATTGTAGGACTCTTCGGCGAATTCGGATTTGCCGGCAGCGTCAACCACGGGAAAGAGAGCGATGGCCGGAATGCCCAGGGCGATTAATTCCCTGGCTTCCTTGAATAGCAGGTCAACACTCAGGCGCTCGACGCCGGGCATGGATGCGACGGCCTCACGCTGATCTTTGCCTTCGAGCACAAACATGGGGTAGATCAAATCGTCAGTGCTCAGCCGGTTCTCACGCATTAGCCGGCGGGAGAATTCATTTGCGCGCATTCGCCTCATTCGGGTGGCGGGAAAGGCGCCGCGTGAGAGTGATTTGCTCATAAGCTGCTCCAGTGCCTGCTTTATAAAGTTTTAAAGACGTTCTCGGCTGCGTTCAGGGTCTGGCTTATATCTTCATCAGTATGCGCCGTCGACAGGAAGCCGGCTTCGTAGCTGGCGGGTGCCAGGTACACGCCTTCACTCAGCATGCCGTGGAAAAAGCGGTTGAACCTGTCGGTATTGCAGGCCATGACCTGTTGGTAGTTGGTGATGTGCTTTTCCTCAGTGAAAAATACGCCAAACATGCTGCCAACATGGTTGCTGGTCATGGCAATACCTGCCGCGTCAGCGCGCTCTTTGAGACCGTCCACAAGTGCCTGCGTGCGAGCGAATAAAGGCTCGTAGAAGCCCGGCGTTTGCACGGCCTTTAGCATGGTAAGCCCTGCGGCCATTGCCAGCGGGTTGCCGGAAAGTGTTCCGGCTTGATAGACAGGGCCGGCCGGCGCAAGTTGCTGCATGACGTCTTCGCGGCCGCCAAAGGCTGCGACGGGCATGCCCCCGCCCATTACTTTGCCGAGTGTTGTGATGTCGGCTTGCACGCCGTAATAGCCTTGGGCGCCTGCACTGCCGAGGCGAAAGCCTGTCATGACTTCGTCGATAATTAGGAGTGCTCCGCTGTTATCACAGACTTCACGCAGGCATTCCAGAAAACCGGGGATGGGCGGTACGCAATTCATATTGCCGGCTACCGGCTCAACGATCACGCACGCGATTTGATCCCCAAGCTTGGCGAAAGCTTCCTTTACACCCTCGATATCATTATAGGTGAGCGTCAGGGTGTGGTCGGCCAAGGCTTTGGGTACGCCGGGGGAGCTGGGGACGCCAAAGGTGAGTGCGCCCGAGCCGGCCTTTATCAAAAGGGAGTCGGAGTGGCCGTGATAGCAGCCTTCAAATTTGATGATGGTGTCGCGCCCCGTAAAACCGCGAGCAAGACGTATGGCGCTCATGGTGGCTTCGGTGCCGGAGTTAACCATGCGTACCTGATCCATTGAGGGCACGAGTTTGCAAATCATTTCCGCGAGTTCGGTCTCCAGTGCGGTCGGTGCGCCAAAGCTCAGGCCCTTATCCAATTGCGCGCGAACTGCAGCCAGCACATCGGCGTTGGCGTGGCCCAAAAGCATGGGTCCCCAAGACAAGACGTAATCTATGTAGCGCTTGCCGTCGACGTCGAATAAATAGGCGCCTTTCGCGTGATCAATAAATACGGGCGTGCCGCCCACGGCTTTAAAGGCCCGCACTGGCGAGTTGACACCGCCGGGAATTCGTTTTTTGGCGGCTTCGAACAGAGCCTCTGATTTGTTTGTTCCTGAACCTTGCATACAACACTCGCTTGTTTGTGTGGCGGCATTATCGCTTATTGGCGCGTTTTTTACAGGGGCTGGACTGTTGCGAGTCAGAATGGACGAACCACAACGAGAATAATGGCGCCGAAAAGGACCAGCACCGGAGCTTCATTAAACCAGCGGTAGAAAAGGTGTGAGCGAATGTTGGCGTCCGACTCAAAGCGTTTTACCAATACGCCGCAGTAGACGTGGTAGACGATCAAGGCCATCACGAGGGCCAGTTTCAGCTGCATCCAGAGTTGACTGAAGTAATAGCTCAGGTTTTGGGATAGCAGGACAATTCCGAAAGCAATTGTGAGTACGGCAAATGGCGTGATAAAGCGGTAGAGCTTTCGTTCCATGGTTTTCAGATGATTGCGAGTAGCCTCTTCTTCGGCCATCGCGTGATAAACGAAGAGTCTGGGCAGGTAAAAAATTCCGGCGAACCAGCAGACCATGGAGATAATGTGAAAGGCTTTTATCCAGAGCATTGCGCAAAAAACTCCTAAAATCGAATGGGCAAATTGTAGTGGTCTGAAAGGGCTTCGCGCGTAATGATTCCCTCGTCCGGCGGGCCGCGGCGTTGCCGGTGACTACTGACAAACAAGGCGTCCAGACCGGCCTGATTCATGGCGTCCAGCGCTTCCCAGAGCGTGCCGCTGAGATCCACATTGGCTGTACGCCGTCTATGCTCGAGTAGTGCCAGCAGATCGATTTCTTCGTCCTCGGTTTTTAACGCATCCAGAGCGGGGAACCAGTGTTCCCTGTGTATCACGATGCGCTGGCCTTCCTGATTGGTAATCACTAGCCAACGCACAGGCTTCTCGGTCAGGCTGGGTATATCCGCTACGGCCAGATGCTGCATGACGTGTTTCAAATTGCGGTCCATCAGTGCGGCTACGCTGGTGCGCAGTAGCTCCAGCGTCAAGGGGTCGGATCTTACCGATTGCTGCATTGCCTGCAAGGTTGTCTGGTGCGCTGATTGCAGCCCGAAGACCTCCCGGTGTACAAGTTGCGCGGCAATAACGGCCAGCATTGCAGGAAACACAACATTAAGATTGTGGGTTAGTTCGATGATGGCAAGTAGAGCCGCCAGGGGCGCATTTAGAATGGCGCCCATGGTGGCGGCCATTCCCAGCAACACATAGAAGCTATGCTCCGCGGCAAATTCCGGAAATATGACCGTGCCGAGTTTGCCGAGCAGGGCTCCGGCAAAAGCGCCGATCAGCAAGCTTGGGCCGATGATGCCAATGGGCATGCCCATCCCACAAGATATCGCACTGGCGAGCAGCTTGAGTGCCAGTAGCAACAACAGTATTTGGACACTGTAACTGCCGTCCATTGCGGCTTGCAGGCTGTCGTAGCCGATGCCGAGGATTTGCGGTGCCAGTAAAGCGCACAAGCCGGTAATGAAGCCGGCGAAGAGCATGCGCAGCAATATCGGTTTGTGAAGGTAACGCAGGCAGCGCGACTGGATGGTGACAAAAAAACCTGACAGAACACCGGCGGCGATGCCCAGCAGGGCGATGAAGGGCAGTTCCCAAAGCGAGGCCAGATTGAGACCGCCGGCGGGTAGGAAAATAATGTCGCCAAATACCGCCTGCGAAAGTGTAGTGGCAGTGACGGCGGCGAGCATAACCGGCACGAAACCGGTGACGGTGTATTCCATCATCACTACTTCCATCGCAAAGATCACGCCGGCGATGGGGGTATTGAAGGAAGCCGCAATAGCGGCAGCGGTGCCACAGCCGGTCATGACCCGTAAACTATTGTTGGGTAGGCGCATGCGAAGGCCTATTAAGCTGCTGCTCGCTGCGCCGATATGAACGGCAGGCCCTTCGCGGCCGCCGGATTGACCGCTTAACAGCGCAATCAGCCCACCGAAAAATTGCACAGCGAGATTGCTCGGTGGCAGACGGCCGCGGCCGTGGTGTAGCGAGGCGATCACGTGGGGAATGCCTGTTATGCGGGAGCTCAGGGGAGAGAAATGCAGCAAGAGGCCCAGTATTAACGCTCCGCAAAGCGGCAGCGCAAAATGCCAGTAGCGCGGTAGTGCTTCGAAATTCTCCGCTGATCCCTCGGGTAGAAACGCGGTCAGGGGGGCTTCGAGAGCGAGGCGGAATAGAATGATCAGCGCCGCTGTGATTAAGCCGGACAGCAGGCCAAGCACCGCATAGGGTACGGCTGCGTCCGGACTGGCAAGCCGACGCCGATACTCTCGCAGGAGCTTATTCAGCACTGCGGTCTGCGCCGAAGGTAAGTGTTGTAGATTTTATAACAGCTGATGGCATGCTCTTCTTCGCGTGTGCGCGCTAAATCGATTATTATAGGCGGCTCATCCTTGCAGACCTAATTAGTCTGCCTAACGTTACAGGAATTGGCTGTGTTAAAGGTAGGTATTGTCGGTGGCACCGGATATACAGGTGCTGAGTTACTACGAATTCTGGTCGATCATCCGGGTGCGGAGGTCACGATGATTACCTCTCGGGCCGATGCCGGTGTGAGTGTCGACGAGTTGTTTCCCAGTCTTCGCGGGCGCATGGATCTGAAGTTTACCGAGCCTGAAACCGACAAGCTTGCACAGTGCGACGTGGTGTTCTTCGCGACGCCCCACAATGTGGCGATGAAGTCCGTCCCCGAATTGTTGGCGGCGGGCACCCGTGTTATCGATTTGTCAGCAGATTTTAGAATTCGAGATGCCCAGCTTTGGTCAAAGTGGTACCACGAGGAGCACACTTGCCCCGAGTTGCTTGAAAAGGCTGTATACGGACTGCCCGAGATTTTTTCGGAAGAACTGCGCAATGCCGAGTTGGTAGCCTGCGCGGGCTGCTATCCGACCGCGATTCAGCTGGGTTTTTGGCCACTCCTTGAAGAAAAGCTTGTAGAAACCTCGAATTTGATTGCCAGTGCGGCATCGGGCGTCAGTGGTGCGGGTCGTCAGGCAAAAGTCAGCAATCTCTACACTGAGGTGGGGGAAAACTTTAAGGCCTACGGAGTTTCCGGGCACCGCCATTTGCCGGAAATTAATCAGGGCCTGTCGTGGGCCGCTGGCGAGCCGCTGAACGTCATTTTTACACCGCACTTGGTGCCGATGATTCGCGGCATTCACGCGACGCTTTATGCGACTTTACGCGACCCGGCTGTTGCGCTTGATGAGCTGCAATACCTTTACGAGCAGCGCTACGCGAACTGCCCCTTTGTTGATGTCATGCCGACGGGAAGCCACCCGGAGACGCGCAGTGTAAAAGGCAGCAATATTGTGCGTTTGGCCTTGCATCGCCCGCCTCAAAGCGACGCCATTGTGGTGCTGGCTGCAGAGGATAATCTGGTTAAGGGTGCCTCAGGGCAGGCTATTCAGTGCATGAATCTGATGTTTGGCCTCGACGAAAGCGCGGGCTTGGGCGCAATTGCCGTGTTACCGTGAACTCCGGCCTAAAGTTGACTAATTTACTGGGTTATTGAACAATTTCCGGGTTGCCACAATTTACCTTGCGGCGGCCTGATTTCGAAGGAGTAGTATGTCGGTAGAGCAATTTACACCCACCGTGATTAATCTCACGCCCCGAGCGGTTGAGAAGGTGCGGGCCCTGAAAACCGAAGAAGCCAATCCGGAGATAAAACTGCGGGTTTTTGTGACCGGTGGTGGTTGTTCGGGCTTCCAATATGGCTTTACCTTCGACGAATTGGTCGCCGATGACGATACCTCGGTCGATGTTGATGACGTGACGGTGCTGGTCGATCCGCTGAGCTACCAGTATTTAGTGGGCGCTCAAGTAGACTACCTCGAAGGCCTTGAAGGCTCGCGTTTTGTTGTGACTAACCCCAATGCCTCGACCACCTGCGGTTGTGGCTCGTCGTTTTCTATCTAGGTCTATCTATAGCTGGTGCAAGGCTTAGGGCGGATATATTGCGCCTAGCACGACTTCGCGCCTGGCGCCGGTCACGCTCGGGATATTTCCGCTTTTACCTTCCATGCGCCTGTGGGCCAGCCAGGCGAAGGCCATCGCTTCAACCCATTGTGGCGCAATGCCTAATTGTTCAGTGCTGGCCACAATCATTGGATGCAACAGTGTTTCCAGCCTTTGCATCAGAGCAGTATTATAGGCGCCGCCGCCACACACATAGAGCTGGGACGGGCGTTTTTCCCGAGCCAGTAATGGTGCCGCAATAGTCTGAGCACTTAATTCGAGCAGGCTCGCCTGAATATCCTGGGGCTTCAGGTCGGCCGGTAAATCGGCGAGCAAACCGGCGTCAAAGTCTTCGCGGCCGGTGCTGCGCGGTCCGCTCGTTTGTTTGAAATAGGGCAGCGCCAGCAAGCGCGATAGCACCGTGTTGTCGACTTTGCCACTTGCCGCCCACTGCCCGCCGTCGTCGAATTCCACGCCTTTGTGTTGCCTAATCCAGGCGTCCATCAAGACGTTGCCTGGCCCGGTATCGAATCCGCTGCAGTCACCGTTGGCCGATAGCAGGGTAATGTTTGCCATGCCGCCAATATTAACGACGGCGCGATCCGATTTATTGGATGCGAATACCGCGCGATGGAAGGCCGGCGCTAGCGGCGCGCCCTGACCGCCTTCGGCGATATCGCGGCGCCGAAAATCACTAACAGTCGTAATGCCGGATTGCATGGCGAGCGTGTTTGGGTCACCTATTTGAAGGGTAAAGGCGGTGTCGCCTTCCTGGTTGGCTGAAACCGGTCGGTGGCGAATGGTTTGGCCGTGACAGCCTATAGCCCTAACATTGCTAGCGGCAATGCCGGCCTGATTTAATAGCGCAGCGACTGCCTGCGCATAACAGGTGCCCAACTCCCGGTCGGCGCGTCCCATTTTTTCGATCTCATTGTCCCCCAGCTGACAGAGGCTTAGCAGGGTGGCGTGCAAGCGTTTGGGAAATTTTTGCTCGTAATGGCTGAGCAAGACAGGTTTCTTATCGGATGAGATTTCACACAACGCAGCGTCAATGCTGTCCAGACTGGTGCCGGACATCACACCTACATAAAGCGGCATTAACCTGCGCCGATTTTAGAGGTTGAGGGGCTGCGATACCCGGCTTGGACAGCGTAGGTAGATAGCTGCAAATGCATGCCTCTTATGGCCTGCGAGTACATGGCCATTTCGGTAGCGGTGATTTTTTTCGCCTTGGGTAACTTGTCGACGATGGTGCGGGGATTGCGATGCACGCCGTTTACGAGAAATTCATAATGCAGGTGGGGCCCGGTTGCATATCCCGTTGAGCCCACCCAACCGATCACCTGCCGTTGATCTACGCGACTACCCTTGCGCACTGCATTGCGGTCAAGGTGCAGGTATTTGGTGATGTATTGCGGACCGTGTTGGATAAACACATAGTTGCCGTTGGCCTTGGTATAACCCGCGTCGATGACGCGGCCTTCGCCTGCGGCATAAACGGGCGTCCCGCGTGGCGCTGCATAATCAATGCCGCGGTGTGGCCGAACTGTCTTGAAGACGGGGTGGAGGCGCTTCGGATCAAAATGTGAGGATATTCGCGAAAACTCCAGCGGCGCGCGGAGGAAGGCTTTCTGCATGCTTTCGCCGTCGGGCGAATAGTAGGCAGTGGAACCGAGGGTGTTGGTGTAGCGATAGGCCTGATAGCTGCGGCCCCGGTTGACGTACTCGGCCGCCAGAATGTCGCCACTTTTATAGTGCTCACCGTCTATATAGAGTTCTTCGTACAGTACGATGAAATGATCACCGGCTCGAACGTCGTAAACAAAGTCCATGACGCCGCCGAAAATACTGGCTAGTTCCATGATAAGCCGCTGGGGCAAATTGGCATCTTCGGCAGCTTTATACAGAGAGCTGGAAATCGTTGCACTGGTAAGCTTGACCCGGACCTCGGGCTGGCGAGTAATTTCAGAGGTTTTGAAGCCGTCGGGTGTGCGCTCAAATAAGAGGGAAGAGACCCTGTCTTCCTGTACCTTTAAGGCTTGCAGGCGGTTATTGGCAATGTGAAAGGACAGTGTTTGTCCCGGACGAAGCTGACTCAGTACCTTGGCCTTTTTGGCGGTGGTAACCAGTTCGTGCACGTCCGCTGCGTGTAGGCCAATTCGGTTGAATATGTGGGAAAGGCTGTCGCCGGGTTCAACATCGACGGTATCCCAGTGAACTCGGGGAGCCAATGGTTCGGTTATGCTGAAGCGCTCGACAATGGACGGTGTAATTTCGAGGCTTAGCGGAATGGCGGTGCGTTTGGCCTCGGCTTTTTCGCCGGGCAGTAGAAGAAGAAGTAGCACGACCGCAATAAAGGTCGACAGGGCCATAACCACATGCTTTTTCGGTGGGTGTGGAACAGCGGACCACTTATCGCCGGGTTCTAAATACATTGCATATATCTTCGCTTTATTATTGGACAGCATACGCTGAGCCAATTACTTCGTACATCACGGCTAAATCCAGCGGTATGAATCACTTAGTCGACAAACCTATAATAAAACATAAGAGTAGTGCAAATAAAGTACTAACTTACCGGCCCAACCTTGCAATTCGGGGACTTTGTTGTATTGTGCCAGCTCCGTGGGGCAAGGGTAGTGGTTTTTTTCCGGAGTGTGATGGTGTTAAAGAATGATTTGATTTTAGATTTGCGCGAAAGGGGTCTGATAGCGCAAATGAGCAGTGAAGAGGAGCTGATCAAGCACCTTGAAGAGGCCCCTCGTACCCTCTATTGCGGCTTCGATCCCACGGCTGACAGCCTGCATATCGGGAGCTTGGTGCCCTTGCTAACGCTTAAGCGCTTTCAGTTGGCCGGGCATAAGCCGCTGGCCCTTGTCGGTGGCGCTACCGGCTTAATTGGAGACCCGAGTTTTAAGGCTCAGGAGCGGCAGCTGAATACGCCGGACGTTGTTGCCGGCTGGGTAGAAAAAATTCGTGCCCAGGTGAGCCGTTTCATCGATTTTGATTGTGGTGACAATGCCGCAGAGGTGGTTAACAATCTGGATTGGATTGGCGGTATCAATATACTGGATTTCCTGCGGGATATCGGCAAGCACTTTTCCGTTAATGCCATGATTCAAAAAGAGTCGGTAAAACAAAGGCTTGACCGTGAGGGAGAGGGCATTTCTTTTACCGAATTCACCTATTCGATTCTGCAGTCCTACGATTTTGCAGCACTCAATCGGGAGCATGGCTGCAGCCTTCAAATCGGTGGCTCCGACCAATGGGGCAATATCACCGGAGGTATTGATTTAAGTCGACGCTTGAACCGTTCACAGGTTTTCGGTTTGACCTTGCCACTGGTAACCAAGTCGGACGGTACCAAATTTGGTAAAACCGAGGCCGGGACGATTTGGCTCGACCCGGCCAAGACCTCTCCCTACGCTTTTTACCAGTTTTGGCTGAATGCGGCTGATGCTGACGTGTATAAGTTTTTACGCTACTTCACATTCCTGAGTCTCGCCGACATTGACGAAATCGAGGCTAAGGACGGTGCTGCTGAAGGGCGGCCCCAGGCGCAGGGCGTTCTTGCCAATGAAGTGACGCGGCTTATTCATGGCGATGAGGGCTTGACCGCTGCTCAGCGGATTACCCATGCTTTGTTCAGTGGTGAGGATGAGGCCTTGTCTGAGGCTGATTATCATCAATTACAGCTCGACGGTTTGCCCTCAAGCGAACTGGACCCCAATAGTTTTTCAGAGACTCCGCTGACGCAACTCCTGGCGGATGCCGGCATGGCCGCCTCCGGCAAGCAGGTCAAAGATGCGCTGGGACGTAATGCGGTATTTATTAACGGTCGGGCGGCCGGCGTGGCCGACATGATGAACTCCGCCGAGCTCTTTGCGCCGGCGGCCGCTCGCTTTGGTAAATTCTATCTGGTTAAACTCGGCAAAAAGAAATACCACTTGTTTGTGAGACCCTAAACACAGCTTTCATTGTTGTAATTCATTCGATCGCAGGAGGCGAGACCGGGCGTGCCAAAGCCGAGGATCATTACCCAAGCCTTCGCGCGCATTCTGATAATGGCCGTTTTGGGCTTGCCATTACTTTTCGCGTGCTCGGCAAAGCCGAGCGAGTCTGAAAAACGCGCAGTGCTGGCCGCTTATCGTGAACAGGCCTACCGCGTTTACGATGATGCCTATCAAGCCGCGCGCTTGCTGTATGAAGACATCGACACCTTGGTGAGCGAGCCCAGTCTGGAAAACCTGCAAGCAGCGCGAAACAGTTGGCGCGCAGCCCGAGTTCCCTATTCACAGTCAGAAGCTCTGCGCTTTGGCCATTGGTATGTTGATGAGTGGGAGGCGCGTGTCAACAGTTGGCCTATTGATGAGGGTTTCATTGATTACGTCGATGACAGCTATCTCGCCTCTGACACCAATACCTGGGCGCGGTCCAATATAATCGGGTCTGACAGTCTGCTCGTGGCGGGTCGCGAAGTGCCGCTTAATTACATTGTTTTCAAGCAATTACAAATGCTTGAATCGGTGGCGGACGTTGAAGCGGTGGTGGTAACCGGTTATCACGCCCTGGAGTTTTTACTGTGGGGGCAGGATACCCACGGCAATGAGCGCGGCGCCGGTGAGCGGCCCTGGACAGATTTTTCATTGGAGCATTGCACCAACGGGAATCAGCTCGCAGCCTCGGAAAAGCCCTGTCGCAAGCGTGGTGAATTTCTAAAAACGGTGACTATTTTGCTGATGCGCCATTTGCAGGAAATGCGCGAACATTGGGCTGCAGGTGAGGGCACGCCGGGCGACAGACTGGTTAGGGGTGATGTGGATACGGGCCTTAATCGCATGCTATTTGGGCTGACGGCTATGGCCGCAGAAGAGCTGGCTGGCGAGCGAATGCAAGTGGCTCTATTAACTCACGCGCCGGAAGAGGAGCAGGATTGTTTCTCTGACGATACCCACAATTCATTGTGGTACAACGCCCGGGGCATCGAAAATTTCTACTATGGCCGTTACGATGGCCGCTCCTCTTATCAGGCTCCGGAGCGCAGTTTGTCTGCGCTTGCAGAACGCTATTCCCCGCAACTTTCCGCGAAACTGGATGCGGCTTTTGCGCGCACGCGTGAGGCGATGCGAGCCATCCGGCATCAGGGGGAAAGCCGGCAACAGTATGTGGATCAGCTCATTGCGCCGGGCAATACTCAGGGTAATGCACTCCTGCAATCGGCCATAGATAGCCTCCGGATACAGGCCGGGCTGTTGAATGACTTGGCGCAGAGTCTTGGCCTTAGTTTGCTGGCGCCGGCGGCACTCGGTGAGGCCGCACAATAATGCGACTACCCGCGCTGCTTCTCCTTGCAAGCGCAGTGAGTGGCTGCGGGGCCGGCTCTCCTGATGCACCGCCCGATGAGGCCTTGTCGGGTGGAGGCACAACCTTCACCAAGTTAAACCCTAACAGCTCACTGGCGCAGCACGCTTACTCCCAACCGGCAAGTAACCTTAATACTGACGAGCGCGCCTTATTTGTCGTGGGCAATTCGTTCTTTACTTCACCCTGGGTGTCGGCGCCTTCCTCGGTATCTGCACGCGACGGCCTGGGGCCGCTATTCAATGCCGCTGCCTGTCAGGATTGTCATATTCGCGATGGTCGTGGTCGCCCTCCCTCGGGTGGTAGTGCAGTTTCTTCGCTCTTACGCATAGCCATGAGCGACGGCAGTCCGGACCCGGTATACGGAAATCAAATTCAGGATCGCGCATTGCCCGGCCTCAAGCCGGAAGCGCAGCTCTCAGTGCGATGGCAGTATATCGAGCGTGAGCTGGCGGGCGGTGAACGTGTGCAATTGAGAAAGCCATTGCCAAAGTTGGAAAATTTGGCTTATGGCGAGCTTAAGGCAACGCACCGAAGTCTGAGGGTGGCGCCCCCTGTTATTGGTCTCGGATTGTTGGAAATGATTCCGGAGTCGCAATTGCTGGCCGCTGCAGATGAGTCCGACAAGGACGGGGACGGTATTTCCGGCCGGATTAACTGGGTCTATGACCACCAGAGTCAAAAGCAGATGCCGGGTCGTTTTGGTTGGAAAGCGTCGCAACCGACGGTTCGCCAGCAAAGTTTGGCGGCGTTTGCCAATGACATGGGGATTAGTTCCACGCTTTTTCCGAAATCGATTTGCACGCAGCTCCAGCCAGGCTGCGACGAGCTTCCCGGTGGAGGGGAACCGGAGCTTGAAATGACGATTGAGAAGGCCGTATTGTTTTATGTGAGCCATCTTGCGGTGCCGGCGCGAAGAGCGATAGGTGCGCCTGAGGTTGTGACGGGTCGGCGCATATTCGAGGATATTGGTTGTGCCAGTTGTCACCGGCCAGGTTGGGTAACCGGCGTGAGCGCAGATTTCCCAGCTCTGTCGTTGCAAACAATTTGGCCCTACACCGATCTGCTTCTGCACGATATGGGCGCTGGTCTGGATGACGGACTCAGCGAAGGTGAAGCCACCGGGAGTGAATGGCGCACGCCACCGTTATGGGGCATCCATCTGGCTCAGGTGGTTGGCGGTAAGGGGATTGGCTTTCTCCACGATGGTCGCGCCCGTAATTTTAAAGAGGCGATTATGTGGCATGGTGGGGAGGCCGCCGCCGCCCGCGATGCTTGGGCGCAATCGAGTCAAGTCGATCGCGAGAAGCTGATTTGGTTTTTGAAATCCTTGTAGGTTGGGCTTAAAAATTCTTTCGTTTGCCACGATGACTGTTTGATCAACCACAGGCCAGTATGGATGCAAAACAATAAATGAAGCTCCGAGACAGCAATATTCGGCATCTGAAAGATGAGACCTTTGATGTATTAATCATCGGTGGTGGCATCAATGGTGCCGTGACCGCCGCGGCATTAGCGACTCGTGGAGTGCGGGTGGGGTTGATAGATCGGGGTGATTTTGCAGGGGGAACCAGTCAGGAATCCTCCAATCTTGCCTGGGGCGGGATTAAGTACATGGAAAGTGGCGAGTACATGCTCGTACGCAATCTCTGCAAAAGCCGCAATCAGTTGATGAAGGAATATCCCTCCACCGTTCAGGAGATCAGATTCCTTACCACAATAGCCAGAGGCTTTCGCTGGCATCCAATCGTGCTCTGGCTTGGGACATGGTTGTATTGGTTTATCGGCATGGGCGCTACAGCGCGACCACGACTGCTATCTAAACGCGCTATAGCCTCCGAGGCACCCATGGTGGATACGAGTGAAGCCGTTGGTGGCTTTGAGTACTCGGACGCTTTTCTTTATGACAACGACGCGCGCTTTGTCTTTAATTTTGTGCGCTCGGCTTTGTCTAACGGGTGCATCGCGGCGAACTATGTGGAGTGCAAGGGCGCTGAATTTGCGGGCGGCTTATGGCGGGTTGAGGCACGTAATGTTATTAGCGGCGACGATTTTACGGTTCAGGCTAAAGTGATCGTTAACGCTGCGGGCGCTTGGTTGGATGGGCTTAATCAAGCTACCAATGTAAAGACTCACTATCGGCACCTCTTGTCGAAAGGCATTCATTTGATAGTCGATCGTATAAGCGAGGTGCCGCGCGTGCTCACATTTTTTGCGGACGATGGCCGTTTGTTTTTTGCTATCCCGATGGGCACTCGTACCTGTATCGGTACTACGGATACCAGAGTTGATACCCCTGAAGTGCATGTGACAGAGGAAGATCAACAGTTTGTATTGGACAATATTAATCGTCGTCTGCGCCTGATCAAGCCGCTAACGGCGGGTGATGTTATATCCCGGCGCTGTGGGGTGAGACCGTTGGCGATTAAAGGCAATGTTTCTGGTGAGATTGATTTTCTCCAATTGTCTCGCAAGCACGTGATTGAGCTTGATAAACAGCGGCCGCATTTATCGATCTTTGGCGGTAAATTGACCGACTGTATCAATGTTGGCGAAGAAGTGTGTGAACACCTGGAGACTCTGGGCATAAAACTGCGCTACCCAGATCAAAAATGGTACGGCGAGCCCTCGGTCAGCGTGCGTGAAGAATTTGAACATCAGGCGCGTTTGATGAAGCTCGATGCAATGACGGCACCCGAATCGTCGGAGCCATTAACGCGTCGTTTGTGGCGCCGCTACGGCGCGCAGGCTATCGGCTTGCTTGAGAATATCCGCGAAGACAGGTCGCAGGCCGAAGTGCTTATAAAAGGTACGGAATATACGCGCTGCGAATTACGGCAAGCGAGCCGGCGTGAAATGATCGTTAAACTGGAAGACTTTCTACGTCGCAGGTCAAAGATTGCTCTGGTAGAGCGGGAAGAAGTAATTCGTGACGCGCCCGGACTGATGGAGGCCTGCGAAATACTTTTTGGGGCTGAAGCCCGGCTTCGATTTGACGAATATTTTAATGCCCCCAATACGGACATTATTCACTGAGCTCGGTGACGCTGCCTCAGTGAACGGGAACTGCCGCTAATGCGCAGGCACTGGCGGCAGTAAGCCACCGTTAGGGACTGGGTTGGCAGTTGTAAACGTCCTTGCCAAAGGCAAGCATCCCTTCGGAGGCGGGTAAGCCTGCATAGCCGATATAGGGCTCTACTCCTTGTTTTGGCGTTAGCGCCGTGATCGCCGCCTGGCGAGTGGCAGGATCCGCACTTTTAAGGTCCAGCATCATTTGCTGCACGCTGGTGCCCGCGTTTGGATCAAAATGAACTTTGTCCAGGCCAAACAGGTTTTCCAGAGTGCGCAGCATGCTGTAGTGGTTGTATGGGGTGTCGTTCTGTTTCCCGGGTTGTGTGAAGGGGCTCAGTACCACAGCGCCAAAGCGTCCGCCGCCTGCGCCCAGTAAGCCGTTCAGGCCAGGATCGGCGCCGCGGTGCTTCAGTCCGCCATCCAGTTCCTGGCCGCAACAGGCTGCATAGTCTTCCTGAGGGTCGCCCTGTCCGAAGTTGGCCTCATCAAACAGAATGACAAGCATGCCTGCTTCCCTAAAGGCAGGAGAGTTGGTAATGACGGGTACCCACTCATTCAGAAAACGGTCGGCTTCCAACAGGCCGCCTGGGCCGCCGCTAGTGCCTTCGCATTGCTGGGCCGTGTCGTGGGCGTTATGGCAGTTGTCGGGCACGATCAGGTTGTAGTTGGGGGTGGTGGCTCTACTTTGTAAAGCGGCTTTCAGGCCTGGCAGGTTCTGGGCGGAAGAGCCAACCCGTAAATCAATGACATTCTTGTCGCAGCGGGCAAACTCCTCTGCGGTGGCGGCCTGTCCAATGATGCTTCTATAAAAGAGGAAAGGATTGTGGCGGGCCGCATATTGTTCTGTGGTATCGGAGCCGTTAGTGCCGTCGATTTCATTTAGTGCGGGTCCTACGCAAGTATTGTCCGTCGGTCGGCCATTAACCCTTGGTTCGCCTTCCTGCTCAAGCGCCATATCTTCCATCCAGCCACGCCAGCTAAGCTGGGTGTTGAACATCAGGTTGTGCAGGTCCATTTCGTCGACGAGGGTCGGGAAGTTGTCGGGATACAGGCAGCCACTGCCATTGGCCTGGCCGAATTCAAGCACGGGCTGTACGGGGTTGAAGGGCGTCCACTGGGCGAACATCGCGCAATCAACGTGGGAGGCGGGATTAGGAGCCTGGCCGCCGATCATGGATATATAGTTGCCGGTCGATGCATGAGAGGTGCCGTAAAATTGCGGGAGTAGCTGCCCGGTCGGTACGACGGTCTCGCGCAGATATTTAGCTACCGATGCCGCTCCGTAGATTTCTTCGAAACTTTTGTTTTCCAGAACGATAATAAAGACATGTTCTATCGGTGGTGGCGAAGTTTCCGAAAAGCTGTTCGTCGGTGTGCAGGCTTGTGCTTGAGTTGCCGTGCCAGTAGTTGAGATTGGTGTGCTTTTATCCGATGAGCTGCTGTGGCATCCTGCCAAGCTGAGCGTCACAGCTGCCAAGGCGGCAGCCAAAGTGCGGCTGTGGTTCATTGTCTTTCCTTCCCTGAATCTTAGGGGTCTTGGTTATTAGCTTGAGCCTGTACCTATAGATCTATAATAGATAGAACAGGCCTGTCTCTTTTATTGGTTACAGGTGTATAACTTATGTCCTACGGAAATGGAAGCTTTTCGTGTAATTTTTGCGCGCTGGTTCTTCTTTCTTAAGGGCCTGTCTTGGGTGTAAGCTGCCTGAGCTGTCGTCAGGGAAGCTCTTGTTGTCGTTTGAGTTTTAGCCATCTGCAATTCTTTTGAAATATTTTCAAGAAAGAGCTTGCAGGCGCAGCGCAGGTGTCTATAATACGCACCTCTTCTGGAGGCAAGCCTCACAGAGAATCAAAGCCCCGAGCGGTTTTGAGCTGTTTAACAACTAAAAGATTAAGTAATTTGTGTGGGCACTTGTGTAGTTTGATGACGCAAAAGTTATCAGACACAAGTGACTCGTAGATTTATATTTATGATTAACGGTGTCTGAGCCGGGTTTTTGAATCATTCCACGGGTAACTGTGAAAGGGTTCCATCATGTCTTCGGACTGATGTAAAAGATTAAACTGAAGAGTTTGATCATGGCTCAGATTGAACGCTGGCGGCAGGCCTAACACATGCAAGTCGAGCGCGAAAGGTCTTCGGACTGAGTAAAGCGGCGGACGGGTGAGTAACGCGTAGGAATCTATCCAGGAGCGGGGGACAACTCGGGGAAACTCGAGCTAATACCGCATACGCCCTGAGGGGGAAAGGTGGCCTCTATTTATAAGCTATCGCTATTGGCAGAGCCTGCGTAAGATTAGCTA
>JBFJTG010000005.1:0-69112 GCA_041625575.1 Litorivivens sp.
ATATCGTAGTTATCCCATGCAGCACGAAGTCTGCAGCGAGGAAATTACCGAGATTGGAAACAGTCTTAAGGAATGGTTGCAGCTGGCTTGAACGGCTAGCTGGACTGCGTTAATCGAGCAAGCGTAATTTCTTCATTGTGGTTCTCCTCGCCACATCAGTTTACGACGAAGAACTCCAAATGAGCATGCCGCTATTTTAAGGGGGCTTACAGAACCACCAGCGCTAATGGATGATTGGGTTAAGCTTTCGGGCCACAATTGGCAGGTCTGGCAACAGGCCCTGCGTGATGCAATGGAGACAGTTTTTTTCAGTAGTATTTCACCTCCCGGCTTAATGGTCTCAAAGGTCGTGAGAAGGGTGCCTGCTTTCGCACGGGTCGTATGAGATTCGCCAATTTGTTAATTACAGTTTTGGTGGTATTACGCTGCATTTTCCTTACAAGAGAGGTTTCTTTGATGTGGCGTTTCCGATTTGCTTGTCAGGCCATGTGAGGGCGTGTGAATAGATTCTAAGAGCCCGTACTAATTTTATTTTAACGGATTAGTGCTAGTAGCTTATGTACGCGCTCGTCATCCGCGCCCAAGTATTGGGACAGTACCGTTGTCAGTGCTGCAACATCGATTGTGTCGGCTTTAAGCATTTCTTCGATATCCGCCCAATCTTTGGTGCGGTTGAAGAATGCTTTGAATACAGCAAGGTCAGAGCAACAGAGGAAGGGAATATCTCGCTCAAAGAAACGTTCAGTTTTCGACCGATTAACCATCGTCTCGTGTAATTCAGTGGTATTCAGGAAAATATCCACCGGGGTTTTGTTCCACCAGAGACGAACCTGACCGTCATTTTGAAGATCTGAGAGCTGCTTTTTGGATACAGCAATATCATTTGGCATAGCGGCAATGACGTCGCTTGAGCGCGATTTGGGCACGAAGATATTCACGTCAATATCGATTGTTGCCCGTGCACGTTCGGTACACCAAGCCAAAGCCAATGCGCCACCAAATGCGTGATCAAGGTCTTTCGAACGCAAGGCATCGTGCAGCGCAACAATCTTGGTTGCGAGTTCACTCATTACGGGCCAAACCTCGGAAAGGTGAGAACTTCCTCGTGCCTAGCAGGAAATTGCTCAGCCAATGCTAATACTTGTTCAAGCTCTATACCACGATCAAGCCCGTCGCAACGCCGTATGCGCCGCGCAAAGTGAAGCTGGGGTTCTACACCGCACTCATAGAGAAGTTTGCGCAACACTGGAATGGATGGGCATTTTCGTCCGTGTTCGTAGCTTGAGATAGTGGAATGTGAGGTCCCGGTTCTTTTGGCTAGTTCCCGGAGGGAATATCCTACGGCCAGCCGAGCTTCGCGGATGAGCGGGCCGATGGTGGTTTCGTCGAGGTGTAGAAGTGATTTGTTAAGCATGACGAGGATGTTATCCGATTGGATACCAAATGTCTAAGTAGGCATAATGTATATTATGTTAAATAAAGTTCGCGCTTAGAAGAGTGACCTTGGTATCCATGGATGCCAAAGCAAAGTAAGCAATTTTTTAAAGCAAAGTAAGCAATTTCAAAGCAAAGTGTGCAAATTCTGCCGTCGTAAGAGTCTCGGTCCAAGTCCACTCGTTTATTGAAAATAGAGCGTACTAAGCATCCTTTTTAAAGGGTGTTCCGACATATGGCGTTAAACTATCCGTAGAAACGACCATCTAATTGATTTTATGATATTTTGTCTTAGTGCTGTATTGCGATTCCCGAGGGAAAAACGTGAATGCGAATACAAAAACGATTATCTATGTGGATATGGATCACGTTTTATGTGATTACGCCGAAGGTTTTGCGCGACACAAGCGCCTGTATCCCGAGCTGCCGTACCCTCAAAGCCAGCCTGGTTTGTACGCAGGGTTGAAACCGCTAAAAGAAGCTGTCGAGACATATTGCTGGTTAAACGATCACCCCAAAACGGACGTTTATATATTAACCGCACCGTCAGTCCATAATTCTCATTGCTATTCTGAGAAGCGAGATTGGGTCGAAAAGCACTTGGGGCTATCAGTCGTCAGAAACCTAATCATATCCCCGCACAAAAACCTGAATAGAGGCCATTACCTCATTGACGATATGGCCTCCGGGAAAGGTCAGGAACACTTCGAAGGAACCTTGATTTTATTCGGTAGCGAGCAATACCCCGATTGGAGCGCTGTTCGGCAATTCTTTGATGAGGTTTTAGAAAAGCCTGATCAGACATGGGGCTCTTTTTTTAACTCCTGTCCCGTCCTGAAATAGGTTTACACCCATGAGGCCTATTTATGGACAGCACTATACCTTCCCCCCAAAAGAGAACGCAGCGTGATTACACGCTGGGCTTTAAATTGTCTGTCGTCGAGCAGGTCGAAAAAGGCGAGCTCACCTACAAGCAGGCACAATCCCGCTACGGAATCCAAGGGCGCAGCACAGTTCTAGTCTGGCTGCGCAAGCATGGTAAATTGGACTGGTCATCCTCAGGAGGCCGTATGTCCAATACCCCTGAAACCCCAGAGCAGAAAATCAAGCGCTTGGAGCGTGAGCTCCAGGATGCGAATGATCTCAATTACTTACATCGCGAAATGCTAAGGCAAGTAGACCGTGACTGCGGGACTGATTACGTAAAAAAGTCTTTATCCGCACAGCAAGGTTCTCGCAGGCGAAGGGGCGACTGAGTTTAGCCAAGTCGTGCCGTTTGTATGGGATTAGTCGTCAAGCGGTATACCAGCGTCTAAGCCGTCATCAGCAGCGCCAGCAGGAGCTGAAGCCGGTGAGGGAGTGGGTTCTGGATCTGCGGCGCAAGATGCCTCGTTTGGGTACGCGCAAGCTCTACTTCCTACTCAAGCCTCGCTTGGATGCCAAGGGAATTAAACTGGGCAGGGATGGCTTGTTCGCGTATCTGAGAGAGCAGCGTCTACTGATTGCGCCCAAGAGGAGTTATATCAAGACGACACACAGCAAGCACTGGATGAGAAAGCACCCGAATCTGTTTAAAGATATGCAGGTGTCTCGCCCTGAGCAGGCTTACGTCAGCGACATCACCTACGTGGAATCTGATGAGGGAGTCCACTATTTATCTTTGGTGACAGACGCTTACAGCAGAAAGATAGTCGGTCATCAGCTTAGTCACGACATGAGTGCCGGTCAGGTGGTGAAGGCCCTGAAGCATGCTGGGAGCTCCCGGCTGACACAGCGACCGCTGATCCATCACTCTGATCGTGGGCTGCAGTATTGCTCTGCTATCTATCAGGACGAGTTGCGCCAACAAGCTATAAGCCCTTCAATGACTGACGGTTATGATTGCTATCAGAATGCCTTGGCGGAGAGGATAAACGGGATATTGAAACAAGAGTTTCTGATATCACGATGTCGGAGCTTCGAAGAGCTCAAGCGAGTAATCGCTGAGTCAGTGGAGATTTACAACACATTACGGCCGCACCTGAGCCTTGGGCTAAAAACCCCCGAACAGGTGCATAAAAAAGCCGCTTCCTATGCGGAAGCGGCTCCTTAAAACCTGACAACCTATGTCAGGACGGGACACAGAATAATTATGTTATGGCAGGCTGCGGTTTCAAATATTTCGCTCGCGTAGCGCATTGATGAGGAAATTACGCGGTGTTACCTGTGGGTCACAGAAAGTGCCGAGTTCGCAGCGGTATCCGCGCTCTTCAAGAAACAATATTTCATCCAGTGCGAGCCATAGCTCCAGTGGGCGGCGAAACAGTGCGCGTACCAGCTCCTGTCTGGAAACGTCTGTGTACAGCCTTTTTCCAAGTGTTTCATATTTTTCGAAGGCAATGTTGTCAGGCAGCTCGATAGATTTTATATCCGCAACATAGCGACAAAAGTTTTCAAAATCCCCCCGGCTAATCTCGGCCGGAATCGCGGAAATGGGTAAGTATTCATTTCCTGCCAACACTTCGCTTTGCAAGCGTATAAATCCAAGTCGCCAGGCTTGTAGTTTTTCATGGCGTATTCTTTCTGCGCGGCCCGCGGTTGTGTTTTGCCTGACCGCTGTGCGCAGCTCAACCGTACTGAGATTGAGTGCGGATTCCTTTCCCGCGTCTGAGAGAGCCTGATAGTCACCTTCAAGATACTTGTGATAACAGCAGGGAGACCAGGTGATTCTGGCGAGTGAGCAGTCATTCGCGTCTTGCAGTAATTTTCGGTGCAAGCCGCCGCAGGCATGCAGTGCAACAACATGCTCTGTTGCACGCAGAAATGGCAAGGTGTGTGAGCTCAGTACATCACACTCCTCCAGTTGTACGGCTGGCGTCAGCGATTGGGCACTGGCAATCAGGGCCGCGTCGCGCTCAAGCGCTGTGACCGAGCAGCCATAGCGCTGGCTCAGCCAGCGCCCCAAATGGGATTTTCCTGCGCACCATTCCAGAAGCGTAGCATCACAGTACTCCAGTGCCGCAGCGAAATGGATAATCTGCTGCCATTTTCGACCGGGAATGTGACTGCCTGGCCTGGGTGCATCTGAAGGAGCCGGAAGCGCGGGTACTTGGCACAGTGAAGAAATCTGTTGGCATTGTTCGGGCAGGGCCCCGGTGAGGCAGGCCAGTAAGTCGGTGTCATTTGCCTGAGCATCGCGCACAGTGGCCATGTCGAGGTGGCCAAGGTGTGCGGCAAGTTCGGGCTTATGGCTTACCCAGTTCGGCCTGGATTTAAAGGGCTCGCAGCGCCAAAGCTCGCTATTGGTCGCGAGCAAGGTTGTGAGTTGCCGGAAATGCTGCGCGTGGCTTCGAGGCTTCATCGCCAGTCCGTATTCGTAAGGGAGGTTATGATACCGTCTCGGTTGCCAAGCATATAGCGCTAGAGTGGCTCTGGGGCGGGATCGATCAGCGCCAGCGTCCGGCTGCGTTTGTTTCAGAGATTCTTTGCTATAGTCTAGGGTGAAAACGCATTACCACGCAGCGAGCGATTTAGCGATCGATTTGCTGCCAGCCAGGGAGCGAGCAATGAGTAGCAACCCGTATCAAGATCAATTGACGTCCGGCAAGAAGAGCTATCAGTACTACGCCTTCGACAAGCTGAATGACGAGCGATTCCGACGATTACCGAATTCCTTGAAAGTGCTGCTGGAAAACCAGTTGCGTCACTTCGGAGGAGGCGCGACTCAGGCCGATATTGACGCCTTTCTAAGCTGGGTAGACTCACCGGTGCAGGGGCCGGATATTAATTTTTCGCCGGCGCGGGTGTTGATGCAGGATTTTACCGGGGTCCCTGCCATCGTCGATTTGGCGGCCATGCGCGAAGCCGTGGCAAAAACCGGTGGCGACGTGTCGCAAATCAACCCGAGAATACCCGTTGATCTGGTGATTGATCATTCGGTGAGCGTTGATCATTTTGCCTCGGCCTCGGCCTTTGGCGAGAATGTTAAATTGGAAATGGCGCGCAACCGTGAGCGCTACCGCTTTCTCAAATGGGGACAGCAGGCTTTCAAGAACTTTCAGGTCGTTCCGCCCGGCACAGGCATCTGCCATCAGGTCAACCTTGAGTTCCTGGGTAAGGTGGTTTGGCAGAAAGGCGACGATGGCGCGACGGTTGTATATCCCGATACCTTGGTTGGCACTGACAGCCATACCCCGATGATCAATGGTCTCGGTATTCTTGGCTGGGGTGTGGGCGGCATTGAGGCTGAAGCTGCGCTGCTGGGGCAACCGGTATCAATGTTGCTGCCTGAAGTTGTGGGCCTCGAAATGACCGGTAAATTGCGTGCGGGTGTGACGGCAACGGACCTGGTACTTACCGTGGTTGAAAAGCTTCGCAAACACGGTGTGGTTGGCAAATTTGTGGAGTTTCACGGCAGTGGTCTGGCTGAATTGGCAGTGACTGACCGCGCCACCATCGCCAATATGACACCGGAGTTTGGTGCTACCTGCGGTTATTTTCCCGTGGATGAAAAAGTTATTGAGTATATGCGCCTTACCGGTCGCGATGAGGCCCAACTGCAGTTGGTGGAAGATTACTGCAAGGCGCAGTCGCTGTGGCGCGATGACAGCACTCAGATGGCGTTCAGTGCCAGTTTGACGCTAGACCTTGATACGGTTGAGCCGAGTCTGGCTGGCCCAAAGCGTCCGCAGGATAGGGTGGCGCTGGGAAATATGAAGAAAGCGATGCAGGCGGTTATCAAGGAACACGGTCGCAGGGAAAGCGATACGCTGGAGGTGCCGGAGCTGGGCTTTAGTATGCCCGAGGGTGCGGTTGCCATTGCCGCGATCACGTCCTGTACCAATACTTCAAATCCGGACGTTATGCTGGCTGCGGGTTTAATCGCGAGGGCTGCGCGCAAGCGCGGGCTGGCAGTAAAGCCCTGGGTCAAAACATCGCTGGCCCCGGGCTCAAAAGTGGTGAGCGATTATTTTTCCCAAAGCGGTTTGCAGGACGATTTGGATGCGCTGGGTTTTAATCTGGTGGGTTATGGCTGCACTACCTGCATAGGTAATTCCGGCCCTTTGGCCAAGCCGATTGAAGATGCGATTGTGGCCGACAATGCCGTAGTGAGCGCGGTTTTATCGGGAAACCGTAATTTTGAAGGACGTATACACAACAATGTGCGCGCTGCCTGGTTGGCATCGCCGCCGCTGGTCGTCGCCTTTGCCATTGCCGGTACTACCGTGGTTGACCTCGACAATGAGCCTCTGGGCTCAGACGATTCCGGTAAGCCGGTTTATCTGAAGGAACTCTGGCCCAGTGTCGATGAGATACAGGCCATTCGGAAATCAATTGACGGTGAAATGTTCCACGAAGCCTACGCGGATGTATTCAAGGGCACCGATGTGTGGCGCTCCCTGGCGGTTGAAACGGGTAAAACCTACAACTGGGAAGAAGACTCGACTTACATTCACTGCCCTACCTTTTTTGAAGATATGGCCGAACCCTTGGTGGCGTTTCCTGCGCTGCGTGGTGCCCGGATTCTGGCAGTACTTGGCGACAGCGTGACCACGGACCACATTTCACCGGCGGGAGCGATTGCTCTGGAAAGCCCGGCGGGACGCTATCTCAGCGATAATGGCGTCGAAGCGAAGGATTTTAATTCCTATGGTTCGCGGCGCGGCAATCACGAAGTGATGATGCGCGGCACCTTCGCCAATGTGCGCCTGCGCAATAAAATGGTAGAACGCGAGGGCGGGTATACGCGCTACCTGGTTACTGGCGAGGAGATGAGTATTTTCGATGCAGCGATGAAGTATCGCGCTGACAAAACCTCATTGGTTATTTTTGCGGGAGAGCAGTATGGCTCCGGTTCCAGTCGTGACTGGGCCGCGAAGGGCACAAATTTGCTGGGTGTGAAGGCTGTCATTGCGGCGAGTTTTGAGCGAATCCATCGCTCCAACCTGCTGGGAATGGGTGTGTTGCCGCTACAGCTGGAAGGCGATGGTGCTGCGATTACGATACACGGCGATGAACAGGTCGATATTGAAGCTTTGAGCGATAAATTTGAGCCTGCGATGCGCCTAAAAATTACGGTAAGCCGGGATGACGGCGAGCGACATGAGCTACTGGCCCTGTGCCGCATCGATACCGCCAGTGAGATGGAGTACTTCCGGCACGGTGGTATTTTGCATTACGTCTTGCATGGATTGAAGCCCTCATAACGGGGCTTCAATCACTATCGTTGCCGCCACAGGGCTGCGTCAGTCTTCTTTCTTGCGCTTGCGTACAGCTGCCGCAGGTTTGTCACCAGCGGGCTTTTTCCTGGCGGCGTCTTTGCGCTTGCCAGGCGCCGCCGGCGCTGAACCACTGCCAGCAAGGCGCTCAATCAACAAAGGCTGCTGGCGCACGCGGACTTTTTTCAGGTGAGCGAGTAGCTCCTTTGGCATGCCTGATGGCAGGTCTATTGTGCTGTGATCTTCGCCAATCTTGATCTTGCCGATATAGGCGCTTTCAATGCCGGTTTCGTTGGCAATGGCGCCGACGATATCGCCGGGGGTGGCTCCGTGTGTGGACCCAACGGCGATTCGGAAACCTTCCATATCAACATCTGTTGGTCGCATTTTCGGTTTGCCACTGCGTTCTGCGCGCTCGCCGCGTTCTTTCCGATCACGACGTTCAGAGTTGGATTTGTTTTCGCGTTTGTTGCCGCCCTGGCCCTGACCAGCGCTGCGCTCAGACTTGGATTCACGAACTTCTTTGGCAGGGATAATAGGCTTGCTGGCCTGGGCCAAATACGCCAAGGCTGCGGCGAGCTGAACCGGGTCGGCTTGAGTGTCGTGTAAGTAATCGCCTACCAAAGCATTGAAGAAATCGAGGTTCTGGGTTTCCAGCGTTTGCGTGATGGATTGCTTGAACTGATCAATCCTGTGCAGGTTCACTTCTTCGCGACTGGGCAGGCTTATTTCGTTGATTGGTTGTTTGGTCGCCTTCTCGATTGCGTAGAGCAGACGTTTTTCACGCGGAGCAACAAACAGTATCGCTTTGCCGCTGCGGCCGGCACGCCCGGTGCGACCAATGCGGTGGATATAGGCCTCGGTATCGTAGGGAATGTCGTAATTGATAACGTGGCTCACGCGCGCGACGTCGATGCCGCGTGCGGCAACGTCTGTTGCGACCACAATATCAATTTTGCCGGACTTAAGTTGTTCGATGGTGCGCTCTCGCAGAGCTTGGGTCATGTCGCCATTGATGGCGCCACAGCTATAGCCTCGCGCTTCAAGCTTGTCGGCTATTTCAACGGTTTGGGTTTTGGTGCGGACAAACAGGATGATGCCGTCGAATTCTTCAACTTCCAAAATACGTGTTATTGCATCCAGTTTATTGGTGCCGGATACGAGCCAGTAAAGCTGTTCGATTTTGGCCACATTGGCTTCGGTCGGTTTAACCGCAACCACTTTAGGATCTTTTAGATAATTGTTTGCCATCTTGCGAATGGGCGCGGGCATCGTTGCGGAAAAGAGTGCAACCTGCCTTTCTTTGGGGGTGTGCTCCAGTATCCAGGTAACGTCGTCGATAAAGCCCATGCGCAGCATTTCGTCTGCTTCATCCAATACAACGGTTTTTAGCTGATCCAGTTTCAAGGTGCCACGTCGCAGGTGATCCATTACGCGACCGGGCGTGCCGACAACGATGTGCGCACCGCGGCGTAATTGCTTCAATTGGGTTTCCATGCTTTGGCCGCCGTAAATTGGCAGTACGTTAAAGCCTGGCATTTTGCTGGCGTAAGTCTGAAAAGCTTCGGCAACCTGAATGGCGAGTTCGCGGGTTGGTGCGAGCACGAGCACTTGGGGGAATCTCTTGCTCAGGTCCAGATTAGACAGCAGTGGCAGTGCAAAGGCTGCGGTTTTGCCAGTACCTGTTTGTGCGGTGCCCAGCAGGTCGCGTCCTTCCAGCAGGTACGGAATACTTTCGGCCTGAATGGGTGACGGTTGTTCGTAACCGATCTGTATAATTGCTTCGAGAACCTGGGGTGATAGCTCCAGATCAGTAAAGAGGGAAGTGCTTTGAGTCATTAGGAAACCTGTGTGGACTTGCTGGGCGACAGTGAGATGCCGACTGGCGGGGAAAAGGGTGCCGATTATACGCAGCTTCTCGCGGTATAGCCAGTAATACCGCCGTCGGCCCTTAGCTGTCTTGCATACATCATAGTAGTATCTCGTTGTCGCAACGCAAGCCGAAAGGACTACTACTCTGAGTGTGTGCTTGTGCATTTCATCCCTTTCTGGCGAGCGGCGTGCAGTTGAATAACGACAACGATTCGCTGATTTCACGACGCGATAAATGATTTTTCATGGGGCCGACCGATTCCGCGCGGCCGTCAGGATGAATAGTGAGCCGGGGCGAAGTTTCCCGTTTTGGCGCTAAAAACACGGTATGGGCAATTGACTATTCACGGGTATATGCGCGATTCTGCCGTCGCAGATGAATAGCCTACGATGAGGAGTAAGCGCATGCGTAAAATGGTACTTGCAGGATTTAGCCTTATGGTTTTGTTGACGGCCTGTGAGGCGAGTGAGACCGATCATGCCGCTGCAGTCGTTGCAACAGTCCAGAGTCAGGATAATGAAGGCCTTGTACCTGGGAATGAGCAAGCCGACTTTCAGGTCTACAAGAGCCCGAGCTGTGGCTGCTGTGGTCAATGGATTGAGCATCTCAACGACAATGGCTTTACGACGGCAACCCACCATCCGGAAAATTTGGCTTTGTTGAAACAGGAGAAAGGCATTGGTTCAGAGTTTCAGTCCTGTCATACGGCGGTAAGTGCGAAAGGTTACGTATTTGAAGGGCATGTGCCGGCGACTGTGATGTCAGATTTTCTGGCCCAACCACCAGAAGGGGCCATCGGACTAGCTGTGCCCGGAATGCCCGTCGGTAGTCCCGGCATGGAAATGGGCGAGCGCTTTACACCCTACGATGTTGTGCTTTTGAAGGGTGATGGCAGCAGTGAAATATACCGCCATATTGCGGGCGCCGATCAGCAGTAGGCCGTAACCCGTCCGTAGGCTTAATCTTTGCTTAGGCGAGCCTTTAGTTTGCTAGCTGCCGATTGCACAGCGCGGCTTAGTTTTACCGAAGCGCGGCTTTCGAATTCGGCTTTTTCCAGCTCCGCGCGCTCTGCTTCCAGTACCCGGCGTGCGCGCTCCTCTTCTTCGCGTTGTTCTGCCAGTTTGTCCTGAAGTTTTTTCCGTGCCTCATCCGAAATTTCTGCGGTAAAGAGAGTGCTTTGTTGGCGAAGAACGAAGCGCCCGACCCGGTCGAGAAAATTGTCGTCAAATTTGCTTGTACTCAGGTTTAGGGTTTTAACACCTGCCTGGTCGATATTTCTCAGGTGAACGGTTATGCAGCGGGATGCACTATCGGCGACGAATACGACGCGGACGGGTAGGGGCCCAATGAGCTTGAAGCCTGCGCTGGCGAGTTCAAAACGCTCATCCTTGCGCTCAGTGCATTCGTATTTAAGCCCGTAGGTGTCGAGCATTTTACGATGTCGGTCAACCAGCTGCTTTCCGTCGATCTCATAAGTGACTGCTTCAGGTAGCGTGGCCGTGCAGCGCAATTCCACTTGGGTGGGTTCCTGGCGACTGTCGATGGCGACTGAGTACTCGCCTTGGTAGAGCGTAACTGCCTTCTCCTCAGGCAATATCGGGTAGCTAAGCTCACAGGGTTCATCAACCACGTTCAGATGCGCTGAAAATTCCTTTAGAAAGTTATAGGTGGCCAGCATGCGCGGCAGTAATTCTGCTTGATAGAAAGCGGCCTGCTCTTCCAGACGTGCGGCTTCCAACTCGGCATCAGTGCGGCGTTCATCGGCCTTGGCTTTTAATTCGTCAAGCAAACTCATGTGAATTCCGATCCAGTGGGAATCTGTGCGACTTAGCAGGGCATGCAATTTGAGGAGCGGTCTTCCTCATTGTCTCGTCCATAATAGCGCCCCGCCGATAAAGTGTGAATATTTCACAGGTTTGCTGCGGGTGCGGCCTAAGGCTCGGCTATTTTTACGGCGAGCTCGAATCCTGATCGTTCCCACATGAGAGCTACCCCGAGCAATTGGCTAATGAGCAGCAGGACCAGCCACCACTCAAAGGCGTTTTCCAGTCGGTCGTAGCCGGCGCCCAATAATGCGTCGAGCGCGAGCGACAGAATTGCCACAGTAAGAATGGCTGCAGAGCTGTTTTGTAGGTACCGTCCCTGACGTTGTAATGGTGTTTTTTTAAGTGCGCTTGCCAGAAGTGCGAAATTGATGAAACTCAGGCCCAGAAAGCTGACTACGCCAAAGCGCCGCAGACTTCGGAATGTTTCTCCCGAGTGACCCAGAGACAGGGTATAGATCAGCAAGGCCAAGCTGGCGATCCAGCCTAGTGCAACCAGCATTCTGCAGGCGCTGTCCCTTATGTCCATCGATCTCAACCATAGGCAATTGAGCTGCCAGAATACAGCGAGCATCAGGGCTGCCGGAAGCATGCCGCCCTTGAAAATAAAGTAGGCGAGGCCGTGGCGACCGCTGCGACTGATGCTGACACAGTCGGCCCAGTAAGGGTTGCACCAATCTATGTAGCCCTGCCAGACCGAGACGAAAAAACTCAGGTGCATCGTCAGTAGCAGGGTAGCGGCAGCGAGGTAGGCCAAGTGGCTGCAGTACAAGGGCTTGTTCATGGGGCGCGTTCCGATGCTTACTCGAGTCAGGGACGACCGCTTTACCTTGATTTTAGACGAGATTGGGCTTGATGATTTCGCTTGTAACAAATTGGTAACCCCCTTGGCCTTGTGCCAAGCAAGTAAAGGCAGGAAGAATGAGGGCTATGATTGTTAATAGTGCCAATACAATAATCAGAGGCCAGTCAATGAATTTATCTCGCTCACTTGTGCTTGTGGTGGCGATTAGTGGAACTGCTTGTAGTCGCGTGGATGATCCCAGTCTCCACCCCGCCTTTGATCGCGGCAGCGCTCAGCCCATTCCGGAAAAGGAATTTGTGCCCGCCGATCCTCAGCGCAACCTGTTCTGGGGAGATCTGCATATCCACACCAGCCTTTCCACTGACGCCTTCACGATGGGGGTACGCAGCCTCCCGGACGACGCTTACATCTTTGCGAAAGGCGGAGAAATTGAACACGGCGCCGGTTACGGTATCCGCATCAGTCGACCACTGGACTTTGCAGCAGTAACGGATCATTCGGAGTTTTTGGGTGTGATGCGTTCACTCAGTCCCGAGCTGCCCTTGTCAAATCGTAGTTTACGAACACGACTGCTCAATGATAGCCCTTTGCGCAACACCCTGGCTTATCTGCGATCGGTATTGGGTTTTGATTTGACCTCGATTGAAGTTGATAATGCTGCCGAGATTTCTCGCAGTGCCTGGCGGGACACTATTGAGTCCGCCGAGCGAAACAACGACCCGGGGCGATTCACCAGTTTTATCGGCTACGAATGGTCGTCCATGCCGGAAAGTCGCAACCTGCACCGCAACGTTATCTACCGCAGTAGTCATGTACCAGAATTGCCATTCAGCTCTGTGGACTCTCAAGACCCGCGCGACTTGTGGTCTGCCTTAGAGCGCCAACGCGAACTCGGGATGCAGGTGTTTGCCATACCCCACAACGGCAACGTTAGCGGGGGCCGGATGTATGATCGGGTTGCTTATGACGGATCGAAGCTGGATGCAGACTATGCAGTGCGACGCATGCTGAATGAGCCTATCAGTGAAATTTTTCAGGTTAAGGGCTCCTCTGAAACGCATCCTAATATTTCACCAACGGATGCCTTCGCCGGTTTTGAGATTTACGACGAGTTGCTGGCGGCCGAATTGATATTCTCAGAACCCAAGGGCAGCTACAGCCGCGACGCCTTGCGCACGGGCATCGAGTTCTCACACAGCGAAGGGTTTAATCCCTACCGCTTCGGTGTGATCGGCAGCAGCGACAGTCACAATGCCAGTTCTCCGGTCGACGAAAATAACTATCATGGCAAGTTGCCGCTTTTGGATGGTAGTGCAGGTACCCGGCTGGGTACGAGTTATCTACTGCCCGAAGAGCGTCTTCGCACACATTGGAGTGCTGCGGGGCTGGCCGCTGTGTGGGCGCAGGAGAACACGCGAGCTTCGCTGTTTGACGCGATGCAGCGCAAGGAAACGTATGCAACCTCTGGCCCCCGTATCAGTCTGCGTTTTTTTGGTGGCTGGAATTACCCTGCAAATTTGCCTGAGTTGGACAATCGCATCGCATTGGCTGAATTAAACGGCGTGCCGATGGGCGGGGAGCTGCCGGCAGCGAGAGGCGTTGCAGAAGCGCCAAGTTTTGCCGTTTGGGCGGCGAAAGATCCGGAGAGTGGCAATCTCGATCGCATTCAGATTATCAAAGGTTGGGTGACAGAGGATGGTCAGTCCCATGAGAAGGTATTTGACGTGGCGCTATCGGATGGGCGTTCGCTAGATAGCGCTACGATTCCTTCGGTGGGCAACACCGTCGATGCGGCTAAGGCAAGTTATGAGAACAGTATAGGCGCGGGCCAGCTGATGGCTGTTTGGCTTGATCCGGCTTTCGACAGAACCCAGCAGGCATTTTATTACGCACGCGTTATTGAAATTCCAACGCCGCGCTGGACGACCTTTGATGCCAAAACTCTCGGAATAGCGCCGCCCAAACCGGTCGCACTTCAGGAGCGGGCGGTGTCGTCGGCGATCTGGTACCGTCCGCCGAATTAATCCCCGGTAGGCTTATCGGGCGCCAGCCGGTTGCGCTCCATTACGGACTCGCGCAATTTTCCCATACCTTCCTTGGGGCGAATAAAAATACATTCGCATTCGGCTGTGACAATACCATTTGCCTCAATTTGGCCGTGTACAAAAGTTTTTCGGTCGTCGGTTCGATCAACCCAGGCGCTTAATTCCAGTGGTGTTTCAAGGGGGGTGGGGCGCCGGTACTTTACGCTCAACGTCCCGGTCATACCGGGCTGGTTACCCATCATTTGGGCCATGCCGAGAAAATCATCGAATAATGCGGCCACGAAGCCTCCGTGCACGCAGCCGGGAGGGCCTTCGTAGCGCCAGCCCATTGTAACGCGCGCGTGTGCGACGCCCTTGTCTTGCCACATGTTTAGAGGCGGTGCGATCGGGTTGCTGCGGCCGCTCAATGGGTTGAGTTCATGGAATATTTCGCCGTAGCTTCCATGACCGGCCTCGGTAAAGGCAAAGCGGCCATAGAGGCGGGGGTGGCGGCTGAATTTTTCTGCTGTGATTTCCAGCTGCTCGGCAATATCATGAAGCTCGTTTACTGGGGGGGCACTTGTGACCAACACCTCATTAAGCTGGCGAATGGCATCAGCGACCCGTCTTTTTGCTTCCCAGAGTTCGCTATTCGCTGGTGCGACGTCTTCTGATAAGTAGGGGTTGAACAACTCTTCTTGCATGAAAGATCCTTAATCGCCAGGGGCCTTGGGGCGGGCCTCAGTTTATTATCAGCCGAAGTGCCAGCGTTTGCCTGGTTCTGAGCCCGCGTCATATTCGATGCATTGTACGTCAAACCAGAGCGGTAGTAGGTGGCGCACATAGAATGCATGCACGACGGTGCCGGATTCGTTGAGGTCTTCGTATTCCTTGATCTGAATGTGGCTGTCTTTGGCCTGCATAGCCTTGGCTTTTGCTAGCAGGGCATCTACCTCTGCGCGCTTGTCAAAAAGCAGGCCGAGGTGGTCGAGGCCTGGTGAACTCATGGGCTTGGGGCTCTCAGCACAGAGAATAAACTGACTGACTTCGCTATCGAGCATCAGGAGCAGGGCTTTTTGTCCGACGATGTCGATTTCCATGCCGCTCCACCCAAATAACTCCTGATAAAAGTTTTGAATTTCTGCCTTGAGTTTTGCGTCGAGCGTCCCTTCGGCAAAGGTCAGTTCCATGTGGTTGATTCGCATTGGCATGTGAGCATCCTTATTGTTGGCTGGGCGACGAGGGCTTCAAAAGCGTATTTTGGCACAAGCCTGATAACTCGCAGATTAACGGCAGGTTAACCTGCGACGCGTGCGGTCAGGAGCAGGGACAGTTTGGCATTGGTTTCCGGGTTAAGGGTTTCGCCTAGTTCCAGCAATTCCAGACCAAAGCGCGGAAAGAGGGCTTGCCAGCTGGGCAAGGTACGGAAATACCAGGGCGCGGGCCTGCTGAATTCGCTTGAAAAGCCATCCCAGCTGCCCTCGCGCCATCCATCTTCATAGGGAAGTGCGCCACAGGCACTTTCGGGATGTAAAGTCTGAATAATAAAAACGCCCCGTTTGCTGAGGAGAGTGGGCATCGCTTCGAATACCGCTTCTGTCGAACTCTTGCCGAGCAGGGCAAAATTACTGACCGCGCAGTCAAATGTGTGTGGCAATTCTGTCTTGGCTAGGCTTTCGTAGCCGCATTTCTGAAATTCGCCACCTAGCGATTTGGCGGTTTCGATCAGCGCTGGTATAGCATCAACGCCTAGGCAGTGAATGCCCGTCTCCGACAGAGCACGACACAACCAGCCTTCGCCGCAGCCGATATCGATGAGTGTTCGTGGAGCTGTCTGCCTCACGGCCTCGAGTATGGCTCGATTGGTAAGCAGTTCGCGGCTGCTAATCTGTTTTTCAGCGATGGCTTTTACCCAAGGCCTAGCATTATGACGCCAGCTTTCCAGAATATGGGCTTCGCGTGCCTTGTCTTCATCCATGAGAGTGTATCCAGCCACCAATCAGCTAGCGCTGCGCTTTGAGGAAGCCGATCATGGCGCTGTTTACCTCGTCGGCCTGATCGATATTGACCCAGTGCTCGGCACTGTCCAGTACGACAATTCGTGCGTGCGGAATCAGGTTTTCGGCGTCGGCGGCGTGAGAGAAGGGAAAGCTACTGTCCTGTCGGCCCCAGATAAATAGCGTTGGCACGTCCGTTTTTCCCAGCTTGCGCCAGCCGTAGCGGTAATCCAGCACGGGTGAATGTCGCAGTGTCGATAGTGCAGAGCGCGCGACGCCCCGGTTTTGGTAATAGACTTTCCAGTAGGCGCTTGTCCACTCTGCGTCTTCGTCATTGAGCAGATAGCTTTGCATTTTTGATTGCAGCATAAATCTGCCGGCGTAAAAAAATACCATATCGGCCACGTAGGGCATCTTGACCAGTTTCGCGGTAGTGTCGGCGCTATTGGGCCAGCCCGCCGGCCCCGTCAAAATTAGGCTATGGACCTGGTCCGGATAGTTGAGGGCGTAATCGGCCGCGATCACTGAGCCAAAGGAGGCGCCTGCCAGGTGCACGGGTGCCTGGAGCTCCAGGTGTTTGCGCAGAGCATTTATCTGTTCGTGAAAAACCTTGAGAGTGAGGGGGCGCAATGGCCGATCCGATAGACCGCGGCCGAAAAGATCGTAGGCCACGACGTGATAGCCGGCCTTGACCAGTGCATCGATGTTGGGTTGCCAGGTTTCCAGAAAACCGTTGAAGCTATGAATCAGAATAATGGTTGGCTTGCGGCGATCGCCCCAGCTTTCGTAGCGGGTTTTTCCGTGGGTCGACTCGATTGTGTTAACCGCTAATAGTTGCTGCGTCTCAGCCAGTTTTTTCGGTCTCTCAAACTGATGGCCGAGCAGGGGCAATACAAGCAGAATGGCAACGACGAGTGCAGCAATGACAATGCGCAAAATGACACCTCCTTAAAGCGAGGTGCCGAGTATAACGGTAAAAATACACTTCTGCTGAGTGTTGCTGCCTTTTCGCCTTGAACCGCTCAAGGAGGTTTGGCTTTGCGTTGAAGTAAAGCGAACGCTCCGCTGCACAGCTTTGAGCGGATTTAACAGTATCGTCTAAATAGTGAGATTTGTTTGCCGGCTTCAGTAGCCGCACATCTCCGGCAGATAGCTGTCACACTTCTTGCTCAGCCACGCTTTGCCTGGCATGGCTCTACGTGCTGGTTGGCTATGTAAGCGCGCGTCGAGTTCGTCGACGACTTCAGCCCAGTCGGCGTCGTCGTCGATGGCTTCTTGTAAAAATCCGGCTTGCGCGGTGCTCCAAAACGGGGCCTGTTGGAGCGTGGTTGTGTGCGGCAAGGGGCTGTGTTCAGCGATGAACTGTTCGATATCTGAATCGCTGTCCGGCAAACCCAATTGCTGAAACAATGCGTTGATGCTGTGTACAAGCGGTTCCATAAAATCCCCTTTTCGCTGAGCGTTCTCATCTGCATGATGAGTCTTCATGGTACCAGAGGATGTAGACGCCGCTTGTACGGAAGTAGCATAAGCAATATCGTGGTTATAATTTGTGGTGCCATGTAGTGCGAGATTTACGTCAGAAATTACCTGGAATTTATGCATGAGTTTAACGATTAATTTGCCACGAATCTTACGTGTGGGTGGGGGCGCGCGCCTGGAGTTGCCGTCTGTACTGGGCAGTTTGGGGCTTTCCAGGCCTTTGCTGATAATCGACGAGTTTATGCTGCTTCAGGGGCACGCGGACACTATTTCGAAGGCGCTTGCTGAATACGGTGTGAGCCTGCGGGTATTCTCTGGAGTAGTGCCTGACCCCACGACCGAGTCGGTGGCAGCGGGTTTAGCCGCGCTAAAAGCGGGTGATCACGACAGCGTGATTGCGCTCGGTGGTGGCAGCGCCATCGATACGGCCAAGCTCGTCGCGGTGATGGCAGGGCGTCATGGTTTACTGCGGGACTATAAAGTGCCGAAGACACTGGATGACGGTCTGCCGGTTATTGCGATTCCGACGACAGCCGGTACGGGCTCGGAGGCGACCAGGGCCGCCGTGGTCACAGATTCCGAGACGCAGGAAAAAATGCTGTGCATGGGCTTGGGGCTGGTGCCGGTTGCTGCGCTGGTTGATTACGAATTGACCTTGAGTATGCCTTATCGGCTGACTGCCGATACCGGGATCGATAGTCTCTGTCATGCATTGGAAGCTTATGTTAGCCGTAGGTCGAACAGCTTTACTGATGGTATTGCGCTGTCGGCAATGGCCACTATAGCCACAACCTTGCGGACGGCCTGCGAGGAACCCGGAAATTTGGAGGCTCGTGAAGCCATGATGTTGGCGGCAACGCAGGGAGGCATTGCATTTTCGAACTCATCGGTAACGCTAATTCATGGTATGAGCCGGCCTCTTGGTGCGCATTTTCACGTTCCTCACGGGCTTAGTAATGCAATGTTGCTGCCGGAAATTACAGCGTGGTCTGTTACTTCGGCTCCGGCTCGCTACGCGGATTGCGCACGCACTATGGCCATGGCGACAGCGCAGGATAGTGATGGCTATGCCTGCGAAAAACTGGTGGCCGGTTTGAGGGCGCTATGTGCAGATCTGGCTGTGCCGGGACCGCAAGCTTTCGGAATTCGGGGGGATCAGTGGGCTTCGGTGTTAAATGTGATGGCGGAGCAAGCGCTGGCTTCGGGCTCGCCAGCCAACAACCCCAGAGTACCGAGCCTTGACGAGATTGTTGCCTTGTATGAAGTAGTTTGGGCGGCTTAATAAAGCCGCCCTTGCACAAATAAGAGAGCTTAGCGACTAAAAGCGCATAGTGGCGCCGAGATTAAAGCCCGACACTTCGATGTTTTTGTCGTCGTACAATGAGATGTATTCGCCAAATATTTCGACGCCGTTTTGGATTTTCGCGGACAGACCGATGCCATAGCTGATGTCGTCATCGTCCCCTTTCCCGAAATTCGTATCGATCGTCGTCTCTGCTATACCTATCAAGCCATAGAGCGTCAGGACATCGGATAGTGGCAGCATGGGTTTGGCGTAAATGGCGAAATAGTCTTCAATTTCAGCCTTGACGCCGCTATCGCTGTCATCGTCTATGCCAAAGCCTATACGACCTTCTATAGCAATGTTCGGGTTGAAGGTATTGCCAATCGCAATATTCAGTGTGGGTGTGTCAAAGTCTCTGCTGCCCATCTCGGTTTCCAGTGCACCGTAGGAAAGGCCGCCGTAGATGTCAGCCAGGGCTGTGCCTGACAATAGTAGGCCGCAGGCAGCGGCGCTTAAAAGCTTTTTCATAGTTTCTCCACAGGGGGGGTGATTACCGAGGGCATGGTGCCTGAAGCCGATATAAGTTTCAGTGCTTTAAATTGTTAATTTGTAACAAGTTTTTTGAGAGGTTGTTCGCAAGTTTAGGCTTGCATGGCACCACTGGCTGATCGGCTTTTAGCCTAAGAGCTAGTGCATGCGGCGTTCTCCGCGCTGGGGCAAGACAGGCGGACTAGATCAATTCGAAAGAAATGCCGGGTGAATAGTGGCCGGCAAAATGGCTTTTGCCGGCCGAGGGTTAATTTAGAAGGATTTACGTACTTCTACGCCATAAAAGCGGGGGTTGCCCAAAGCTTGAGCGAAAGTGCCGATCGAGTCGCCGGTTGCAACCGCGCCAATCTCGTAGCGTTCGTCGGTCGCATTTTTGACGTAGGCGGACACGGTTAGGTCTTCGTCATTGTTAGCCCAGCTCACTCTGGCATCGACCAAGGTGTAGGCTTCCGAGTAAACACCTTCGGGGTTGGTATCTTTCACATCCCAGGCGCCGTTATCAAAGCCTAGGTAAATTTCGCTTTTATAGCTGAAATCTATGCGGGGAACGACCAGACCGAAGGCTGTATCGAAGGTGTATTGAATTCCAAAGGAAGCGGTTTGTTCAGGCGATACCGGAAATTGCTCGTCGCTGCGATCAACCGGAATCGATGCGCCGCTGATGGCCAGTGCCGTCAAGTCCTGGTCCATAAACTCCAAAAATTTATAGTTGTTGTTGCTGTAGCTCAAGCTCATCATCAGGTGCGGCGTAGGCAACCATGTCAGCTCAAGCTCGCCGCCTTCAATCATGGATTTACCGGCATTTTGCGAGGTGACAACGAGTGTGTTTGCAGAATCAACGCCCACGGTGATGAGCTGCATATTCTCAAAGATCATTGAGTACAGCGCTACATTCAGGCGCACAGAGCGCTCGAAGGCATCAATTTTAAAACCGACTTCGCGGTTTTCTAGTGTTTCCGGCTCCACAACAACAAGCCCGTCCTGGCCGCTGGGTTCGAGAAAGCCGGATTTGAAGCCGTTACTCCACGTGCCGTAGAGTAGCAGTGAGTTGAGGATGGAATCGTCCAGCCATTCGCCGGGGACAAACCACGAGGCCGAGGCCATAGGCGTAAATTCACGGAAGGTGACATCACGCTTGTCCAGTTTGGCAGGCCCGAGTGGCGAAGTAATGTTGCCATCACCACCCACGCCAGCGCGAAGTATGTCGTTAGCCATGCCGATTGGATCTTCCGCCCACGCTCCGGCGAAGGAATGGATTGCAAGGCCGGGCTCCAGAGTGGTGAAGCGCGGGTTCGCACCGACGATGGCGCTAACGGCGGCGTTGTCGGTCACTCGCGTAGTCAGGTCGGATTGCCGGTTTTCTTCGGTATAGCGACCGCCAATAGTTAATTCCAGGTTTTCCGTGACGTGCCAGGTCGCCTGGGTAAATATAGCGCTGGTTTGACCGTCAATCTGGAAATTTTGAACGGTATCAAGCGGCAGCAGCGCGGCCACTAAGGGGGTTGGTGTACCCAAAATAATCGGTACAGCACCCGGCGAGCGACCACCTGCGACTTGTGCCAGATTGATCGGGTCCATGCCGATGATGGAGTCGCCGGTCATGAATGTCTCAGATTTATATTCGTCCTGCCAGAATATTCCCGCTGTGTAGTCAACGGCGGCGTCAAACAAGCTACCGTTAACCTGGAATTCCAAGGTCAGCGACTCCTGATCGCCGGCGTCGAGAATGACCGCTTTTTGATACTCCGCCGGGCCGCCGTCATCACTGTTGGTTTGCGGTCCGGTCTTCAGTGCGTCGCGATAGCCGAGGATGAATTTTAGATCGTGGGTTTCGTTGAAAGCCCAGTCCAATGTGACGCCCGCCATCAGTGTTTCAATTTCCTTACGCTGGCGCTGACCGGCGCCCATGTTGGTCGTCAGGTCAGGCAGTGCGTCGCGATCGTTAGCTAGACAATTGTCTTTATAGGCACGCGGATTGGCCGGATCTGTGTCGCCGGACCAAAGTAATCCCAAGCCGTTTACAAAGAGTGCATTTTCATTGGTCAGTTTGCAGTGGTAAGAGGGGTAGCGCTCGTCGACCTTGCCGAGAAAGGTGAAGGTGTCGAGTACGAGCTCTTCGCTGGCTAACCAGCGGGTTTGGAATATGGCTGACAGGCGATCAACTGATTGGTTATTGGATGTCGATAAATCTTTCAGAAAGCCATCGCGCCGATGGCTGTTAAAGGCAATTCGCGTAAAAAATTCGTCGTTGACCGGGAAGTTATAAGCGGTGCGAATGCGCTGGTCGTTATAATTGCCTAGCGCCGCCTCAACGTAACCGTGTTGTTCTTCTGAGGGCTTGGTCAGAGTAAACACCAAGGCGCCGCCAGTATTGTTTTTGCCGAACAGGGTGCCCTGCGGGCCGCGCAGGACCTGAACACTGTCGATGTCGATGGTGTCGAGCAATTGTCCGTCGGCGCGGGGAATAAAGATGCCGTCGAGATACACGCTAACTGAGGGGTCCTGACGTATAAGACCTGCGCGCTGCCCAATGCCGCGAATGAAGATTTGGGTGGCGGTGCTATCGTTTATCTGCAAGCTAGGTACTGACTTGGCTAATTCAACGGTATTAACGATGCCCCGGGCGATAAGGTCATCACCGCTGATAGCCGTTACGGCTACCGGGGTTTCCTGAATGCTCTCAGAGCGTTTTCGCGCAGTGACCACCACTTCTTCCAGCGTAGAGGAGAAGTTGCGTTTGTTTTGCGTTTGGGTTTGCGTGGCCGCTGCGTCCGTCGTCTGGGCGAAAGCGGTGGCGCTGAATGTAAAACAAGCAGCCAGACCGAGTGCCTGGGCGCGCCGTGATGGGGTTGCTCTCATGAATAATCCTATAGGCGAGGTCGTTTGCCTTGCGCTGTTATTATGTTTCCCGGTGCTGAGATCGCTGGGTGTTTTTGCTTCTTACTTGTAGTCATTATTCTATGCCCGGCACCAGGGCATAGAATCATCCGTTTAGATGAGAGGCCTAGCCAGTTGCTTTTAAGCTCTGGTTTGGTTCGCCATCAACCTTGGGTGCGGTGGATTCAGTTTTGTCTGAGTGTGGCTGGTGTGATATGCGGCGTGGCTCAGCGTCATCAATGGCCTTTATTTCACTGCTGCCGTTAAACTGGCCGCCCGGTTCGATAACCAGCTCGGAAACACGAATTTCACCGCGTACCTTGCCGGTGCCGACGATTTCCAAACGTTCGGCGTCGATACTGCCTTCGACGTGACCGCTGACGTAAACCTTTTTGGCGGATATTTCGCCGGTGAACTCCCCGCCCATGCCTATGGTGACATTACGGGTGGAGATGAGCGTGCCGCTCATTGTGCCATCGAGGTGAAAATCGTCGTTTAGTTCGAGATCACCGACAATTTTGGTTGCCCCTGCAACAACAGTCGTTCCGGGCTGCTGACTGCCTTCCTTACTGACTCGGCCAAGGAATCCCATTGGATATGTCCCTCATGTTCAAAGAGAACATCATAGTTCTCAAAGGACCACTCCGTAAACGGTTTTGGGTTAAGGCGGCGATGAAGGTAGCGAATTTCATAGTGGAGGTGGGGGGCGCTGCTCATTCCGGTATTGCCGGTGTGGCCTATGAGGTCGCCGCGCTGGACATAGTCGCCGGAGCGCACAAGAATTTTATTCAGGTGACCATAGGTCGAGCTGAAACCGTAATTGTGGTTTAGCTTGATCATATTGCCCAGTCCGCTGCTCTTGTGGGGAGCGGCCCACTCAACCACGCCGCTTGCGGTCGCAAAAACGGGGGTGCCGACGCTGGCACTCATATCGAGACCGCCATGCATGGCCTTGCGGTTAAGGACGGGATGAACCCGCATTCCGAACTTGCTGGTGAGGCGGGTTTGCTGCAGAGGGTAGCCGCTGGGTATGGACTCCAGCATGAGCCGCTTTTGTTGTGCTGTGAGGTTGGCGGTATCGAGGCGTTCGGAGATGGTACTGGCCTGTTCCGGCTTAAGGCCGATTAAAATTTCGAGGTCACCGAGCTCGTCGCTCATTCGCTCTAATGCCTCAACCTTCTCATCGACGGCTGAGAGCAGCATTTTCTGCTTGCGCAGGAGTTCCTGATTCTGTTGTTTGATATGGGCTTGATAGTCTTCAAGGGTTTGCAGGTCTGAATTAAGCCCGGAGACCTTGGTGCTTAGCATATAGATGGAGAGCGCACCGATAACAAAACCCAAAGTGACGACTGTACCAAAGGCACCAAGCACTCTGCGCATGAGCTGGCTGAGGTTGAAATGGCGTGCGCCGCGATAATCTGTAATGGTGACGGTATATCGGTCTCGCATTGTGTAGGCTCTCGCTGGCACCCGGTTTAGGCTGTCGACTGCGCCGCATTTATTAACGAATAGTCCGACAAATTCAGTACTTTAGCGGTAATATTGTGACGTAGCTCACAGCAATGTGCAATCCCGCCGTCTTTTGCTAGGTCACAAAGCTCCGTTATTGTGACTCGATAGTATCTAAAGCCTGCTGCCGGCGCAACTAGATAGATGCGTTAGGTTGCGGGCCGGCAGCAGGGCCCAGTGCACACCTCTCACGCGAGGCTTGTGGCTTTTTTGACGGGAGTCTCTCATTAAGATGTTGATTATAAGGGATATTGTTTTGATTTGGGTGTGTGTGCATACCGGGTGGAGTGCAAGGTAATGGCGCTGGAGATGCTCATTCGGCTAGGCGGGTTTGGTGGTGTGTTGCTACTGATGCTGGTTTGGGAGTCCCTGAAGCCCCTGCGCCGCGACGAAAGGCGCTGGCGGCGGCGTAGCGTGAATCTGGGAATTGTGGTGCTGGATACCGCGATACTGCGGTTGAGCGTACCTCTGCTGGCGACCGGCGCGGCGGTCATCGCTCAGGAGCACTCAATAGGCTTGTTGAATAGGCTGTCGCTGCCGTATTACCTGAGTATGGGCATTGCCTTGTTATTGTTGGATTTAACGATTTATTGGCAACACCGGCTGTTTCATCGCGTTAAACCGCTGTGGCGCGTGCATGCGATGCACCACAGTGATCTGGCGATGGACACGACAACGGGCCTGCGCTTCCACCCACTGGAAATTATTGTGTCGATGTTAATAAAAATTGCCGTGGTGCTGCTGCTTGGCGCGCCCTGGCTGGCGGTGGTGGTATTTGAAGTCGCGCTAAACGCTATGGCCTTATTTAATCACAGCAATGTTACTTTGCCGGCGGGACTGGAGCGCCTGTTGAGGCGAGTGGCGGTAACACCTGACATGCATCGTGTGCACCACTCGGTGCGGGCCGATGAGCACCACTGCAATTTCGGGTTCAATCTTTCGCTGTGGGATCGACTGTTTGGAAGCTACAAAGCCCAGCCGCAAGGTGGCCATTTGGACATGGAAATCGGGCTTGCTCAATATAGAGGCGCGCAGGACCAGCACTTACCGGCCTTGATTTTGCAGCCGTTTAGGCGGGGTGAGAGTCCTGAGTGAGGGTTTTTGTATCGGTTAGGGACTCTTGCGCAGGCACAACGGCGTCGCCGTAGCTTTTGATAAAGCTGGCCGGCATGCGGCGGGCTTTGCCGGAACTAATACTGATACTGACGAGTTGCCAGCGGCCCCGCATAAGGCAGGTGCCGTCGCTGTCACGGAGCAACTGGAATCGCCTTTCTAACTGTAGGCGGCCGTCGCAGCGACTTAGCCAGGTACCCAGATGAAGCTTGTCACCAAGATAGGCGGCGCTGATGTAGTCGTACTCCGCGTGGCGAATTGCCATGGCGGTGTCCAACTGCTGATATTCTTCGATGCCAAGTCCCAATGCTTGGGAATGCGCCCAGCCGGCGTCCTGACACCAGCCTACGTAAACTGCATTATTGACGTGTTTTAGGCTGTCGATTTGGCTTGCTGCGACCGTGTACTCAAGCACAAAGGGCCGGGGTAAATCCCATGCCAGCATCGCTTAAGCGCCTCCGAAAATATGGCTTTGGGCAATGCCGTCGAAAAGAAACTGGACAGCGAGCGCGCTCAGTAAAATACCGAATATGCGGGTAATAACCTGCATGCCGGTAACGCCTAAGAAGCGGTTAATCTCACCCGCCATCAGCATCGATACGAAAGTGATAGCGACGATCCCTATAAGCGACGACAGGATAATGGCCTGATGGGCGATGTCGCCGTGAGCTTCGGCCATCAATAGCAGCGTTGCGCCAATTGCGCCGGGTCCGGCGATTAGAGGTGTTGCCAAGGGAAAGACGGCAATATCGTGTTTCTCGATAGCTTCATCGTCTTCTTCTACTGTTGTTGTGGTAGCGCCGGAATGTCGCGCAAAGACCATATCTATGGCGATAAGCAGCAGTAGAATTCCACCTGCGGCCCGCAGGGCTGCCAGCGAGATGCCCAGATTGCTCAGTACGAACTGGCCAATCAGCGCAAACATAACCAGTATGCAAAGCGCCGTCAGGCAGGCTTTTGCCGCGATTCGGCGACGTTCACGCCTGCCTGCGCTCACGGTAAATGCCGCGAACATGGTGGCAACATCAATAGGCCCGATGGTGGCGAAGAATGTGGTGAGAGCAACCGCAGCGTATTCAATCATGGCGCATACCGTAGCGATAAATGCTTATACAGTCCATTCAGCTGCGCTCCAAATATTTCTCAGTTAGTGGCGTAAGTTTTATGTAGCACAAGGGTTTATTCAGCTGCTTCATCAGCGCCGTGAGTTCCCGTCGATAGTCGCCGTAAAACGCATCCATGCACCGGTCTAGTTCCCCAATAATTGGGTCATCATCGGTCAAAATAAGTGCCTGAGCGTTTTGCCACTCGTCGAGCAAATCCCCATTCCAGCGACAGCTTGCAAAAGCGGCCCGAGGATTAGCCCGTAATCTGCGGACCTTGGCGCTGTCGCGTACCGTGCGGATGTAATACTGGTTTTCGTAAAGGTAATACCAGACGGCGGTATCTACCGGTTCGCCATTGCTGCGAAAACTACGCAGACTAATGTGAGCCTTGTCGCCCAATGTCGCGTAGCGAGACAGATCTAGCATGGTCTGATGAGCCTCTTGTGGGGTGAAGGTTGGTCATCGCAATTCTTGTTGGTCGAGCGGTGCATCTTCGGAATGTGGCGGCCTCTTGTGATCCAGATCACGCCCACCGTCATTGTCGGGCGTCCGCGCTATTATTTTGAGGATTATGCCTTTATAACTGCGAGGAATTATATAAAAAATAATAACCGAGGGCGCTGCTGCATTCTATCGCAAGCGCTTCGCCTTGGCTGTTTTTGGGATAACAATATGATTCGACGCGGTATTCGGGGAGCAACGCGTTTCCGTGCGCTTGCATTTGCAATAGTGTCGCTTGGCCTTGCGGCTTGTGATAGCTCCAGTTCCGGCTCAAATCCTGTTCCGGTCAGTGAGGTAGAGACTGTCTCGGTCCTTAGCGCCAACTATAGTGAAGCTTTTCGGCTGTTGCGACAGGCCAGTTTTGGGCCGGATGAGGCTTCCCTGCAGCGTGCACGGGCGCTTGGCGTCGCTGGCTGGATCGACGAGCAGATTGGCATGCCTTCCGCCTACTCCTCCGATACCGACGAAAGAAGGTCTCACCTCCAACAGCTTGAGGTGATGGCGACAAGCGTTGAGCCGACGCTGGAGTGGTTTCGGGAGTCGCCCACGGGCGAGTCCTATTTTTTCGGCGAGGTGTCGCGCTACACCGACGTTTATCAAAACAGCGTCTGGTTCGCCAATGCCCTGGACGCGCCTGACCAGCTGCGTCAGCGCGCCGCCTATGCGCTCAGTCAAATCGTGGTAGTTGCCGACGGTGAATTTCCTCTGGAAAGAAGGGCGGAGGCCTTGGCGCATTACTATGACATTCTGGCCAAGCATGCTTTCGGCAATTTTCGTGAGCTGATCGGTGAAGTTTCACGCAGCCCGGCGATGGGTATATTTTTGTCCCATCAGGGTAATCGAAAAGGCAACCCCGCTCGCAATACCCTGCCAGATGAGAATTTCGCCAGGGAGTTAATGCAGTTGTTCACCATCGGACTCTATGAACTCAACCTCGATGGCAGCGCAAAAACCGATGGCGAGGGCAAGCTCTTGCCCAGCTATACCCAGGCAGATATAGAAGAGCTGGCGCGGGTCATGACCGGATGGGACTTACAGTTCAATGACCATTACGGTTCTGCCAACCAGACTCAGGGCAGTTTCGTGCACTTCATGGAGTTTAACGATGAGCAGCACGATTTCGGCGCGAAGCGGGTCCTCGGAAAGGATATCCCTGCCGGGCTGGTTGAGGGCAGAGATCTCGACTTCGCGCTGGATATCCTGTTTCAGCACAGCAACACCGCCCCTTTTATCAGTAAACATTTGATTCAGCGAATGGTGGCTTCAAATCCGAGCCCGCAATACATCGAACGCGTTGCCAAGGTGTTTGAGGACAACGGCTATGGTGTGCGCGGTGATCTGGCGGCTGTTGTGCGCGCTGTGTTGCTGGATGTTGAGGCGCGCGATTTGAATATTGCCCAGCGTCAGGAATTCGGTAAGGCTAACGAGCCTTTGCTCGCTTATACCTCCTTGTTGCGTGCTTTTGATGTGCAGCCTATAAACGGCTGGTCGCTAGACGCGGACGCCGACAGCAGCGAGCAGCCGGTGCCGGTCGACGGCCTTTACTGTTTCAGGATTGAGCGAGAGCTGGGCCAGGGTGCGCTGCGTTCACCGTCCGTCTTTAATTTTTACAGCCCGGACTTCGTACCACAGGACGATTTTTATAATCAGGGTCTTGGTGACGGTTCGCTCGTGCTCCCGGAGATGCAGTTGCGCACGCCTCAAAATATCGCCGGATTCCAGAAGCTATTGTTGTTGCATGTGCGTTTGTTTGAGCGCAATGACTTGGCGCGGCGCTATGGCTCGGTTGAAGAATTTGTTGCCCAGAGAGCCAAGTGGAATAACGCGCCTGCAATCGCCTTGCTGGATTTCACGCCGCTCTTGCAGGCCTTTGAGCGGGCGCTTGAGGGCGACCAAAATGGTGACTACCTAGCGATAAATTCAACCACTCCAAATGAGCAGGGACTAACCCCGAAGGAAGCGGCAATTTCTAGGGTGGTTGACCTGCTGGACTTAGTATTGGCTGGAGGACAGGCCGTAAAATCGGCCGACCGGCAGCAGATGATCGAATACTTCAATACCAACAGCTATTACGACCAGAACAATCTTTCGCCAGTAGAAGAAGCCCATCGCGTTGTCGCGGGGATGGTTCAGTTTATCGCGCTATCGCCGTATTTTCTGGCTCAGCAGTAAGGAACAGGTTTATGAACGGTATCGATCGAAGGCATTTTCTGAAGGGCATGCTGGGCACGGGTGCGATGTCGGCATTCGGTGGAGCAAGTTGCCTCTATTCCGGTGTCGCACGCGCTGCTGCGCCGGCATTTGGTGACTACAAAGCCTTGGTTGTGCTCTATTTGTTTGGCGGAAATGACTCTTACAATATGATGGTGCCGCTGGGGCCCGAGGGCGGCAACTCAGACTACGCGACTTATAAGGCGAGCCGGGGCGATATCGCCATTAACAATAACGCGCTGACTCCCGATGTCATCGGCAGTAATCCCTACGCAGTGGCCATGGGCAGCGATGCGGACAAGTACTTGTCTGGGCTTTATCAATTCCCAGAGCAGAACATCGGCATTAATGCGATGATGCCTGAGTTTGCGCAGCTGATGGTGAGTAAGAAAGCGGCGATAGTGGCCAATGTGGGCAGTCTGGTTGAGCCCGTGAACAAGGAGAACTTTCGAGAGAAGCGCCTGCCTCCGTTTTTGTTTGCCCACAATCATCAGACCCGCGCTATGGAAACGGGTTGGGCCGATAACTTGGGAGCCATGGGTTGGGCCGGCCGCATAGCGGATTTGTGGGGGGCACACACGGAATCTGGCGTCAACTCTGGCTCACCACTGGGCTTGGGTGTGTCTTTCAGCGGCAACAGTCGCTTGCTGACTGGGCGTGAAAATAGCCCCGCGGTATTGTCGCCAAATAGCAGTCAGCTATTTGCGACCGGCAGTGGGTTTGACACTGCCACGTTTAGGCAGATGAACGAAGAGCTGGCTGGTGACCATCCCTTGCGGCGGGTTCTGAAAAAAGCCAATCGCAAGGCGGCTGATCTATCCGACATTCTAGCTAATGAATTTGCGGGAATCGGTGATTTTGATGGTGAAGACCCTTACGGCAATCCATTGTTTAGTAATCCTGGGGCAGAGCAGCTTAAGCTATCTCGCCGTCTGTCCGGGCGAACGCTGACTTCAATGCACGCCGCGGCTCGCATGATTAGGCTGGGAAGAGATACACCGGGCATAGATAGACAGATTATATATGTCGGTATGGGCGGTTTTGATAACCACAGTGATTTGACGGGCAAGCACCCGCTATTGTTGCGCGAAATTAGCTTGGCGCTCTGGAGCTTCCAGAAAGCAATGGAATCTATAGAAGGCCTTGCGGGGCAGGTCATGGTAACGACGATGAGTGACTTTGGGCGCACCCTCGGTAACAACGGTGACGGAACGGACCACGCCTGGGCGGGCAACAACCTGATTATGGGGGGCGGTATCGATGGAGGACGCCGCCTTGGGCAATTGCCAGACATGAATCTGGGCGGCGCCAGTGACATCAGCTCTGGCGCAAGCGCCAAGGGGCGCTTGATTCCAACCACGGCGGTTGATCAGGTGCTAGCCTCTGCCGCGAGCTGGTTTGGAGTGCCAGATACGGATATGCCGACGATATTCCCGAATATTAGAAATTTTGAAACGACACCCGGAGATATCAAGTCGGCCTATGTGCCATTAAAAGCCGCGGGTGGGGCAGGTCCAGACCCGGATCCAGAGCCGTTTCCGCCCACCCTACCTTTGCCGCTAACATAGTGCTTCTGTAAGGAGGGGGGGTTAAGACCCCAAAAACTTTGGTTTAATAAGCAGGTAGATGATGTTCTTCAACTATTGCATAATGCAGTAAGACGCATCTCATCCATAGGAGATAATAATGAGAATTGCGATGATCGTGCCGGCACTGCTGATTTCGGCGGCAGCCAGTGCTCAGGACTTCAGTTACCGCTTTATTGATGCTTCGGCATCTCAAAGCAAAAATAACGACACCGATATCACCCTCGACATGACAACGGCGACGGTAGCCTTGCAAAGTCATGCCGGCGCTCTTCTACAGTTTTCGGTAGGTGCAGGGCAGGCGGACGATATTCCAGGCGCTGCTGGTGGCCCGGAAGGTGATGTTCGTTCAATAGAGGCTTTTCTGGGTGGTGCGCGGCAGTTGTCCGATAGTACTAGCGCTTGGACTGGCTTTGGCATCGGCAGAACAACAATCGAGCCTGACAATAGCCGTACAGACGCCGACATAAATACGGCGCGCTTTGCGCTTGGTTTGCGTCATTGGCTACTGTCGCGTGTTGAAGTGCATGGCAGCACAAGCATTGTCTATTTTGACACTAAAGATGGTGCTGAAGTAGAAGACGCTGAGCTGCGATTGGGCTTGCGCGTTTATCCGCTTCGCAATGCGTCGATAAATGTCGAAGCCGCCTATCAATTTGATGAGCGCGTTGAAATTGTTGCTGCCTCGCTGCGCTACGATTTCTGATCTTCTGTAGGGCGGCCCTGGCCGCCCTACCTCCTCTCCTCCCAGTCGCTTACATAGTGGCTTATATTCGGACTGCTTTCTGTTAAAATAGCCGATCTAGTCGTTTATACAGGTTATTCAGGATGGAGCAGCAGTTATCTCCTCAACAATGGGTTCGCGGTCAGATCTCCGGTCTTGATGCTGGTGTTGGGCCGACCGTTGATCGCGATGCGCAGATAAAGCGCATTAAGGACCTGCTGCAGGCGCGTGACGCCGTTTTAGTTGCCCACTATTATACCGCCCCCGAAATCCAGGCTCTGGCTGAGGAGACTGGTGGTTGCGTCTCCGATTCGCTAGAGATGGCACGTTTTGGTCGTGATCATCCGGCTTCAACGCTGGTAGTCGCCGGCGTAAAGTTTATGGGCGAAACAGCCAAAATCCTCTCCCCCGAAAAACGCGTATTGATGCCTACTCTCGAAGCAACCTGTTCGCTTGATATAGGCTGCCCGGCAGACGAATTCTCTGACTTTTGTGATCAGCATCCGGATCGAACCGTAGTGGTGTACGCCAATACCTCGGCCGCTGTAAAAGCACGGGCAGACTGGGTGGTCACCTCAAGTATTGCGCTGAAGGTGGTGGACTACCTCGATTCTCAGGGGGAAAAGATTCTGTGGGCGCCGGACAAGCATCTTGGTAGCTATGTGCAGCGAGAAACCGGTGCCGATGTATTGCTTTGGGACGGTGCCTGTATCGTGCATGATGAGTTTAAGGCTCAGGGCTTGCGCGATCTGATGGCGGTTTACCCCGATGCCGCCGTGTTGGTGCACCCGGAATCACCGGCATCGGTCGTTGAGTTGGCTGATGTCGTTGGCTCGACGACGCAAATTATCAACGCGGCCCGGGATATGGATAATAAGCAGTTCATCGTGGCTACTGATCAGGGGATTTTCTACAAACTTCAGCAGACTGTTCCGGATAAGCAGTTCCTCATAGCGCCGACCGCAGGCAATGGTGCGAGTTGCCGTAGCTGTGCCAATTGTCCGTGGATGGCAATGAATGCCCTGGATAATTTGGCGGAGTCGCTTGATCGCGGCTTGAACGAGGTGTTTGTCGATCCGGAGTTGGCGGCGAAAGCCATGGTGCCCTTAGACCGTATGTTGGATTTTGCTCGCAATCATCTTTAAGCGCTTTCTTTTGTAAATCCAGGCACATTACATTTGCGAGCAGGGCTTGCTCCTACAGTGGTAATCTCTATGTAGGAGCCTGCCCCGCAGGCGAAGAGTCCCTAGAACTTTTTCAGCGTTTCGCGCAATTCCTGCAAATCTTTCAATCTGCGATTAATGCGGTGTCGGGCGATATTGTTACCCTGGGTGAGTGGCCATGCGTAATGTAGTTGTTTTTCAGCACTGTCGAGAAAGCCATTCAGAATAAAATATTCAGCGCGTGCAGTATGCACTCCGAGAATATTGCCAGACAAACCGTGCACTTCGGCCAACTGGTACCACAGGGCCGGGTCATTCGGTCGCAGCTTGCTTTGTTCTACCAGCAGTTGCTCGGCTTCGGGCGCTCTGTCGGCGCGCTGTAAAATATCCGCAAGGCTCATGGTGAGTGCGTTGTTGCCGGGGTTAAGCGCAAGTTGCTTTCGCAAGAGTTCAATGGCGGGAGTGTATTCACGTTGGCCCACCAGAATATCGGCCTTAGCCAGTAAATAGGCGATCCGGTTCGGATCTTCTGCCAGTAGGGGAGAGAGTTGCTCCTTAGCTTGCTGCCATTCATCATTTGCCATTAGCGCAATGACCACGCCGTAGGTGGTAGCTTCACTGGGCTGGCTTTTTTGTTCATGCAGCCATTGGTTGAGCCGTTCGCGCTTGTTGCCGGCCAGCGATAGCTCCGCGCGCTTTTTCATTAACTGGAAATTGAGATTGTCTGTGTAGACATTGCGTGGATACTGTCGTGCGCGGTTTGCGCTGTCACTGATCCGGCTTTCAGTCAGGGGGTGCGTAAGCAGAAATTCGGGCGGTCGGTTGCTGTTAAACCTCAGGCGCCGATTCATGATCTCAAACATTGACGGTATGCCGCTCGGATCCATGCCGGCTTTTGATAGGGTTTGCATGCCGATGCGATCGGCTTCCTGCTCGTGTTCGCGGCTGAAGCGCAACTGTGACTGCATGGCGGCAGCCTGTCCTGTCGCTATGGCGGCAATACCGGCATCACTGCCGGTGGTGGCCGCGAGTACTATGCCGGCCAGTAGACCGGCCATCATCGACAGGCTGCCGGCTTTCTGTTTGTCGAGTGAACGAACGAAGTGGCGCTGGCTAAGGTGCGCGAGTTCGTGGCCAAGCACGCCGGCCAGTTGCGCTTCGTTTTCTGCATATAAGAGCAGGCCGTTGTGAATGCCAACCACGCCGCCAGGTACGGCAAAGGCGTTGAGAGCGCGATTATTAACAATAACCAGTTCGAGGCGCTTGTCGCTTAATGCACTGTGCCGCGCCAGTCGATAAATCAGGTCTTCCAAATAATCCTGCATCAGCGGGTCAGATACAGTATCCACCCTGCCGCGGAAGGCCTTCAGCCAGGCGCGCCCGAGCTCATGCTCCTGCTCGAGGCTGAACTTGCTTGAGCTGCCGTCGCCGAGCTCCGGCAAATTGTAATCTTCCTGAGAACTGCTCTCGTCGCGCGGTTGCGCGAAAGAAGGCAGGGCCAGGGTGATCAGCAGTAGGCAGAATGTTAGGGTTTTGGTCACAGCAATTTTGGGCATGGTTAAACAGCGTTCCACTTTAGCGGTTAGCTCGCATGCAAAACAAGCATCAATCGCTCTGACCACGTAATTTGTGAAAAGTGCCAAGCCGGCGTTGGTGCTGTGACGCCCTGTTCGATGCCCTTATACTGTCCGGAGCTGTATTCGCGAGTTCGCGTACGTTTATGCAGGGAATGCCTGTTATGATTGGTGCGCTGAAAACTGCAGGTATGACGAATGAACGAGAAGTACGACGTGCTGGTGGATGCACGTGGTCTGGACTGCCCGATGCCGCTGCTCAAGGCGAAGCAGGCACTGAATCGGATGGCATCCGGAGAATTGCTTAAAATTTATGCTACCGACGCAGGGTCGGTGCGCGACTTTGCTGTTTTCTCCGAGCAAAGTGGCCACGCGCTGCTTCACTCTGACGAAACAAACGGCGAATACCGTTACATCATCAAAAAATCCTGAGGCCTGGCACTGGCATGATTACTATCATTCGCAATTGGGTTAACCGTCTTTTTGCAGAAGAAGAGACGGTGGTTCTACTGCTGTTACTGATTGCAGCACTCGTACTGATCGTAACTTTGGGTGGTGTATTGGCCCCACTAATCGCCAGCATGGTATTCGCCTTCATGATGCAGGGCCTACTAGGGCAATTGACTCGCCGTGGTGCGCCACGCTGGCTGGCCATAACTGTTGCCTACCTGGTTTTTATGGCTATGTTTTTTGGCTTTATCTTCGGACTTATGCCGCTGGTCTGGACGCAGCTCACCAGCTTGATTCAGGAACTGCCGACCTTGCTAAGAAAGTTACAGCAGTCGCTGCTTCTGCTGCCGGAGCGATCGGAGCTTGTTTCCGAGGCGCAGGTGCGCGAACTCGTAAGCGTTGCCGGGGCAGAGCTAGGACGATTCGGTCAGCGTGTTGTGACCTTCTCGATTGCCCAGATTCCAAACCTATTCGGATTGCTGATCTATATTGTGCTCGTACCGATTCTCGTCTTCTTTTTACTGAAAGATAAAGATCAAATTCTACGATGGTTGGCGTCTTTCTTGCCGCGTCGCCGACCATTGATGATCAAGGTCTGGAATGAAATGAATGATCAGGTGGCCAACTATGTGCGGGGCAAAGGCATTGAGATTGTGATTGTCGGTGCCGTTACTTATGTCAGTTTTATCTGGCTAAATCTTAATTACGCCGCCCTGCTAGCCTTGCTTGTTGGCCTGTCCGTTGTGATTCCCTACATAGGCGCGGCGGTGGTGACGGTACCGGTTTTGCTGGTGGCCTTTTTACAATGGGGGACGGGCTCGGAATTTTATACGCTGTTGCTTGTCTATGGAATTATTCAGGGCCTGGACGGTAATGTCTTGGTGCCGCTTTTATTTTCCGAAGTTGTCAATATGCACCCCGTGGCGATCATCGTTTCTGTGCTTGTATTTGGTGGTATCTGGGGTTTGTGGGGGGTGTTTTTTGCCATTCCGTTAGCAACCTTGGTAAAGGCCATTATTAATGCGTGGCCAACGCCTGAGAATATTCAGGGCAGTGCGCCCAAGGAGGAAATATCCGCATCATGAGATTTTACAAGACGACTGGTTACTGCCTGCTGTTGGCATTAACCTTACTGGCCGGCTGTAGTGGTAGCAAAACCGATTTCGCGGTGACAATGCCGCAGACCGATAACCGCGATGTGCGCTATCTTCGGCTCGACAATGACATGCAGATATTGTTGATATCCGATCCCACCGTAGACAAGGCAGCGGCTTCACTGGACGTGAATATCGGGAGCCGCCAAGACCCCGAGGATCGGCAGGGATTGGCACATTTTCTCGAGCACATGCTCTTCCTCGGAACGGAAAAATACCCGGATGCGGGTGAGTATCAGAGCTTTATTGCTTCACGTGGTGGATCGCACAACGCTTATACCTCTTTTGAGCACACCAACTACTTCTTTGATATTGGCGCAGAGTATCTAGAGCAAGGCCTTGACCGCTTTGCCCAGTTTTTTATATCTCCCTTGTTTAATCCGGAATTTGTTATACGGGAAGTTAACGCCGTGGATTCCGAGTATCAGGCGCGCATTCAAAATGACTATCGGCGCGCGCTAGATGTATTTAAGGAACTGATTAATCCCGAGCATCCGTTTTCCAAATTCACGGTGGGAAGCCTTGCTTCTTTGCTGGGGGGCCGTGGCGAGGAGTCACTGCGTCAATCCCTGCTGGATTTCTACGATGATTATTACTCAGCTAACAGGATGAGTTTGGTGATCATCGGTCGCGAAAGTCTGGACGATCTTCAGGCGATGGTCGCTCAGCGCTTTAGTCAGGTAAAAAATAACAAGGTAAAAGTAGACGATATCGAGCGGCCGCTCCTAAAAGAATCGCCAATGCAGTTCATCCTGAAGCCGCGTAAGGAGTTGCGTGAGTTGTCTATCAGCTTTCCAATGCCGGACTTCAGGTCGCGCTATCACGAAAAGCCCTTAAGCTATATTGGGCATATTCTCGGCCATGAATCCGAGGGAAGCCTGTTGTATGTCCTGAAAGCGAAAGGCTGGGCAGAGCGCTTACGTGCTGGCAGCAGTGTTGAATTTGATGGTGGAGCGCTATTTTCCATTGACGTTGATCTGACGCCAGCGGGGATGGTAAATGTGGATGAGGTTAGCGACGCGATATTTGAAGCCATCGCCTTGCTGCGTGAGTCCGGTGTCGAAGCCTGGCGCTATCAGGAGCTCTCTGACATTGCCCGCTTGCAGTTTGACTTTCGCACGCGCCCGAACGAAATCGGTGAAGTTAGTCAGCTAGCTCACAACCTTCATTACTACAGTCCAGACGATGTGATTCGCGGCGACTATGTCATGGAGCAGTTTAATGCGGAATTGATCCAGTCAGCGCTGGGGAAGATGACGGTCGATAATGCGGTAGTTGCTATAACCCGTCCGGATGTGAGTGCGGATAAAGAGTCGCAGCTGTATTCGGTTCCCTACACGGTGGGCTTGCCCCCGGAGGAAGTTTTGGAGCGCTGGCGCCAGCGTACGGAGATGCCGGGTATGGCGCTGCCCAATGCAAATCCCTTTATAGCCAGCTCACTTGCGATCAAGGTGGGCGCTGCTGGCGAGACACCTAAGCGCATCATCAATACCGATCGCGTTGCTGCCTGGCATATGCAAGATACGCGTTTCCCCCTGCCTAAGGGTAATCTGAATATCCTGATTCGTTCACCGAGCGCTAGTCGCGACGCCGCGCGGCAGGCGGCTGCAGAAATTTGGGTGCGTATGGTGCGCGACGAACTAAATGCTTACACATACCCGGCACAATTGGCGGGGCTCAATTACTCGCTGCAGGCGCAGTGGGATGGGCTGTCGCTGGAAATAAGTGGTTTCGACGATAAGCAGGGGATATTGCTGGACAGCATTGCCAGCCGATTGGCTAATCCACAGTGGGATGAGGTGCGGTTTCAGCGCGTGAAATTGGACTACATTCGCGATTTGGAGAATAACGAGCACAACGAACCCTACCGTTACCTGTCACAAGAGCTGTCGCAGCTGCTTCACCGTTACCGCTGGTCAGTCTCCGACCGCTTGGCGGTGGTGAATCGTTTGGATCTGGAAGAGCTTAAGGCCTATTCTCGCGAGTTAATGTCCGCCACCCAGCTATACGTGCTGGCGCACGGAAATTACAGCGAAGTTGAAACGCGGGAATTTGCCAATATAGCGTCCGATTTTTTGTTGGGTGACCGCACACCGGATGCGCAGCCGGAACAGATAAGACGAATTCCCGTTGGTGACTTTGGCAAAAGTTTTAATAATGAACACGCCGACGCAGCCCTGATATGGTATGTGCAGGCGCCCGATCCGGGGCACCGCTCGCGGATTGTGTTCGGTATCGCGGGTCAGATGTTGGGTGCCGAGTTTTTCCATAAGCTGCGCACAGAGAAGCAGTTAGGCTATGTGGTGTCAGGTGGCGTCTATCCGGTGAGAGAGGTGCCTGGCCTGTATTTTATGGCGCAGTCACCGGTAGCCGATACTGAAAGGCTGCAGGCAGAATTTAGGGCATTTGTCACAGACTGGTTGGAGACAGGTTTGTCTGAGGAAAAATTTACGCGCCACAAGCAAGCATTGCGCGCGAAATTACTCGAATCACCGCGCAACCTTTGGGAAGCTGGCGATCGCTTCTGGCAAGATCTCATGCACGGTTACACACAATTTGACAGTCGCGAGCAGCTCGTTGCAACGCTCGACGCAACGGGTTATGACGTATGGCAGCGAGAACTACGCGAAATGCTTGCCGCCGCAGACCGGCGGTCACTTTGGTTGCAGGTGGGAGGCCGTTGGGGTCTTAAGTCAATTGCGGCGAGCGAGCTATCAGGTCCTACAAGTGTGGGGGAAAAGCGCCAGTATTTTTTGTATGAGCATCCGCGTATCGGCGCCGGTTTGTAGTAAAACTACAAAAAATGTAGTCGCACCGCCGCTCGCTTAACTCGCTAAAAATTAGAATGTTTTCGGTGATTACTATAGTGCGGATTCGCTTTGTTTTTGGAATTGCCCTTGCAGTTCCAGAGTAAACCTGTAAAAATTTTACAGTAAGCGGGTGGCCTGAACGGCTTGAACCCCGGTCGGTAATCGACAATTCAAACAGGTGCAGAGCAGCTCAAAAGGCAGTTAGCACAGCTATGGCCAGGTGATAATCTTCACCTATCGGCAAATCTTCAGCGTCGGAGAGCGTTAGGCTCGTCGCGATTTCGAAGTTGCAGATTCGAAGGTGGTTTACACACCGGGTCATAACCGGGGTGAGCTATTCTTTGAATAAGTTACCCCTTGGCATTTACTTGGTTGGTAAGGGACGGTTTGCATGCTTCAGGAACTCGAGGTGCTGCGTGAGCAGCTTCGTGAAGATTTAGATCCGCAGGAAACTCAAGAGTGGCTGGAAGCGCTTGACGGAGTGCTGCGTAATCAGGGGCGCGCCCGAGCCGCCTATCTGTTAAAAATATTGTTTCGCCATGCCGCACAAAAAGGCACGCGTTTACCGCCGGCGATAACTACTCCCTTCAGAAATACGATCGAACCGACGGCTGAAAAGCGCATGTCGGGCGATCTTTTCATGGAGCGCAAAATACGTTCCCTGATACGTTGGAACGCGCTGGCCATGGTCATGCGGGCCAATGACAATGACGAAGGCTTGGGCGGGCACATTTCTTCTTTCTCCTCGGCCGCAACCTTATATGACGTTGGCTTTAACTATTTCTTCAAAGGCGGTGAAAAAGGCGACCTGATTTACTACCAGGGCCACAGCGCGCCGGGCATGTATGCGCGCTCCTATCTCGAAGGCCGACTCAACGAAGATCAGCTAGATAACTTTCGCCGCGAAGTCGACGGCAATGGACTGTCGTCCTATCCCCATCCTTGGCTAATGCCCGATTACTGGCAGTTTCCGACCGTGAGTATGGGTTTGGGGCCCATACAGGCGATTTATCAGGCGCATGTGATGAAGTATCAGCACAGCCGCGAGCTGACGGATCAGACCGATCGCAAAGTCTGGTGCTTCCTCGGCGACGGGGAGTGCGATGAGCCGGAATCCTTGGGTGCGATATCCCTCGCCGGACGCGAGCATCTCGATAATCTGGTTTTTGTGGTCAACTGTAATCTTCAACGCCTTGATGGACCGGTTCGGGGTAACGGCAAAATTATTCAGGAACTCGAAGGTGTGTTCCGTGGCGCCGGCTGGAATGTCATCAAGGTGATATGGGGGCGTCATTGGGACAAACTTCTTGAAAAAGATACGGACGGTTTTCTCAAGCGCCGCATGAACGAGGTCTGTGACGGTGAATTGCAGAATTATAAAGCCAATGGCGGCGCGTATACGCGAGAGCACTTTTTTGGCAAGTATCCCGAATTGTTAGACATGGTCAAAGACCTGTCTGACGACGATATTATGTACCTGAATCGCGGCGGTCACGACCCCTACAAAGTCTATGCTGCCTACGCCAATGCGGTAGAGCATAAGGGTCAACCCACAGTCGTTCTGGCCATGACAGTCAAAGGCTATGGCATGGGTAAGGGGGGTGAAGCCCAGAACGAAACGCACGGTATTAAAAAGCTCGATTTGGAGAGTCTTAAAAAATTCCGTGATCGCTTTGCTGTACCGATTTCAGATTCGGAACTTAAAGACGTTCCCTATTACCGCCCGGCGGAAGATAGTCCGGAAATGGTTTACATGCGTAAGCGTCGGGATAAGCTTGGTGGCTATTTGCCCGCGCGGCGCAAAGATTTTGAAGCCCTGGTCGTACCGACTCTGGACGAGCTTAGCGGACAATTAAAAGGTAGTGGCAAACGCGAAATTTCCACCACGATGTCCTTTGTTCGAACACTGTCTACCTTGGTGAAACATAAGAGTATCGGCAAAGTCGTGGTGCCTATCGTTCCGGATGAAGCGCGCACCTTTGGTATGGAAGGAATGTTCAGGCAGCTGGGTATTTATTCTTCGCAGGGGCAGCGCTATACCCCCCATGATTCCGACCAGATCATGTATTACAAAGAAGACAAGCAGGGTCAAATTCTGGAGGAAGGCATTAACGAAGCCGGGGCATTCTCCGCTTGGCTGGCCGCGGCTACGTCTTATAGCAACCACAAGTTGCCGATGATCCCCTTCTATATCTTCTACTCTATGTTCGGCTTTCAGCGCATCATGGATCTCGCCTGGGCCGCAGGGGATAGTCAAGCGCGGGGCTTTCTTATGGGGGCCACCTCGGGCCGCACCACTTTGAATGGGGAGGGCTTGCAACATCAGGATGGGCATAGTCATCTCATGGCCAACATGATTCCGAATTGCATATCCTATGACCCAAGCTATGCGCATGAATTGACGGTGATTATTCAGAACGGCATGAAGCGTATGTATCAGGACAAGGAGAATGTCTTCTACTACGTTACCGTGATGAATGAAAATTATATTCACCCGGAAATGCCGGCGGGCTGTGAAGAAGGCATTGTGCGCGGCTTGTATTTGCTGACCGAGAATAAAGACAAAAAAGCCAAGCATCAGGTTCAATTGTTGGGCTCAGGTACGATATTGCGAGAAGTGGAAGCTGCTGCGCTGATCCTTAAGGATTTTGGGGTGGCGGCGAATGTCTGGAGCGCTACAAGCATTAATCAATTGCAGCGCGATGGCGCGAGCTGTGAACGCCACAACTTACTGCATCCTAATGCAGAAGAAAAAGTGCCCTTTGTTACCCAGCAGTTGTCGGCTTACAGCGGCCCCTTTATTTGTTCTACGGACTACATGAAAGCCTACGGTGAGCAGCTCCGGCCCTTTATTCCAGGGCGTTATGTGGTGTTGGGTACCGACGGTTTTGGTCGCTCAGATACCCGCGCAAAACTGCGTGAGCACTTTGAGGTAGACCGAAACTTTGTTGCTCTAGCTGCTTTGAAGGCGCTTGTTGATGATGGCAAATTGGAAAAATCGGTAATTAGCAAAGCCATGAAGAAACTGGGTATTGGAGCTGATAAATCCGACCCCCTGTTTTCCTGAGACACAAGGACAATTTTGTGAGCAAAGAAATTATCAAAATTCCTGATGTCGGTTCGGATCAGGTTGAAGTTATTGAAATTTGCGTTTCGGTGGGTGATGAAGTGGCAGCCGAAGATTCATTGGTTGTACTGGAGTCCGACAAAGCGTCGATGGAGGTACCCTCACCCAAGGCAGGTAAGGTCCTCGCGATTTTAGTATCCAGTGGACAGAGCGTCGGCAAAGATGATGAGCTAATAGAGCTGGAGATTAGCGGTGAAGGTGCCGACGCAGGAAAAAGCGAGTCGAAGCATACAAGCGAAGATACGGCGGCCGCCGCTATGGCCCCTGCCAAAGAAGAAGCGTCCAGCGAAGCGAGCTCCGACCCAAGCGAAGCTGGCAAATCCCAAGCTGTGTCTGTGCCTGATATCGGTACTGAAGATGCGGTAGATGTGATTGAAGTTTGCGTCAATGAAGGCGATGACATTAGTGAAGGCGATTCACTGGTGGTGCTGGAATCCGATAAGGCCTCGATGGAGATTCCTGCGCCGTTTGCGGGTAAGGTTGAATCGCTTTCTTTAAAAGTAGGTGACTCGGTAAAACAGGGCGACAGTATTCTGGTGATGCTGACTCAGGCATCAGGTAAGGGCTTGGCGGCTTCGAGTTCCAAGCCGGCTGCTCCAGATAAAACTTCAGGTGAAAGTGCGCAGCCTCCGGTAAGCCAGGATAAAGCACTTAGCCAGAGTGGGGTCGCCACCGAGAGTAACCCGCAGGCTCTCCCGGAAAAGGCCTTGGCGAGTAAAGGTTCTGAGGTATATGCCGGTCCGGCCGTGCGTAAATTGGCGCGCGAGTTTTCGATAGACCTAAGGGCCGTATCGGGTTCCGGTCCCAAAGGCCGTGTATTGAAAGAAGATCTACAGAGCTATGTAAAAGATCTCGTAGAAAACAAGACCAGTTCGGCAGCAACCGGCGTGGGCATCCCGGCGGTGCCGGAAGTCGATTACGCCGAATTTGGCGAGTTTGAGAAAGTAGCATTAAGTAAATTGAACAAGCTCACAGCTGCGAATATGCATCGCAGCTGGTTGAATGTGCCGCATGTTACGCAGTTTGATGATGCGGATATTACGGAGCTCGAGCTATTTCGCAAAAGCCTAAAAGCTGAAGCTGAGCAAAAAGGCGTGAAGATGACGCCTCTGCCATTTTTACTGAAAGCTTGTGCTGCGGCTCTGCGTGCTAACCCCAAGTTTAATGCGGCGCTGGCCGACAATGGCGAAAGTATCGTTTACAAAAAGTATGTACATATCGGAATCGCGGTGGATACACCGGCGGGCTTGGTTGTGCCGGTTGTGCGCGATGTCGATAAAAAATCCTTGTGGGAGCTGGCGACAGAAACTGCTGAATTGGCGGCTAAGGCGAAAAATCGCAAACTGAAGCCGCAGGATATGCAGGGTGGTTGCTTTACTATTTCCAGCCTGGGCAGCATTGGCGGACAGGGTTTTACACCGATTGTGAACACGCCTGAACTGGCCATACTCGGTGTTTCCAAGCTAACGACAAAGCCGGTGTGGGATGGTAAGCAATTTGTTCCGAGAGAAATGCTGCCGCTGTCCCTGTCCTACGACCATCGGGCAATTAACGGTGCGGATGCAGGGCGTTTCTTTACTTTCCTGGCCGAGGCGCTTTCGGATATCAGGCGCCTGCTACTGTAGTTTGTTCGCCTGCAGGGCAGCCTCCTACACTAGATGTCTGTAGGAGCGAGCCCTGCTCGCGATTATTGACGCTGTTGAAATCGCTGTCTGCGTCGGTAGGGGAAGAGGTCTGGTATAAAGCCGTTTTTAATCTTGATCTGAAGATCGCGCCAAAACTCAGGTTCGTACAGGTCACTATGTAGCTTGTCGAACACTTTCTTTGCTCGTTGATTGCCAGAAAAGAATAATCGAAATTCCTCTGGAAATACGTCTTCGGGTTTGACCTCATACCAGGGCTGCGTGGCCATTTCCTGCTCGTCATTTTGGGCTTGGGGCAGGGCTCTGAAATTGCAATCGGTGAGGGGGCACAGTTCATCATAATCGTAGAACACGACCCTGCCGTGGCGTGTTACCCCGAAATTTTTGAGCAGCATATCACCGGGAAATATATTGTTTGCCGCTAGCTGTTTGATAGCGCTGCCGTACTCATCCATGACGCTGTGCAACTCTTCTTCGGTGCAGTCTTTCAGGTACAGGTTTAGCGGAATCATCTTGCGTTCAACGTAAACGTGCTTGAACACCAGCGCATTGCCACTTTCAGAAATTTTGGACGGCACTTCTTTTTCAAGTTCTGCCATCAGTTCATCAGAAAAGCGGCGGCGATCGAAGGCGAGATTATTGAATTCTTGCGTATCCGCCATTCGCCCACCACGGTCCCAGCGCTTCACCAGGCTGTAGCAGGCTTTGACATGTTCCTGAGTCATTTCCTTGGGTGGAGTGAAGCGGTCTTTGATGACTTTATACACGTAGTCGAAATCGGGTCGGGTAAATACCAGCATGACCATGCCCTTAATACCCGGCGCAGTGATATAAGGCGCGGTGCTATTGAGCGTTTCGTCTACTGCAAAACGGTAGAATTCCGATTTGCCATGCTTGGGCATGCCCATGGCATTGTAGAGTTCGAAGATTTCCTTGTGTGGCATGAGTTTTTGCAGAAATGCCACGTACTCGGAGGGGATCGATGCGTCGACCATGAAGTAGCTGCGACTAAAGCTGAAGACGATACTGATATCGTCGGGGTCATGCAGAAGGGTGTCTACATACACAGAGCCTTCGCCACTATTCTGGATTGGTAGTACAAAAGGTAATGAGAGCTTGCCACAAACAACACGGCCAACAAGATAAGCTGCTTTATTTCGGAAAAACAATGACTCCAGTGTTTCGGCCCGGGCTTGATGATTTTTTAGATCAAGTTTAGGGAGTATGTCTTTTCTAACCACATCCATAATAAAGCCAATATCGCGCTCCTGATCTTCCCAGGGAATGTTGAAATGGCAGTTGTCTAGCATCTGTCGTACAACGCCCGTGCCGTCACCGCTGAAGGGGTAGGTGTGGATAATCTGTTCACCGCCTTCGGGCTTGTAGCCATGCGGGGCCGAGACGAAGGCATGCAAATCGCGCACTTTTTCGTGCTTGAAGATATAGCAGTAGATGGAATTAAAAAATGACTGGGCAATTTCGAAGTTGACGTGATGTTGAATCAGATCTGAAAACTCTGACTTGGCAACTTCCCAGTTGTCCCGGTCGTATACGCCGCCCGCGGTGATCGTTGTGGCTGCTTCGGCCACAATCGCTCGTTTCTGTTTCCATAAGTCCAGGCGGTCTCGCATGGCTTTTTGTGCAGCTGGCCAGTCAGCGGCCTCAAAGCGAGCTTGGGCGCCCAGAGTGATGTTTTTGTATTCGGCAAAGAAGGCATCGAAGCCATTCAGAATAGCCAGCGCCAACCGGCGGGTTATGGTTGTCACGAGTCGGGAAGCTCCGAGAAAGATATAGAGAGTGTGATGATAACCGCTAGAGAGGGTATTGCGAAGTAAGGCTTTGGGGAATGGGTGGACTGGCTCCTACGAGGCGATTCTTGTAGGAGCCAGTCCTGCTGGCGAATGTCAGTTAGTGCTAGAGGATGCAGTCTGCCAGAATCGGCAAAACTTCAGGCTGCTGGGCGTTGATCAGCATGGTGCCAACTTCACCGCGAGCTCCTGCGGCTTTCCAGTCTTTGGCGCGCTCACGAATACGGGCTTCGGGACCGACCAACGCAATTTCATCAACCAGTTTGTCAGGCACCGCAGCAATGGCTTCTTTTTTGTTGCCGGCCAGATACAGATCCTGAATTTTCTCGGCTTCTGCTCCGTATCCCAAGCGTGTGGCGTAATCGGTATAGAAGTTTTTACCTTTTGCGCCCATGCCGCCGATGTAGAGCGCAAGGAAGTCTTTTACAAAGGCACGGCAGCCATCGACATTGTCGTCCATGATGACGGGCACGCTTGGCGCAACGTCAAAGTTGTCTATGCTGCGACCGCTTTTTGCGAAGCCTCTGTCGAGATCTTTCTTCAATACGTCGAATCTCTCCGGGATCATGAAGATCGGGAATACGCCGTCGGCTACTTCAGCTGCGTTAGCCAAGCCGGCTGGCGTAATCGATGCCAGATACATGGGGATATTAGGGTTGCCGTGTAAAATGGATTTCAGAGGCTTGCCGAGACCTGTCGTGCCAGGACCTTTTACCGGCATTTGGTACATGACGCCGTCAAATTCACAGGCTTCTTCGCGCGCCATGATTTTACGCATAATTTGAATGTATTCTTTGGCGCGGGTAACGGGCTTGCCGTAGGGCACGCCGTGCCAGCCTTCAACAACCTGTGGGCCGGAAGCACCGAGACCTACCAGAAAACGGCCTTCGGACAGCTGGTCCAGTGTAATAGCGGTCATGGCCGCCATCGCGGGAGTTCGCGCAGGCATTTGCATGATGCAAGTGCCGACTTTCATTTTCTCCGTTTGCGCGAGAATCCAGGCAGCGGGGCTGACCGCGTCTGAGCCATAGGCTTCTGCGGTCCAGACTGAATCAAAGCCGAGTTTTTCCGCTTGCTTGATCAGCTCCATGGGCAATGTGAGTTTTTTGCCAGAATAGCCCAGCATCATTCCGAGTTTCATAACTTCTCCTTTTTGTCCGCGTTTGCGGTAATTATTGCTCAGGCGGCGTTGTCGTTGAGCGCGCTGAGCGTAAGAGCGTCTTGTGAGACGATAATGCCGGTTTTGTCGGCGTAAATGAAATTACCCGGCTTGCAGTTCAGTCCTGCGAACTGCAGGTCGACGCAAGTACGGCCTTCACCGCGTTTTTCGGTTTTACGCGGAATGCTGCCTAAAGCCATTACGCCTATGTCCATATCCGCGATATCTTCGAGGTCGCGAATATAGCCGTATACGATAATACCTTTCCAGCCATTGTCTAGTGCCATGCGTACTAACTTATCGCCCAGCAATGATCGACGGGATGATCCGCCGCCATCGACGACTAATACTTTACCGTCGCCCTTGCTGCGCAGCGATTCGCCCACTTTGGAATTGTCTTCGAAGCATTTGACGGTCGCCATTTCACCGTAGAAGTTTTCGATACCGCCGTAGTGTTTGAATATGGGGTCGGCCACTTGCACCTTGTCGCCGTGAGCATCACACAGGTCAGGGGTAGAAATTTTTGTCATGAGACCTCCTTGTGGGCGCCTAAATGTCTGAACGTTCACTTGTAATCAGCTTATGCAAATTCTGTGAAGCTGGCGCTATAACCAAAAAAGGGGCGACACAATGTCACCCCCTTTCCGTATTCATTTAGCCTAAGAGCATAGCGCTCATTAGCCAAACTGGTTCATGGTGTTGTCTTTACCACCGGCTTTCAGTGCAGCCTCGCCCGCAAAGTATTCTTTGTGGTCGTCGCCGATGTTGGAGCCAGCCATGTCCTGGTGCTTAACCGTGGCGATGCCTTCGCGAATTTCGCGACGCTGAACGCCACCGGCGTAAGCCAGCATGCCGTCGTCACCGAAGTAGCCTCGTGCCAGCGTGTCAGTAGACAGTGCCGCAGTGTGGTAAGTCGGCAGCGTGATCAGGTGATGGAAGATGCCGGCTTCACGCGACGCGTCGCGTTGGAAGGTGCGGATTTTCTCATCAGCCAATTTGGCCAGTTCTGTCTCGTCGTACTTCTCAGCCATCAGGCCTGCACGGTCATAGGCAGAAACGTCTTTTCCTTCGCTTTCCATGATGTCGAATACTTGCTGACGGAAGTTCAGCGTCCAGTTGAAAGACGGGCTGTTGTTGTAAACCAGTTTCGCGTTGGGTACAACTTCGCGAATACGGTTAACCATGCCGGCGATCTGGCCAACGTGAGGCTTCTCGGTTTCGATCCAGAGCAAATCAGCACCGTTTTGCAGGCTAGTGATACAGTCCAGGACAACGCGGTCTTCACCTGAGCCAGCCTTGAATTGAAACAGGCCGCTGCGCAGGCGCTTGGGCTTGAGTAATTTGCCGTTGGCTTTGATAACAACGTCGCCGTTTTGAATATCGTCAGCGCTAGTGATGTAGTCACCGTCCAAGAAGGCGTTGTACTGGTCGCCCAGATCGCCCGGCTCAGTGGTTACTGCGATTTGCTTGGTCAAGCCGGCGCCCAGTGAGTCAGTACGGGCAACGATAACACCGTCGTCGATACCCAGCTCAAGGAAGGCGTAACGTACAGCGCGGATTTTCGCGAGGAAGTCTTCGTGCGGTACTGTGACTTTACCGTCCTGGTGACCGCACTGCTTCTCGTCGGAAACCTGGTTTTCGATCTGGATGCAGCAAGCACCGGCTTCGATCATTTTCTTGGCCAGCAGGTAAGTTGCTTCAGCGTTACCGAAACCGGCATCGATGTCAGCAATTATAGGAACAACGTGAGTTTCGAAAGCGTCGATTTGCTTTTCGATGGCCTTGGCGGCAACGTCGTCGCCTTTTTCACGAGCGTCGTCCAGATTGCGGAACAGGTGGTTCAGCTCCCACGCATCGGCTTGCTTGAGGAAGGTGTAGAGCTCGGCAATCAGATCGGCAACAGAAGTTTTTTCATGCATTGATTGGTCGGGCAAAGGACCAAACTGGCTGCGTAGCGCTGCAACCATCCAGCCGGACAAGTAGAGGTAGCTCTTGTCGGTTGTGCCGAAGTGCTTCTTAATGGAAATGAGCTTTTGTTGGCCGATAAAGCCGTGCCAGCAGCCCAGTGACTGGGTGTACTTGGACGTGTCGGCGTCGTAATCAGCCATGTCCTTGCGCATGATGCCTGCGGTGTACTTGGCGATGTCGAGGTGAGTATTAAAGCGGTTTTGCAGCTTCATGCGAGCGGCGTACTCGGGGTTAATATCTCTCCAGGTGTCACCCATCTGCTCGCGCAGCTTGGCAATGGCGTCTATTTGTGAGCGGTAGTCAGACATAATCGATCCCTTATTGATTCGAAAATGGAAGTGGCGTTTGACGGGTATTCTAGGTCGCGGCCCCCAATTTATCTAATTTATAGATTCTATATTCGCTATATTTCTTCGGAATAGAAGGGTGTGGCCTTTGAGTAATCAGCCCCTCCCTGAATTCTCGGACTGAATACCCATTGTAGGCCTTAAAAAGCTCTACATATATGAAGAGCCAGGGACAATTCGGGTAGTTTTCGCTATTCCCTTAATGAATTACGTGGATAATATGGATTGATTTGCGGAATCTGGCTGCCGTGACTAACATTATCGGCATATTTATTGGCGCTGCTCTCCATTCTCAAGGCGATGTGGGCGGTGATTTTCTGTTTTTAAGGAGTAGGCATGTCTTCTTCAAGTGACCACCGTATTGAGCATAGCGGATTAAAGATAGCTGAGCCGCTTTACCGACTGGTCAACGAGGAAATTGCGCCGGGTACCGGAGTCGACCCCGATCATTTCTGGTCTGAGCTGGCGAGTCTGTTGGCTGATTTGGCTCCAAAAAATCGCCGCTTGCTGGCAGTGCGCGATGAAATGCAGGCCACGATAGATAGCTGGCACCGCGAAAACCCGAAATTTGATGCAGGCGACTATCGCGCTTTTCTGGAAAAGCTTGGCTACCTGCTACCTGAGCCAGCCGACGTCAGTGTCAGCACCACGAATGTAGACAGCGAAATAGCTACTCTGGCCGGGCCACAATTGGTCGTGCCTGTGATGAACGCACGCTATGCGCTCAACGCAGCCAACGCTCGCTGGGGTAGCTTGTACGATGCGCTCTACGGCACCAATGTTATCCGTGAAGATGGCGGCGCAGATAGGGGAAAAGGCTATAACCCGGTGCGCGGAAACATGGTTGTTGCTTACGATCGTAAGTTTCTCGACCAAAACACGCCGCTGGCATCGGGCTCCCATGCGGATGCCACTGCTTATCAGGTAGTTGACGGTGCGCTGGCTGTAAGCCTGAAAGACGGTAGCACCCAAGCGCTGGCTGAGCCCCGGCAATTTGTTGGTTATGCCGGTGACGCAGTTGCGCCTAGCAACGTGCTTCTGGCCCACAATGGCCTGCATATCGACATCCAGATAGATGCCGAGCACCCCATCGGAAAAACCGATTCTGCGCATGTCAAAGACGTGGTGCTGGAATCTGCCCTCACGACTATCCAGGATTGCGAAGATTCCGTTGCAGCCGTAGATGCGGAAGACAAGGTGCTTGTGTATCGCAACTGGCTCGGATTAATGACTGGAAAGCTGGAAGAGAAATTTATGAAAGGCGATCGCGAATTGACGCGACGTCTCGCAGAAGACCGTGTATTCACCGCGGCCGATGGCGGCAAATTAGTTTTGCACGGCCGTAGCTTGCTACTCGTGCGTAATGTTGGCCATCTGATGACTAACGACGCAATTATTGACGCTGACGGACACGAAATTCCAGAAGGCATTATGGATGCCATGGTGACTTCTCTGGCGGCCATGCACGACCTCAAGCAAACGGGCAGCCTGCGCAATTCCCGAGAGGGCAGTGTCTATATCGTTAAGCCGAAAATGCACGGGCCGGAAGAGGTGGCGTTTGCGGTTGAGTTGTTCGGCCGCGTTGAAGCTGCATTGGGTCTTGCGCCGAACACACTGAAAATTGGCATCATGGATGAGGAGCGCCGTACCACGGTGAATTTGAAATCCTGCATACATGCCGCCCGCGAGCGTGTGATATTCATTAACACCGGATTTCTGGATCGCACCGGCGATGAAATTCATACCAGCATGGAAGCCGGCGCTTTTGTGCGTAAGGCCGACATGAAGCAACAGGCCTGGATTAAAGCCTACGAAGACTGGAACGTGGATATTGGTCTGGAGTGTGGCCTAAGCGGTCGCGCCCAGATCGGTAAAGGTATGTGGGCCATGCCCGACGAAATGGCGGCCATGATGGAGGCCAAAATCGGTCATCCGAAAGCCGGCGCCAATTGCGCCTGGGTGCCGTCGCCGACAGCGGCAACTCTGCATGTGATGCACTACCATCAAGTGAACGTAGCCGAGGTTCAAGCACAATTGGCTGACCGCCAACGTGCTGCGCTGGATGATATTCTCAGTTTTCCGGTGGCTAAAAGTACTAACTGGAGCGCTGAAGAGATTCAAAACGAGCTGGATAACAACGCTCAGGGTATTCTCGGCTATGTGGTGCGATGGATCGATCACGGCGTAGGTTGTTCAAAAGTACCCGATATCGACGACGTGGGCTTAATGGAAGATCGCGCAACATTGCGCATCTCCAGTCAGCACATTGCCAACTGGTTGCGTCACGGCATTTGTAGCGAAGCGCAGGTAATGGAAACCTTAAAGCGGATGGCGGCAGTGGTTGACCGTCAAAACGCGAATGACCCGGAATACGTCAATATGGCGCCGGACTTTGATGGCAATGTCGCCTTTCAGGCTGCCTGCGAACTGGTTTTCAAAGGTGTCGAGCAACCTAATGGCTACACCGAACCGGTGCTGCATGCACGCCGACGTGAACTTAAAGCCAAGCGCGCCTAAGTCGCTTGGCTACTCCGACTTCATACCTGTCAGTGTGAGGCTTGGCCCGGCAATAGCCGGGCTTTTTTTGTTTTCTTCGCGCGGTGCTTCTGGTTTAATGATTTTCAAGAATGATTAACACTTGGGGAGCATTTATTTAATGAATTTGTCCCGCGTTGACCTGAATTTGCTGGTCTACCTCGATGTCTTGTTGCGCGAAAAAAATGTGACTCGCGCTGCTGAGCAGTTGGGCATTACCCAACCCGCGTTGAGCAATGGTTTGCGCCGTTTGCGCGAACTTTTTGGCGATCCGCTGCTGGTGCGCACCAGCGAAGGCATGACGCCTACCGAGCGAGCCAATGAGCTGCAACCGCAGGTACGCGGCATCCTTGCCGCTGTAGAAAAAGCCGTTTTACCGGTAGCCGAATTTGACGCGATGAGCAGTACCCGCGTGTTCCGGATTATGGCTACGGATTATGCCGAATCGACTTTGCTGGCGCCGTTGATGAACGAGCTGCGCGATAGCGCGCCGGAAATTACTCTGGATATCCTCACTCCCAGCGATGTGTCCTTTCAGGACTTGGAGCAGGGCAAGATTGATATGGCGATCAATCGCTTTGATCAATTGCCACAATCTTTCCATCAGGCAACGGTTTGGCGTGACAGCTTCTCCTGCCTCATGAGCGCCAACAATCCGGTCCTTGAAGATTTCAATCTTGATAGCTACCTGGAGGCACCCCATATTTGGGTGAGTAAAACCGGCATGGGGGTAGGGCGCGGTATGAGTACCAAAGATCCCCAGCGTCTGGGTTGGGTTGATGAGGCCTTGGCGGAATCCGGCCGCACGCGTCGCATACGTCTGTTTACCCGGCATTATCAGATTGCGGCGCAGCTGGCGCAGCAGCCTGACCTGATCGCAACATTGCCCACGCAGGTTGCTCTCGTGCATGCTCATGATTCCCGGCTCGCGCTGCGCAAACCTCCCTTTATGATAATTCCAATCGAGTTAAAGCTGGCTTGGAGTCCGCTATTGCAGCACGACCCCGGCCATATATGGCTGCGTAGAGAGATCGTGGATTTGGGGCAGCGTATTATTCAGGAAACACAAAGTCGCTGATCCTGAATGCTAATGCCTATACTCTTGGGCAGGCCTATGTGGCCTCAACAGCCATTTAAGGAGGAGCTGCAGCAATGAATTGGGGTCAAATTAGTGCGCTGGCCGATGTGCTGGGCGCAAGCGCGGTTTTTTTGTCGTTGATTTACCTCGCTTTGCAAATTAAAGATGCGCGTCGTTCTTTTGTGGCCAGTGCACAGCAACAACTGGGCGCTGATTTCTCAGTCTTTATGGCTTCGATATGGTCTGATAGCGAGCTTTTCCATTTATGGAATACCGCAATCAGTAAGCCCGAGAGTTTGAGCGAGGAAGAGCGCTCGCGCTTTGGCATGATGATGTTTTCGATGTTTTCCCAATTTGCCAATGTGCACGAGCTGTCGCGGATAGACGCGGGCTTTCTTAAGCGCTACGGACCAATAATGGACCGCATGCTCTCTGCAAGTCATGTTCAGGGCTGGTGGCAGCGCCAAGCGCACACCTATGCGGCAGATTCGGCATTTAGGCACTATATTGACCAAAGAATTGATCAATTAAAGAGCAGGTGAGTTGGCCATGGCTCTGATTTCAGGAAAAATCGGCTAATTTCGCCCATTTTCGTGACCTTCGCGGCGCAAGCTGGCATTCTGTCGCCCTGAAATTACGGAGCTTATTATGAAAATTGCAAATGACTGTGCAGTGGCTATTCACTACACACTGACTGACGAAGAAGGTAAAACACTGGATTCGTCCGCCGGCGGCGAGCCCTTAACCTATCTCCATGGGCACGGCGGTATCATTCCCGGTCTGGAAAACGCACTGACGGACAAAGCTAAGGGCGACAGCCTGAAAGTTGTTGTCCAGCCTGAAGATGGCTACGGCGACTTCAACCCCGACATGCTGCAGCAGGTGCCTCGCGAAGCCTTTCAGGGCGTAGAGAGCATTGAAGCCGGCATGCAGTTTCAGGCGCAGGGCGAAGGCGGCCAAATGCAAATGGTTGTTGTGCGCGAAGTGACCGAAGAAACCGTATTGGTTGACGGTAACCACCCGCTAGCAGGACAGGTGTTGAACTTCGATGTCACGATCGAATCTGTGCGAGAGGCCTCTGCTGAAGAACTTGAGCACGGTCACGTACACTAAAATAACTGATCAATGCCTTGTGCAATGCAAGGCATTGATCGTTGCTATGCCCGAGCGATGCCATGCTCGTCGTTAGCGATCTCGATGGCACCCTCCTAGATCACACCACGTATTCTTTCGCTGCGGCTCGTCCGGCTCTGGCCGAATTAGCGCGCCTTAAAATCCCTGTTATTTTGAATACCAGCAAGACTCGCGCTGAGCTGGGTGCCTTGTTGCAGAAAATAGGCCTGGCAACGCCCTATATCGTGGAAAATGGCTCTGCCATCTATAGCGCCGAGGGTTCGCTAATTAAAGCAGTAGGTACTGCAAGGGCTAAATTAGTCGCTGCATTAAAAGAAGCGCGACAGGCCGGTTTCCATTTTACCTCGTACAGTGATATGTCCGTAAGCGAGCTCGTGGCCCACACAGGGCTTACGCAGGAGCAGGCGCAGCAGTCACTGGCACGGGATTATACCGAGCCCCTAATCTGGAGAGACAGCGCGGCGGCGATGTCAGCCTTTATATCCCTTTTGCAGGCACAAAACTTGCAGTGTATTCAGGGCGGGCGCTTCCTGCATATTATGGGGCCCTGCGACAAAGGGATGGCAATGCGGGAGCTTATCCGAACCTGCTATCCTCAGGAAGAGGGGACTGTGATTGCACTTGGCGACAGCGCAAATGATCGTGCCATGCTTGAATTGGCCGATATCGCGGTCGTCGTTCGCAGTGCTAAACACGAAGTGCTAACGATCGCGGGCCACAAGCGCCTGATTACAACAGAGTTGATTGGGCCTGCGGGCTGGAACGAAGCCGTGTTGGCTATCTTACGCGACAGGGTTTGAAAGGGCGCTGCACTAAACTGATCAGGGAAGTTTTAAATGGGTGATTTTTATCAAAGTGGTGCCGTAGCCACCCTGCACAATTTGAATGATCGGCCGTTGGCCGATCTGGAGCAAGAACTCGTCAAGTTTGCCGCGAGCAGGCCTATGAGTCTGGTACTGCCCAGCCTCTATTCGGAATTACAGGGTGAGGCACTGGAGTCCATTGTTACCCAGCTTGCTAATGTCCCTTATATCGGTGAAATTGTTATCGGCCTTGATCGCGCCAGCGAAGCGGAATTCCGCCACGCGATTGAGTTTTTCGCTCGTCTCCCGCAGCAGCATAGAATCTTGTGGAATGACGGTCCGCGATTGAAAGCGCTGGATCAGCGGCTGCAAGAAAAGGGTTTGTCGCCCCAAGAGCCTGGCAAGGGCCGCAACGCCTGGTTTTGCTTGGGCTATGTATTGGCCTCAGGCAAAGGTAAGGCGGTGGCCTTGCACGATTGCGACATCCTTACCTACGATAGATCATTGCCTGCGCGTTTGTTTTATCCCGTAGCCAACCCTGCGTTTAGCTATGAGTTTTGTAAGGGCTATTACGCCCGGGTAACCGACACGACGATAAACGGGCGCGTCAGCCGTTTACTGGTTACTCCTCTGATCCGCTCACTGAAAAAAATCTACCCAGAGATCGACTACCTCGATTATCTGGATTGCTTTCGCTACCCGCTGGCCGGTGAATTTTCAATGCAGGCCGATGTTATTCGCGATCTGCGAATTCCCAGTGACTGGGGTTTGGAGATTGGCATTTTGTCAGAGGTTTATCGGAACTATTCCACCAACCGTCTCTGCCAGGTTGATATTGCTGATCGCTATGATCACAAGCACCAAAGTCTGTCAGAGCACGATGATAGCGGTGGACTTTCCAAAATGTCGATCGATATTGCCAAGGCTGTTTTTAGAAAGCTCGCCATTAATGGCGTTGTATTTTCTAACGAATGCTTCCGCTCGCTAAAGGCGACCTACTATCGCACTGCGCTCGATTTCGTTGAAATGTATTACAACGATGCAGTAATGAACGGCTTGTCGCTGGACATTCATCGCGAAGAGCAGGCCGTTGAGTTATTTGCCGGCAACATTGTGAAGGCCGGTGGTGTGTTTCTGGACAACCCGATGGAAACGCCATTTATTCCCAGTTGGAACCGCGTTATCAGTGCGATACCCACCATACTTGATGATCTAAAAGAGGCTGTGGAAGCCGATAGCAAGGAATTTTCCGCGAGTGTCTGAACAAACCGGTCTAGACCTGCTTACCGCAACGCTAAGGGATCAACTGCGATTTATATACGGCGACGATTACGCCCATGAGCTGTGTGGGCGTATCATTGAGCTTATGGGCTTTGACGAGCACACCACGGCGCCGCGGCCTTTTGCCAATCACTGGGATGAACGCGACGTTTGGTTGATTAGCTACGGTGACAGCATTCAGTCAGAGAAGGAAAAGCCGCTGAGTGTGTTGAAGAGATTTCTTGATCAGCACCTCCGCGATGAAATCTCGGCGGTGCATATTCTACCTTTTTATCCCTACAGTTCAGACGATGGTTTTTCGGTTATTAACTACGTTGAAGTAAATCCCTCGCTGGGAGAGTGGGCTGATGTTGAGGCTATCGGTGAGAATTTTAAACTCATGGCTGACTGCGTTATCAATCATTGCTCCAGCCGCAGTCTCTGGTTTGATAACTTCAAAAAGGGAGAGGGCATCGGCCACGACTATTTTTTTGAAGCATCCCCCGACGATAATTTGAGCGCAGTCGTTAGACCGCGCACCAGTCCCTTGCTCCGGCCGACTGAAACGGCGGGAGGTTTAAAGTATGTGTGGTGTACTTTTAGTCACGATCAGGTCGATCTGGATTTCAGGAACCCAAGTGTATTGCTGGAATTTCTGGGTATCATCAAGCTCTATCTGGATCGAGGTATCCGGATATTCAGGCTCGACGCCATTGCCTTTCTTTGGAAGGAGATCGGCAGCAGTTCCCTGAACCTGCCCCAAACCCATGAGATAGTGCGTTTGATTCGAACCGTTGTAGAGCATTACGCTAACGACGGCATCATCATAACGGAAACCAATATTCCCAACCGAGAAAACCTGAGTTACTTTGGCAATGCTAATGAAGCCCATATGGTTTACAACTTTTCCTTGCCACCTTTGTTGCTCAACAGTTTTCTCCGTGAAGATTGCAGCCACCTCAAAACTTGGCTGATGAGCATGCCTCCAGCCCAGGACGGTACCGCCTATTTTAATTTTATAGCTTCGCACGACGGTATTGGTCTTCGCCCTGCGGAAGGCCTGCTCGACGATGAGGAACTATCCGCGATGGTAGAAACCATCAGCAAGTTCGGAGGGAAAATTTCGTGGCGGGCCCTGGATAATGGTGAAAACCGTCCTTATGAAATGAATATCAGTCTGTTTGATGCGCTCAAGGGCACTCATGCTGGAGAAGATGACTACGCGGTAGCGCGCTTTATATGCGCCCACGCCATTATGCTGGCGCTTGAGGGTATACCAGCTTTTTATATTCACAGCCTTTTCGGTACCCGCAACGACTACCGCCGGGTTGAAAACACTAGTCACAATCGTTCAATTAATCGGCATCAATGGCTACTGCCAGAACTTGAAGGCTGCCTGTTAAGCGCGTCTAGCCATCAGGCGATATTTGAGAGGCTGAAGTCGCTCATTCAACTTCGCAGAGCGCAGCGCGCGTTTCATCCCAATGCTACGCAGTACACCTTGCATATTAATAGCCAGGTGTTTGCCTTCTGGCGCCAGAGTAGCGATCGGCGCCAGAGTATTTTTGCGCTCCATAATATCAGTAGAACTGTTCAGTCGATTAAATTGACGGAACTTAACCTGATAGCCACAGATGATTGGATTGATTTGGTCTCTGGCTTAGAGCTTGGTGACTTGAGCGGCAGCCTGGAGTTGCAGCCCTACCAATTTGTCTGGATCGCTAACGTAAACAGAGCGTGATTAACTGGCCTACCCTACCTTGCACTAGCGAGATCTAAAACATATGAACCATCCATTTGCCGAACTCATCGGATTAAAGGTAGTTAACATGAATGCTGGTGGTAGCCTCTGTACACTAGAGGTTAAGGATGAGTTGCACATGAATCCGCATGGAGTCGTGCATGGCGCGGTATTATACGCGCTCGCCGATACGGGTATGGGGGCAGCGGTTTATCCGACACTGTCAGAGGGTGAGTCGTGTACCACCATTGAAGTTAAGATGAGCTATATTCGGCCGGCAAAACAAGGGCCTTTACGCTGCGAGACTCGTTGCTTGAATCGTGGCAGAAAGGTCGCCTATTTCGAATCCAGCATTTACGCAGACGAGAAGCTGCTGGCCCACGCAACGGGCAGTTTTGCCATTGTCGCCGCCCGATAATAGGGTTCAGGATAATTAAAATGAGTTTTTTTGCCTACTTTCGAGGTCATAAATGAGTCAATCCAATCAAATGCGCATCGCTATTATCGGTGCGGGCCCGCTGGGAATTGCAGCCGGCAGAGAGCTGCTCGAGAAGGGCTTTAGCGAATTTACCATCTTCGAGAAGGCTGCCAAGGCTGGTGGCACGTGGCATCAGCACAGTTACCCCGGTTTGGCCTGTGATGTGTGGGCACATTCCTACACCTTTTCGAGCGCTCCAAACCCGGATTGGACGGCGAGTTTTGTCGCCCAACCTGAGATAGAGGCCTACCTTCAGCGCTGTGCAAAGAATTTTGGCCTGGAAAGCCATATGAAATTCAATTGCAAAATTGTGCGCGCCGAGTATCAAGCCGGTAAAGGTTGGTTGCTTAGCAATGAACAGGGCGAGCAGTTCGAATTTGACGCGATTATCAATGCGATGGGGAATCAGCATACGCCGGTCATGCCCGACATACCCGGCATAGACGATTTCGCAGGAGAGAGTTGGCACAGTACCAATTGGCGACACGATGTCGATCTTAGTGGTAAGCGCGTGGTTGTAGTGGGGTCGGCTGCATCAGCTGTACAGATTGTGCCGGAAGTTGCGAAAATCGCAGAGCATTTAACGGTCTTGCAACGCACCCCGAACTCAATTTTGCCGCGCGGCAGGCGTATCTACAAGCCCTGGCAGAGTTGGGTATTTCGCACTTTTCCCTTCGCTATGCGAGCGGTGCGAGCGCTGCAAACCAAGATGATGGGCTTTATGCATCAGGCGGCCATGCTGGGACACAAGCGTATGGATATGTTTGAAGGTATGGCCGTAGATCACATCAAAAAAGTTGTGAAGGACAAAAGTCTACATGAAGCGCTTACTCCCAAGAGTCGATTTGGCTGCAAACGGCCGCTAGTCTCCGATGATTTTTACCCCGCGCTGAATCGCGATAATGTGACCCTGATTCCGGTCGGCGCGACTGAGGTGAAGCCTGAGGGTATTGTTACCAGTGAGGGTAAGTTGATTGAAGCCGATGTCATTGTCTATTGCACCGGCTACAAAGTACTCGACTATGATCGGATAGAGGTAGTGGGCGACGAGGGGCGGGTATTGGCAGAGGTGATGGCTGTTGCACCGCAGGCCTACAAAGGGATTCTCGCGCCCGGTTTCCCTAATTACTTTATGGGGATGGGTCCTAATGCGATGGTCCTGTCGGTCACGTATTTTTCCTCGGCAGAAACTAACGTCGCAATGATTGTTCGTTTGCTGGCAGAGTTGCGCAGCGCGGGCAAGCGCACGCTTGAGGTCAACGACAAACTGCACGCCAGTTACAATGATTGGGTAATGGATGAGTGCAGAAACTTTTCCTGGGGAGCGGCGAGTTGCACCAGTTATTACCAAACCCCAACCGGTGCTAGTCCTTTCCTATTTCCGGGCGACTATAAGAGCTTTAAGAAAAACCGTGAAAGTACCCAGCTTGATGAGTTTGTTGTCAGCTAGCGGATAATGGGTAATCTCGCCAGACAAAGCTAGAGCCGAGTGCACGCTATGCGCATTCGGCAAGCGAGGGGGGTTAATCGGGTTTTACGGCCATGCGGCCTGAACCCAGTAAACCAACACAGATGGCGCTCACCAAATAGAACATTTGCAACTCGATAGCCCAGCCGCCGCCCTTGCCTAGCGCGAATATGTCGGCGCTGTGAGCCAGAGCAATAGCGAACAGCATGTTCACCGCTGCCAACCAACCACCAATCCGGCTATAAATGCCCGCAATCAGCATTAGCGGCGCTATTACTTCTCCTACAATAACGCCATAGCCGAGAATGCCCGGTAAGCCTGCGCCGGATACCATGCCGACAATCCCGCCAACCCCGTTTTGTAGCTTGCTGATGCCGTGAAGTAAGAGCATTATTCCGAGGCTGACGCGGAGTAGAAGCTTGGCGATATCAACTTGCTTATGCATGGTTTTTTCCTTGTTTTTATAAAAAATGACCGGGAAACACTGTGTCCATCTTATTGGGAGGCGATCAGGTTCCGCAAGCACATTACCAATGTGGTATTTATATGAGCAAGCGATCATTTGTTTTGGTGCGCGATTTCAGACCGCGCCGCCGGCTAGCGACCGACTCCGTTGCCGCGCTCATTTTCTCGTCAGGCTCATCGGAAGGTACCCTTCAGGACTTCGGAACTCTGGTATTTTATGGTCAATTCGTCACTGTCTTCAATTGCCGGAAAATTGACACCCTCGTTACTCCAGTGATCAAATTCAGCCTCTTTGTTTCGTTTTACTTTGACGATAGCGAGCAGCGTTCCATTGATATAAAATTCCAATTCTTCGCCGACATTAAGAAATAGATTGTCAATTTCTATTTCAATATGATCTGGGCTGCCTTCCTTGAATATTGCGTAAGTTGCATTCGGCCTACATTCTTCGAATCGTTGATCAAGTACTTCGATATTCGCCGTAAAGCGCTTTACAACAATTCCTCCCTTTCCTTTGCCGAAAAACGTGAATAGAAAAAAGGCGACTAATAAATACCACCAGTGAAATTCCAGAAAATAGTCCATGCGACAGCCTTTCTATATTTACTGTTTTTATGTGATATTTCCCACTAGCGATATGAGACACGCATGTGTGTGGGGTAGAGTGTGCAGCGACTTAAAGGTATAGCGTCCAGTGTTGGCTTTGGGGATTGATAACGACTAAGCGCAGCACTTTTTATACTTTTTGCCGCTTCCGCAATGGCAGGGCTCGTTGCGTGCCGGGACTTTATTAATTTTAACAGTCCCCGTTTTGTTGAGCAGCACTGTCAATTCGTTGATGGACTCGACGGCATCGGCACGGGTATCAAGCGTTACTGTAACATGTAATTGCGCTTCAGCTGCCAGGGCCTCAACTTCCAGCTTGCGAGCTTCGCTTGTGACCACTAATGCTAGTGGATACTTCTTACTGCCGACCTTTGGTCGGCCCTTGGTTTCGTAGCCGGATTCAACGTGATTCTCTCTAGCATCCTGACGGCCTTTAAAAAAGAACTTATCTGACATGGTGTTATCTCGCGCTACGGGTAGTAGGGAGGCCGCTGCCAGAAAAGTCCTAGGCACCGCCAATGGCGCGGATTTTAGCACGCTAACTTCCGTCAATGCTTAAAGCTTGCAACTTTTCGCGTCAAGTAGATCCTTCGCGTCCGGCGGGAGGTGTTCGCTATGGAAAATGATGTAGGTCGCGTCGGTATAAGCAGAACGATTTAAGATGCGAATCTAATCGCCCAGCAGCGCCTCAAGAAGCACGTCTATTTCATCCTTAAGTTCCTGGTCTTCAATTTTGTTGGCGCTGATTTTGGCGTCTTTCAGGTTTTTGATGGCAGCGTCAATTCGTCCGAGTTCGACCTGCAAGGTTGCCATTGAAAAGGCAATGGAGGACATATGATCTTTCGAGTTAATAGTAATCGATTTTGCCAGAGATTTTTCGTAGATTGCTAGCGCATCTTCCAGTTCTTCTGTGAAGTCAGCAAGCGTTTCCCACTGAACAGGATGGTCTTTTTCAGTGTTTTCGTTATCGACACAAATAGTCTCCAATTCAGTATAGAGTCGATCGAATTGCTCCTTATCTTCCCTGTTGGCAGCCTCCATTAATGCTTCGGCAAGGGTGTGGACGGCTTTGTATATTTTGGTGTTCATCACGATTAGTAACCTTTCCATGGGTTTAATAAGTCGACTATATTATTCCAGCTCCACTGACTAATGTTTGGGGGAGTCTGTGATTTTCAAAGGCGAGTATGCTTCTGTTTTGTGAAGCAAGGTGAGTCTATCGGGCCGTAATAGGCCTTGCATTGGTCTCTTGGTGCTCGCCAACAAGGCTTTGCCTACCGTGATCAAGATGAGCTTGGTGTTTTTCAGGGAAGCCTTTTTAGTCGAAGATTGTTTTGGTGTAGCTTAGCGCTTTGAATAAATGTTGAGCACTGGCATTTAAAGAAATTTCAGATTGAACTGATTTCGGTAGTCGTAGCGCCTTACTAACTTCTGCTCAAATACATTATACGGCTCTGGATGGAGTAGGCCTAATACGGGCAGCGCAAGGGCCGCCCGTGGTCGGATGAGCCGAGATCGAAGCTATTCGCAGCTGTCGGACCTAAGGCGCGGCGTTGGATGCTTACTTGCTAGTGTTTTTCCTCACTCGTGTGATAATTTGCGGCTCGATCTTAGTAAAGTACAGAGGGCAGGAACGCGCCTGCAGGCTCGCTATAGAGACCGCAGCTCATCAATGTCATAGTCTGCACCACACGAAGTTTCTGATCCAAACACCAGCGGAAAAGCTCGCCGTTTCGTATAGGCAGGAGGAAGCCGGGACCCTGAAACGCGCTTGCCGCGCCGATGAGGGCTTTCAGGGCTTCATTGGTCTCGCCGACGGTATGGCCCATAAAGGCTACCGATGTTGTATAGCCTATGATGCGCCCACCGTGTTCTACGACGGATGCCGTTCCCTGTTGAATCGCATCAAGCACTTCGCCACTCCGCTCATGGCCGTGGACTTGGCTGCAGACCCGATTACACGCGTCCAGATCATTCAGGGCGGCAGTACGCACAGTATATCCGGGCATCTTCAAGGCGAGAGGATTGCCTTGCAGAGTGGCCAGGGGCTCACGGACGACAAAGCCCAGGCGGGTATATAGTGAGAGCGAGCGACTGTGATAGGCGGCCTGCACCAGCCGGACACCGGGGAAGCCCCGTTCTGTTGCGCGATCAAGTACGGCCTGCATAAGCTGTCGTCCTACCGTGCTATTTTGTGCGGCCGGGTCGACCGTTATTGGCCCTATACCCGCTATACTCGAGCGCTCGTCAAGGAAATTGCTGCCGACGACTCGTCCGTCAATTTCGGCGACTACACCGTAAAAGCCCGGATGAGCAAATAGACTCGAGAGGAGGCCGGCGGCAATATCCGGCGAGGGGAAATCAGGTGGAAAGTTGTGATGTTCAGAAATCTTTTTGAAGGCTTCATAACAAATCACACCACAGTGCTTGGCGTCTTCTGTGTTGCCTGATCGGAGCGTGACGCTCATCGGTATATCCTCGTTGGCTGTTTCGTTTTGTTGCGATAGCGGAAGCGCTTGTCTCGCATTACCGCTACCCCGTAGTCGCATTAAAAGGCTTTGACCGTATTAATCTCTTAGGGTCGGGCTGGGCGCTACTGCCAGGCTGGCAAATTCTAAGGCCAGGCCGAGTGTCGCTCCAGAATCGAAATTGCACAGTGCTTCTGCAAATCTATGAGTGGGGGCGGCGGAGGATTCCCCGCATAAGGCGTTTGGTTTGGGCATCCCAGGACTGCGATATGCCGTCCCGGACGTTTAGGAATCTGTGTTGGTGAGGTGGGCCCAAGATGCTAACTAGGAAGGTCCATGCAAGGAAGGTCGATGTTGCTCCCTTGGGTTTGGCTCTGATGAGTATTCGGTGGCGCTAAATCCTTTTGACGCCCTCGATATTATTGCTCCGCTTTATCGATTAAGCCTGTTTTCAATTAGCTCATCGACGACGCTGGGGTCGGCCAGTGTTGAGGTGTCACCGAGGGTGTCCAGTTCGTTAGCCGCCACCTTGCGCAGAATGCGCCGCATGATTTTACCCGAGCGGGTTTTAGGCAGCCCCGGCGCCCATTGTATGAGGTCGGGCTTGGCGATGGGCCCTATTTCCTGAACGCAGAGTTTGACCAGTTCCTGTTTCAGCTCGTCACTGGGCTGGTGGCCGCTAATCAGGGTCACATAGGCGTAGATGCCCTGACCCTTGATGTCATGGGGGTAACCAACGACTGCCGCCTCGGCAACGTCTTTGTGCAGCACCAAAGCGCTTTCGACTTCGGCGGTGCCCATTCGGTGGCCTGAGACATTGAGCACGTCGTCTACGCGGCCGGTTATCCAGTAGTAGCCGTCTTCGTCACGGCGGGCGCCGTCGCCGGTAAAATAGTAACCGGGGTATTGGCTGAAGTAGGTGTCGATCAGGCGCTGGTGATCGCCATAGACGGTTCGGATCTGTGAGGGCCAGGAGGCTTTGATAACGAGGTAGCCGGAACCGGCGCCGTCTATTTCATTGCCGTCCTGATCGAGTAGGGCAGGCTGTACGCCAAAGAAGGGTTTGGTAGCCGATCCGGGTTTGGTGGCAATAGCGCCGGGCAGCGGTGTTAACATCTGGCCGCCGGTTTCTGTTTGCCACCACGTGTCGACAATGGGGCAGCGTTCTTCACCCACTACGCGGTGGTACCACTCCCAGGCTTCCGGGTTGATGGGTTCGCCCACAGTGCCCAGCAACTTGAGCGATTTGCGTGAAGTTTTGGTGACGAAGTCGTCACCCGCTCCCATAAGTGCGCGAATAGCGGTTGGCGCGGTGTAGTAGATATTGATCTTGTGTTTGTCGATAACCTGCCAGTGGCGTGAAGCATCGGGGTAGGTGGGGATGCCCTCGAACATTACGCTGATTGCGCCATTAGCCAGCGGGCCGTAAACAATGTAGGTGTGACCGGTTACCCAGCCGACGTCGGCAGTGCACCAGTAAATGTCGCCTTCTTTATAGTCGAAAGTGAATTTGTGCGTCATGGCCGCTTGCAGCAGATAGCCTGCGGTGGTGTGCAGCACGCCTTTGGGTTTGCCGGTGGAACCTGAGGTATAAAGAATAAAGAGAGGGTCTTCGGAGTCCATGGGTTCGGGTGGGCAGTCGATTTCAGCGCCCGCTGTGGCTTCGTGGTACCAGATGTCGCGGCCATTCTGCCAGTCGATCTTGCCAGCGGTGCGATTCACTACAAGGCAGGTGTCTATGGACGGGCAATGTTGTAGGGCCTTGTCGGCGTTAGCTTTTAGCGGAATCGTTTTGCCGCCGCGTACGCCTTCATCGGCAGTGATCAACATTTTGCATTCGGAGTCGTTGATGCGATCTTTTAGGGCTTCGGGGGAGAAGCCGCCAAACACGACAGAATGCACAGCACCAATGCGGGTGCAGGCCAGCATGGCGTAAGCGGCTTCGGGAATCATGGGCATGTAGATGCAGACCCTATCACCCTTTTTGATGCCGCGGCTTTTCATAACATTGGCGAGGCGGCAAACGGCCTCGTGGAGTTGTTTGTAGCTGATGCTTTTATCGTCGCCGGGGTCGTCGCCTTCCCAAATAATGGCGGTTTGATCACCGCGAGTGGCGAGGTGGCGGTCGATGCAGTTATAGCTGACATTGAGTTTTCCACCCTCAAACCAGCGCGCTTCGCCTTTGGCGAGGTTGTATTCGCATACGTTTTGCCACTCTTTGTCCCAGCTTAAGAATTCTCGGGCCTGCTGTGCCCAGAAAACATCAGGCTCTTCTACGGATTGCTTGTAAAGCGTTTCATAGCGTTCGGCATTGATATGGGCACTGGCGGCGAAAGCTGCGGGAACGGGGTAGGTTTTTACTGACATTATGGCAGTCCTGTCTGGGTCGGTTTGCAAAAAAGCATTTACGGAGGATAGCGAGTATGAGCCACAAGTAGAAGGCTGGAATCGTCAATTTGGTCTAGTAATCAGGAGTCGCTTCGAAGTAGCTTCGGTGCGCGATGCTAATGCAGTGGTGCATGCTGAAAGCGTGTGAAGCTTAAACTAAGCTGCGGCTGCAGCTTAGCTGGAAATCTGGAAGGTAAAGGGCAGGGTAAACTCTATTTGGTTGCCAAGAATGCCGTCCGGAATAGCGGGGAATGGAGCGGTTTTTTCGACGGCGGACTCCGCAGCGCTGTCGAGTGCCGAATAGCCTGAACTTTGGATAACTTTTGAGGACACCAGCCCGCCTTTACGGTCGATAATAACCTCTAGCAGAACCGTGCCTTCCTGGCCCAGTTTCAGTGCACGCTTGGGATAGCGAACATGCTGATAACTGGCCCGTACCATGGTAGAGCTATATTCGTTGATCAGTTCTTTACTGCGTGCGGCGGCTTTGGCCCGTGCTTCAGCTTCGGCCACAGCTTTGGCTATGGCTTCTTTGCGAGCTTTCTCTTGCTCCAGTTTTGCCAGACGCGCTTTTTCAGCCTCCGCCTCGGCTGCTTTGCGGGCTTTATCTTCAGCCACAGCTGCCTTTTCAACGGTTTTTGCGGGGGCAGGTTCTTCCGCACTGGCACTGGCACCGGCACTGGCCGTAGGGCGCGGCGTAGCGGCAGCGGCGACGCTGCTACCCCAGGATGACGTTTCTCTGATGCGAGTCTGCGAGGGGGCGCTAATATCGAAGCTCGTTAGTAGCGTCGCGCCGCGCTCACCGGTGGGCAGTTTCAACATGTCTTGCTTAAATCCGGAGGAGGGCGGGCGGGCGCCAATCCAGCAGGACATTAATAGATTGAAAAATTCGGGGTCACTGGTTTTGTAGAGTGTTGTGCCGTTGATTTTTATTACGGTGCCTTCGTCAGGGACCAAATCAATGGTCATATGATCGCCTGCCTGCAGGTCGTCGTTAAGCATGGAGCCAAACGCGATGATGTTGTCTGACTGGGCACTCTGGGTGTCGGAATTGTTGTTTATCAGAATGAGTTGGTTCCATTGCTGGACAAAGCGGCGCTTGCTCCAAGACTGGGCGACAACGCGTATATCCATGCGTTTGGGGCCGGGCATAAAGAAAGCGTCGTCCGGTGTCACCGCAGGTGAAGGCAGATACAGGCCGGCAATGTAGTATTCGGTGCGCAGTTGCTCATAAACGGCCAGCCCTCGCAGGGACATGCCGTCAAGCTCGGTTTGTGCTTGGGAGAGCTGCGCGAAGGAAACAAGCAGCAGAGCAGCGAAAAAACGATTCATAAGCCTCTATACATCCGGTGCACGGCAAGTGAATTTCGGTTTATTTGAATTCTTTAGTACAACAAGGCAGTTCGCTGTCAGTAAAAGCGATGTCCGAGTGCTGAAATTTGCCCTACACGTAACTTTATTATTGTTACCATCCGCCTAATGTAAACGAATGGAGTGAAAAGTCCAGTCACACTGGTTTCAGGAGTGTAACTTCCTGACTAGGCAGAGCGCATGCCCTAGATTAGTTCAATCTGCCATACTGATAAATCATTGTCCATACTCTTGAATTTAATAAACTTTTTTGAATTTCATCGAATGGAAAATCCGTCGAGCGCGCTTACTGCTGGCGCCTCGAGAACTTCGACCTGATCAACGCGCGCGTGCCGGGGGCCGGCGACGATACCTGACTTCGCCGCGAGAACTTTTTCTGCAGGTCCGCAGAGTAGGATATCAACGCTGCCATCACTGCAGTTATGGGCCCAGCCGCTCAATTGATAAGTGAGCGCAATGCTGCGGGTGTGGGCGCGAAAGCCAACGCCCTGTACCCGGCCCCTGACCCGAAAGCGCTGGCAATCGCTCATGTCTGCTCGGCGCCCTGTTGAATGGCGTTTGAAATCACGCGCCACAAGCCGTCAGCAGTTTGTGGCCCCAGTAGCAATTGGTGAAGGGAGCCATTGGGTCTAATGATCAGGGTTACGGGCAATACCTGCGGTCGCGCAATACCAAGGGCGGGTTGCGGATCCTTCTCAAGGACCGGGAATTTAATGCCAAGTTCATGGATAGCCGCGTCAAGTTTTGGGCCGCTGGCGCCGTCATAGTTCACGCCAAATACGCGCAGCACATCGGCGTGGCGCTCTGCCAGCGTATTGAGTTCGGGTATTTCTTCACGGCAGGGAGCACACCACACCGCCCAGTAGTTAATGACGGTCCAGTGCGCGCTCGCCGCGCCGGGCCCAAAACTCGCGGTGCGGTCGGCGCTTGGGATACCCTCGTGACCGCAAGCGCTCAAAAGTAGGGTTAATAGCAGGATATGGATTGTGCGTGTCATAGCGCTTGGAAAGTCTCTGGTCTGGGGCGGCGCGTGGTTGGCAGCTGTGCAAAGCGGCTACTTCTGTCGTCGCGCCTATTCGTTGGAAAAACACGCTGTGTATAATGCCGCTTTTGTTTTCGCTATCCAAGTATGGGTCCAGCATTCAACACGAGGTTCCGATGAGTATTACTATTTACCACAACCCCCGCTGTTCAAAATCCCGGCAAACTCTCCAATTGATTCAGGAGAAGGGGATTGAGCCGGAGCAGGTCTTGTATCTCGATACTCCGCCCACTGTTGCGGAGCTGGTCGCTCTTTTAAAGAAGCTCGGTCGCAGCCCAAGAGAGTTGCTGCGTACAGGAGAGGATGCCTATAAGGCGTTGTCACTGGCTGATAAGTCCTTGTCAGACTCTGTTCTACTCAAGGCGATGGTCGAAAATCCCAAATTGATCGAGCGCCCTATCGTGGTAAAGGGTAATAAAGCTGTGCTTGGCAGGCCACCCGAGAATGTTCTGGAGCTCCTGGTGTGAGTACTCCCGAACGGGGTGGCTATGTATTGGTGCTTTACTACAGCCGCTACGGTGCTTGTCGGACAATGGCGCAGCACATTGCCCGGGGCGTGGAGCAGGCCGGATTGGAGGCGCGGCTGCGCACGGTACCACCCGTATCTGCGGACTGTGAAGCGGTGTCACCGACCATTCCGGATGAAGGGCATCTCTATGCCAGTTTGGATGACTTGCGCGATTGCGCGGGTTTGGTCATGGGTAGCCCCACTCGCTTTGGCAATATGGCAGCGCCAATGAAGTATTTTCTGGATTCCAGCTCTGCGCTTTGGCTCAGTGGTGCGTTAATTGACAAGCCCGCTGCGGTGTTCACCTCAAGTAACAGTCCGCATGGCGGCCAAGAGAGTACGTTGTTGAGTATGATGATCCCCCTATTCCATCACGGCATGCTGCTGCTGGGCTTGCCCTATAGTCATCCAGAGTTGTCCTCGACCAAGGGCGGTGGCACGCCTTACGGCGCCTCGCATGTGGCGGGGAATAATCGAAATCCTGACAATGACGAGCTGCAGCTGTGCCGTGTTCTGGGTGAGCGCGTTGCTAGCATGGCGAAGAAGGTGATGGCATGAGCAGCGCAGTACCGGCTTATACGGGCAAGGCACTGTGGGCCAGGCGGGTGCTTATGTTTAGCTTTTGGGCGCAGCTGCTCGTACTCACAATAACAACCTGGTGGCTGCATCAGGAAGGACGCCAGCCCAGTCTGACTATCTGGATAATCCGGCTCTTGCCCCTGTTGTTTTTTATCCCCGGGGTCATGCGTAATAATTTACGTAGTCTCCAGTGGCTGTGTTTCGTCTGCCTTTTGTACTTTATGATGGCAGTCACCGAGGCAATGTCGCCATTTCGGCTGTGGATTAATTATGTCGAAGTTGCGCTATCGGTAATGGTATTTATATCGGCGATGATGACAATTCGCTGGTGTTCCCAGTGGCAAAATGCCCAATCGGCGTCGGCGAAATTCGGTGCCGGTCGCAGTGACGAAAACTCCGGAGAGAATGGATGAGCAAGGCAAACGGTAAAAGAGGATTCTGGGGGAGCCTTGGCGCGTTTCTCGACGGCACGCGGCGCTTTCTGGTGAACTCAGTATTTCTGCTTCTATTGGTGGCGCTGGGATTCGCGTTATTTGCCAAAGGTCCGCAATTACCGGAAAAATTTGCCCTCGATCTGCACCTTAGCGGTTTGGTGGTTGATCAGCTAAGTCCAGCTGACCCCTTGGCGCAATTGATCGACGGTGAGGCGGTTGCCGAAACTCGTCTCAGTGATTTGATCAAGGCTATTGATCGCGGTGCCGGGGATGATCGGGTGGCGCTGCTGCTTTTGTCGCTAGAGGATTTAGGCCATATCGGCATGAGCAAGGCTTCAGAGCTGGCTTCAGCCATCGAGCGTTTTAAAACCAGCGGCAAGTCGGTGATCGCTACGTCTAATGCCTATGATCAGGATAGTTATCTTGTTGCCAGTCAGGCTGACGAGATTTATCTG
>JBFJTG010000006.1:0-68159 GCA_041625575.1 Litorivivens sp.
CACAAAGGGGTTAATTAAGTCGAAATCAATAATGGAGTCGTGCTCTGTGCGACTCGGTGTACGGCTTGCTTTCGATGCAGCCAACCAGAAACTGCCGTAAGACGCGGGGGACCAAAGTGCTCGAAGATTGGGTTGAAGCTCTCGCCCCGTAAAGTCATTTTGCTCGACCTTGCTACCCGCAATAAGACGAAGGTTGCGCCGAATATCATATTCGTATTGCGCAAATCCGCTGGCAACGCCATAACTGCGGCGTACAGGTGTAAAGCGAATGTGCTGATCTTTTAGTTCATCACTAGTGTGGCGATAGCTAAGCCCCCAAACAAGACGGTGTTTGGGCGCGGGACTATAATCATGCTGGAAATCTAAGTCGTAGCTATTGATGTTGAGGTTGAAAAGCAGGTCCTCGCGCTTGCTATGATCCATTGTTAGTCGAACACTGACATCGGACTTATCGTCGAGCCGCTGCTGCCAGTGGGTTACAGCATTCATGCCAGAGTAATGAAGTTTTTGTTTGAATCGTCCAGCTAGAGTGGGGGAGCTAAAGTCGGGCAAGTCGAGCTCTTCACCTTCATCGCCTTCGTAGGCGTTTATCTGAATACTGGTGGCACCTGAGTCTATGTTGCCGTGGTCAAAACGCATTCCTGCCTGAGTTCCAGTCCAGCGGTCATGATTTGATGAGCCGTCAGGGCGGCTCGCCTCATCGCGCTCGAAACTTTTAATATATCCGCGGATATAGCCGTCATCGCCTAACTTTGTTCCATAACGGCCATTTGCAAACCATTTCTCTTCATCACCGGCAGCAAGCTCGGCAATGCCGCCGAGGGAATCTTGGCCATGACTTGTGACAATGTTGATAACCCCATTGAAGGCATTTGAGCCCCAAAGTGCAGCGCCCGGCCCTCTTACCACTTCAATGCGAGCTATATCAGGAATCAGTGTGTCGAGCGTATCCCAGAACATGCCGACTTTAGCCTGTGAGAAAACGCTGCGGCCATCAACAAGAATGAGTAAGCGGTTGGTGAAAATGCCACCGTTAAAGCCCCGAATGCCTACGCCCCATTTGCCGGTGCCGAAACGGGTAACTTCAACGCCGGGAACCAAACGCAGGAGTTCGGGCACTGATGTAGCGCCAGAGCGTCGAATTGCGTCATGGGTAAGAACATAAACAGCGGCGGGTGATTTACCCAGACTTTCGCCTCTCCGCGTTGTGAGTCGTACGTTGATGTCGAGCAATTCATCAAGGCTTAATTCGGTTAAATCCCTTGATAGCCAGGGGGATGCATTGAGCGAAGAGCAGACGAGGAAACTACCAAGCACAAAAATGAGCTTGTTTAGCGAAGAGATGTCTCTACCCCTATAGCATGGCATTATGAGCGTGCGTCCTTGTCATATCGCGGAGTACGTGAGTCTGCGAGTTGAGTAAATCAGGCTAAATGAATCCAGAGCAGTCCACTAGACGTAGTTACCCTATAAGGGCTTATACGTATTGGCGGCTTAGGCGCTGCTGTTAAAGGGCGATTGTGAGGGGACTTGAGCTTTTACTCGGCTTCGAAGGTCGGTAAATTCGCTGAGATGGCGCAGGGGCTATTATTGCCGATACTACAAACAAAAAAGGCCTCGCCAAATTGGCGAAGCCTTCGTTGTACTTGGTGGAGCCGGCGGGAATTGAACCCGCGTCCGTCAGTCCGCCACTCAGGGCTCTACATGCTTAGTTTCCGTCAATTGATTTAGCCGCAAACAGCCCGACGGGCAGGACGTTATTGGCGATTCTGATGAGGTTTTAACAGCGCAGCCTCAGACGAGCTTTGCTTGCGATCCAGTTCTATATGACAGTCAATAACGCGGTACTGGCACCTTGCTATCGACCGCTAACCGGGTATTAAGCGGCTAGAGCGTAGTTGTCGTCGTTGGCAACTATAAGATTGCAGCTTTTGATTAACGTGATTCGCTACCATCACGGCATGCACCACAGAGCTTTGTAACCGGCGTCGAATCCAAATCGGCCCCAAATCACACGCTATTGTAGCTGATTGGCCAGATGATTGTAATAATCAAGTGGCTTCAATACTGAGTTTGATACCAACACCTTTTATAAGTTCCTGCTCGTCTTCCAGATCTGCCCGGGTAAGGGGGTTTTTGTCTAACCAGGCTGAGGGCGCCTGCAGAATGAGTTGCTTGCCTTTGGCCTGTAGCTTGACGTCTTTGGGTATGGTGCGCTGTTGGCGGCGGCGGTGCAGGATGCAGGCAAGGCGAAAGAGAGCGATTAGCCACCAGTCGGGGCGTACATTATAGAGCTGGGCGTCGGCTTTGGGTTTGCGCCGGTGGTTTAGCACCAGGAAGGCAAGGCGGGCCTGCTCCTGCCGCGAGAAGCCGGGCATGTCTGCATTGTTCAGGATGTAGGCGCCGTGTTTGTGATAGCCGCCATGGGCGATTGCCAAGCCTACTTCGTGCAGGGCTGCCGCCCAGCGCAATAATAGTTCCGCCTCATGCGCTTCGCTTAATACCTGTTCTTGTATGCCGCTGAGCCAGCGTGTGGCCAGATCCCCTACGCGCTGTGCTTGTTGGCTATCCACATGGTATTGGCTAAGGAGGTGCTCGATTGTGCTGTCGCGGGTGTCTCGATGGTGCAGTCGCCCGGCGAGATCGTGAATAATTCCTTCGCGAATAGCGTAACCGGAGGTGTGGAGTTCTTTGATTTCCAGTTCTTCAACGAGGGAGATGAGAATTGCGAGGCCGCCGGCGATGACGGGTTTACGATCGTCGCTGAGGCCTTTTAGGTTCACGTCCCCGGATAGTTTGTGTCTAAGCAGTTCATCGCGCAAACGGTAAAGCCCCTCGGCGGTGATGGGCTGTTTCTCGGTGAAATTGTTGTCCGTCAGGATACGGCCGATGCTGCGAATGGTGCCGGATGCACCGACGGCTTGGTCCCACTTGCCGTGAAATAACGTTATATAGGGCGAGAGTTCCTGCGCCGTCGCTTTGCAGGCTTTTTTAAAGCCCTGCTCAGTCAGTTTGCCGTTCGGAAAGAAGCGGCGACTAAAGCTGACGCAGCCGAGGTCGAGGCTTTCCATGGTTTTGGGCAATTGCGAGCCGATAACCAATTCTGTTGAGCCGCCGCCAATATCGATGACCAGCCTGCGTTCATCGCCGGGTGAAAAGTCGCTGGCAACACCGAGGTAGATAAGACGGGCTTCTTCAGTGCCGGAGATAATGTTGATAGGGGTGGGTAGAATTTCTTCTGCTTGCTGCAAAAATTCGGTGGCATTAACGGCAGTGCGCAAGGTGTTGGTGCCTACGATGCGAATGTGGCTGCGCGGTATGCTGCGCAAGCGCTCGGCCATTTTTTTCAGGCTGTCCAGTGCGCGTTGCTGTGCGTCAGCCGAGAGCTCGTTACTATCGCTTAGGCCAGCCGCAAAACGCACCATGTCTTTGTGTGCGTCGAGTACGATAAGTTTGTTGTTCTCGAAGCGGGCAATCTGCAAGTGAAAGCTGTTCGAGCCCAGGTCTAGGGCGGCATAAACCTCGGGGTTCACATCTTGCGGCATCTAAGGTCGTTACTCCCGACTACAAAATTGGGTGGCGAGGGCTTAAAGCCTCGACGAGGCAGTTTAAACCCTGATTCCAGGGAAAGCGACTTGCCAGTTTGTATAAAAGTTTATGCATCGGATGTTGCTGCACGATATGAGTGAATGGCAGGATGTAATGTAGTGGGCATTTATATCCTATAGTTTGCTAGCAGCCTACAGTGCGACAATAGTAGACGAGTAACAATTGGGAGAAAGTTATGGTGGAGACCGCCGACCGGCAGGTGTGGATTCCCAAGGAATTGAGCTGGCTGTCGTTTAATGAGCGCGTCTTGCAAGAGGCTGCTGACACCAGCGTTCCTGTTATTCAGCGTGTGCGCTATATGGGCATATTTTCGAACAATATGGACGAGTTCTATCGCGTTCGTGTTGCCGACGTGCGTCGCTTGGCGGCTTTTTCAACGCCGTCAAAACAAGACGAATTCAAGGAGCTGCTCGAGGAAATTCAGCGTCGCGTTCTGGTGCTGCAAGGCCGCTTCGATAAGATTTATCTGAATACACTGCGCGAATTGCGCCGCCGTGGCATTTATCTTATCAGCGAGAAGCAACTTGATGAGCATCAACATAAATTTGCTCGCGAATTTTTCTTTAAGCATATCCAGCCGGAGCTGGAGCCGATTATTCTGGACGACGCACACCCCATGCCGGAATTGAATGAAGTGTCGATCTATCTGGCAATTCGTTTGGTGTCGGCAGATCATGTTCGTTATGCGCTACTTGAGGTGCCTACCACCCGCCTAAATCGTTTTATAAAGATACCTTCGCGCAAGGGCAAGCGCGGAAAAGTGTTGATGGCTCTGGAGAATTTGATTCGGGTTTGCCTGCACGACGTATTCCGCGGAATATTCCAGCTTATCAGTGTTGAGGCTTATACAATCAAGTTGACGCGTGATGCCGAGCTCGAGTTGGGTGAGGAAGTTACGGAAAGTTTTTTTGAGCGAATGGAGCGCAGCCTCAAGCGTCGCAAAAAGGCTGACCCGGTGCGTTTTGTATATGACAGTGATATGCCGGAAGACATGCGCGATTATATGGCGCGGCGCCTGGGCATCGGCAGGCTGGATTCAGTGATCCCGGGGGGGCGTTATCACAACTCCAAGGATTTCATGAGCTTTCCCAATTTGGGGCCGGCGTATTTGGAGCTGCAGCCGCTATCGCCTATTCCTCTGGAAGCCGTTGAGCAGCGCGACAATATTTTTGACGCTATTGCCGAGCGAGACGTGTTGCTCTACTACCCCTATCACAGCTTTAGTTATGTGGTGAGTTTCCTGAAAACCGCGGCGATCGATCCCGCTGTTAAGTCGATCGCAATAAGTCTGTACCGCGTTGCCTCATATTCACATGTCGTAGATGCTCTGATTAATGCGGTAGCTAATCACAAATCGGTAACAGTGATCGTTGAGTTGCAGGCACGTTTTGATGAAGAGGCTAACCTGGCACTCTCGCATCGCCTTACCGAAGGGGGTGTCAATGTCATTTTCGGGGTGCCGGGACTCAAAGTTCACGGCAAGCTGATTCTGGTTACTCGCCAGGAAAACAATACGCTCCGCTATTACACCCACGTAGGCACGGGCAATTTCAACGAAAAGACGGCTGAAGTGTATACCGACTTCAGTTTGCTCACCTACAATCAGGAGATTGGTGAAGAGGCGGCGAAAATCTTCGAATTCATTCGGTATAACTACAGGCGACCTGAGTTAAAGCACCTTATTGTTTCGCCGGTGAATACCCGCCAGCGCTTCAAGGAGTTGATTGACGGCGAAATTCTTAGCGCGGAAAAGGGGCACGATTGCGGAATTACCCTGAAGTGCAACAACCTGGTCGACCCTGAAATCATAGAGAAGTTATATCAAGCCAGTCAGGCCGGTGTACCGATTCGTCTCATTGTGCGTGGCATGTGTTCGCTGGTAGCGGGCACGCCGGGGCTGAGCGACAATATTGAGGCGATCAGTATTGTCGACCGCTATCTGGAACACCCCAGAGTGTTTATGTTTTATAACCGCGGTGAGCCGCGCTATTACCTCTCGTCTGCCGATGTAATGACGCGCAATATTGATTACCGGGTAGAGGTTATGTGTCCGGTGTACGATCCCCAGCACCAGGCAACCCTTCAGGCTGTGCTGGATATTCAGTGGTCGGATAATGTAAAAGCCCGGACTCTGGATGCCGGGCAGTGTAATAACTTACGTTTGCCGCGGAAAAAAAAGGCAAAGCGTATTCGCTCTCAGGAGGCGATTCATCGTTATTTGCAAAGCGGTAGGCTTCCCAGGCTTCGCAAGCTTGCCTACAACGCGATCGATGCCGAGTAGGTTCCAGCTACGCTACGAGCGTACGATGAGCAGGCTGCCTTCAATCTTGCGTGGCTTGCGGACGCTGCGCTCAATAACTTCTGCGCCAAATTCCTTCTGGCAGCGTTTTGCCAATGCCTTAAACGGAGAACGGCCGGGGTCGGCAACGATTATGGTGCCCACTTTCGCTTTGACTGCTTTTTGAATCATTGAGAAGAGCGGGTCGACAAGCTCATCCCAAAAGCAGATATCCCCACCCAGGACCATATCGTAACCTTTTAAATCCTTTATCTTCAGGTCTTCGTAGCGAGCTGTGAGGGTTTCGAGTTCCACATCGTTAATGACACTGTGGGCGTCGAGGTAGGGAAAAACGTGAGGGTCGGCGTCCACGGCGGTAACGGCAGCTTCGTAGCTTTTTGCGCAGTGAATGCCGAGTAAGCCCCAGCCGCAACCCACTTCGAGGATCTCGCTGAAATGTGCCGGCGGGTGTTCTTCGAGGTAATCCATAATCAGAAAGCTGGAACCCCACACCTTGGTGCCGTGTATTTCGGGGCTTGGTAAGCTGCAGTCGATGTGTTTAATTAAGTGATGCTTCTTTTTCAGAATTATAAGGTCGTTGACGTAGTGGTAGTCTTCGTTGGGCATAGCGGGTGGGCTTCTTCGTATGTTTGGGTTTAGCTTGCGCGCAAGCGATGCTAAAAAAGTACGCTGCGCCACCTTAGGCAATCCTACATAACAATTTTATTAGCTTGGGAAGTCGCGTGGTGAGAGGCAGTGCAGCAATTCGCCACAGCCTGGTCGCAACTGGTCCCAATATTCAATTCGCAAAAATATCTCAGCGAAGGATGCGCTTGGGAACTGCAGTAGTGAGCGACCACACAGTAAAACGATCAGGTCATGTAGCGCCGGGTTGTGGCCAGTGACCAGAATGCGATCTAGGTTGTTGTCGCGCTCTTTGAGCCAAGTAAGTAAGTCCTCGGACTCAAAGGTGTATAGAGCATCGTCCAGCGTGAGCTCGCCGGCGGGGGTGTCCAGTGCCGTGCGAATACGCTTCACAGTGCTGCGACATCGCTTTGCCGGGCTGCTGTATACGTGTTGCAGGCCCTTGCAATGCTCCGCAATGGCATCGGCCATGATACGGGCATCTTTTTTTCCGCGCTTGTTTAGTGGGCGGTCGAAGTCCGGAAGCGAGCTATCATCTCGATTGGATTTTGCATGGCGTAACAGGTAGAGCGTTTTCACTATTTATTGTGTTCGCGCAGAACCCTTTGCTTTTGGCGGTCCCAATCGCGTTCTTTCTCCGTGTCGCGTTTGTCGTGGAGCTGCTTGCCTTGAGCCAAGCATATCTCAGCTTTTACCAAGTGCTTTTTCCAGTACAGTGCCGTACAGATACAGGTATAACCTTTTTGTTGCGTGGCTTCAATCAATCGGCTTAATTCTCTGCCGTTTAAAAGGAGCTTGCGCGTGCGCGTCGGGTCGGTAACAAAATGGGTAGACGCTGTGGGTAGTGGCGTGATTTGAGTGCCGATAAGCCAGGCTTCGCCGTCCTTCAACAAGACATAGCTATCCACTATTTGTGCCTTGCCTGCACGCAAACTTTTGACTTCCCAGCCATTGAGCACGACGCCTGCCTCGAATTTTTCCGTAATGTGGTATTCGTGACGTGCGCGTTTGTTGAGAGCGATGGTGGAACTGTGTTGATTCTGTTTTTTAGCTGCCATGGGGGCGCATTATAGGGCCTGTTGCTGGTAAAGCCTATGGAGCTGGGCGAAAATGGTCGCCAGGCAGATAATAAAAACGCATGTTGGAGAATAAGAGTTGCAACGTGAAACCAAGCAGGGCGTCTGGATTAGTCGCTGGACTTTCGTCGCCGCAGCCTCGGGACTGGCAATTGGTCTTGGGAATTTCTGGCGATTTCCACATGAGGTGGGCCAATACGGCGGGCTTCTGTACCTGTTGGTCTATATCGCTCTGGTAGCCACCATTGCTATGCCTGTTATGCTGGCGGAAGTGGTGATGGGGAGTCGTGGGCGCGCAAACCCGGAATCGAGTATCCAGTATTTGAATCTGGAGTCGGGGAGTCACGGCGCCTGGCGTACTGTGCCGATCCTGGCCATGACGACGGGTTTGCTATTGCTGGTTCATCTAGTGGTGATAGCGGGCTGGGTTCTTAGTTATGCATACCAGCTTGGTGATGCAAAGCTTGAAGCTATAAGCATTGAATTTGCCGGTGAGCATTTTGCCGCCTATATATCGTCCAATGTGGAAATGGCCAAGGGCCTAGTCGCGTTCATGTTGCTGCTGACGCCGCTCGCCATGTGCAAAATGACCCGACTCACCGGCCAGTTGTTGCGACTGTTGGTGCCCATGATTCTCATTATGTTGGCCGCGGCTCTCTATGCAGCCGTCGAGCTCGGTGACCTGGGGGCGGGCTTGCGCTGGATGTTTGAGATTCGGCGCGAAGATTTTGGGCGCGATGCGCTCGTCTCGGCGCTAGGTCAGGCGTTTTACACTTTGGGTATCGGTGTGGGCGCGATGATGATTTACGGTGCTTATTTTCCCGATGGCCGTTCTATTTCCCGGCAGGTTTTTGCCGTTGCCCTTATCGACACGGTTGCTGCACTGGTAGCGGGCGTCTGCATCTACGCTTTGGTCCTTGACCACAACATCGTACCGGGCAATAGCGTGGCTTTATTGTTTATCACACTGCCCTATGTTTTCGGGAACGTATTATTCGGGGATTTGGTTGGCTGTATGTTTTTTATACTGCTGGCCCTGGTTATGCTATGTAGCGCCCTGGCCCTGCTAGAGCCAACGATTTCATGGCTGGTCGAGAAAACACCCCTGCGGCGCTGGTTTGCCGCTTTGGTCCTGTGCCTTTTGCTCTTGGTTGCGGGTTTGGCAGTGATTTTGGACGTGGCAGCACCGGGTGAGGCCTTTTGGTTATATGCCCTTAATCGAATCGCGGCGGACTACCTTTTGCCCTTAAGTGCCCTGGGGTTAACGCTCTACGCGGGTTGGGTATTGCGAGAAGTACAGGCGCGAGATGAGTTGTACTATTGCAGTAACAGAACCTTTTGGATTTGGCGTCGTCTTTTACGGTATATTGCGCCCCCAGCGATATTGGCGATCTTGCTGCTGTCAATTTATCAAGGGTTTTAAAGCGTTTTGAGTTTTCGATGACGACGATAAGCCGCAGTGCATTGCTGCCGTATTCTGCGGAGCAGGTATTTGACCTGATTAACGACGTGTCCCGGTATCCGGAGTTTATGGACGGCTGCGTTGGTGCCGAAGTGTTGTCGGAGGATGGGCATGCGATGGTCGCTCGGCTGGATTTATCGCGAGGTGGCGTTAATCAAAGCTTTACGACCAGCAATACACTGACGCGTCCAAGCGAAATCCGTTTGGAGCTCGTCGATGGTCCGTTTGAAAGTTTTGTGGGCCGATGGGTGCTGTTGGCGCTGAATGACAAGGCCTGCAAGGTGTCATTGTTTCTAAACTTCAAGCTCAGCAACACGGTGTTGAGCGCGGCTGCCAAGCAAATGTTTAACAGCGCCGCCAATACAATGGTGGATGCGATGGTAAAGCGAGCGAAAACGATTTATGACTGATGCACTTATTCATATAGAAGTGGTGTTTGCCACGCCTACTAAACAGCAAATTGTGGCTTTGCAGGTGCCCGAGGGTACCACGGTGCGCGAAGCTGCGTTGAAATCAGGCCTGGATGCCCAGTTCGAAGGGCTGGATTTAGCGAAGGCTGATCTTGGGATCTTTGGCAAGTCTGTTGCTAAGCCGGAAGATACACGCGTGGCTGACGGTGATAGAGTGGAAATTTATCGGCCACTGATTGCCGACCCCAAGGAAGTGCGCAAGCAGCGCGCTGCCAAGGTCAAAGCCCGACAGGTGGCCGAAGGCCGCCGTTAACGGGGCCTCATGGGCGGGGTCTTTTTCTCGCCTTGTTGTTTTGATGCAACGGGTGCAGGAACCGAGGCCGCTTTATTCGCCAGGTCCGCTTCTTCTTCCTCGGTCATTTCCTCGGCAAGGGGTGAGGGCTTAATTGTGCTTTCGTAGTGACTGAGAACCCCCTCGTCGAAATAGATAGTTAAGCGCTGCTTCTCGGTGCTGTTGTTCGGTTTGCGAACTACATGAAGGTAGTCCCAGCGATTGGGGCTGAAACTGTCGCGAATGAGCGGTGTTCCCAGAATAAATTCTACCTGACTGGCAGACATGCCTGGCTCGAGCTGCTTGACCATTTCTTCGTCGACGATATTACCTTGCTCAATTTGCAGGCGGTACACGCCCGGAAACTCAAGCGTGCTGCACGCAAAGAGCGGTGCGAGTATGGCAAAAAGGATAAGCGCTTTTTTCATCATCGGGTCTTTAACTTTCATCGTTGGAGAAGGCGTGGGATAATAGCGCAATAGTCGCGTCAACGCTAAGGGGTTAAGAATGTCCGTCGAAAATCAGGAGTTAAAAAAAGCCGGACTCAAGGTAACCCTGCCACGGGTAAAAATACTGGAGTTGCTGGAGCATGCCGAGAGCAACAACCAGCATCTGAGTGCCGAAGACGTGTATCGCGCCCTGATGGAATCGGGCGAAGATGTTGGCCTTGCAACGGTTTATCGGGTACTCACCCAGTTTGAGACTGCGGGTTTGGTTGTTCGTCATAATTTTGAGGGCGGACATTCCGTATTTGAACTGGCCAAAGGGGATCACCATGATCATATGGTGAGATTGGACACCGGCGAAGTCATAGAGTTCTGCGATGAAGTGATAGAAAAGCGTCAGCGTCAAATAGCCGCGGATTTGGGCTACGAGCTGCTGGATCACAGCTTGGTGTTGTATGTGCGGCCCAAGAAATAGTGATTCGCGACCAGTAAGCTAAAGCCGGCCATAGCGCCGGCTTTTTTGTGGGTTGCTGCGGGTGGCCTCTACCTTGGTTGATGCGTTTTTTTTGGGGGGGCTTCGGGCATCGCTGAGCCAGGCGTCGGGGCCGCTAGTGCGCTGTTGTTACCATCTCACGGGCATGCGCCAGTGTGTTCTTTGTAATGGCAACACCACCTAGCATTCGCGCAATTTCCTCTATCTTTTCAGGTTCACCCAGCTGATTAAGTGTTGTTTTCACTGATTTTTTGTCACTTTGCTTGCTAACTTTTATATGGTGGTTGGCCTGGCTGGCGACCTGTGCCTGATGGGTAACGCATAAAACCTGAGTGGTCTTGCCAAGCGCCTGCAGCAACGCACCGACAATCTCCGCTGTCGCACCGCCAATGCCGACGTCGACTTCGTCGAAAATAATGGTGGGTACGGTAACGGCCTGCGCATTCACAACATGGATCGCGAGGCTGATGCGGGACAATTCGCCGCCCGACGCAATTTTGTTCAATGGTCCGGGCTGGCTGCCCGGGTTGGTGCTAATCAGAAAATTGACATCTTCCAGGCCGTGTAGCGATAGCTGCTCTTCGTTCGCTATTGGATTGAGGGCAATCTTGAATCGGCAGTTGGCCATGGAGAGTTCAGCGAGCTGCGCCTCCACTTTTTTGCCCATGCTATTGGCTGCTTTGCGGCGTTTTTCGCTGAGCTTCTCGGCGTTCTCGCGATAGCTGGCGGCCAGTGTTTTCAGTTCCGCTCTGAGTTTTTCCAGTCGCTCGTCACTGCCCTGAATGTTGTCCAGCTCTGCCTGTAATTGGGCCTGCAGCTCGGGCAATTGCTCTCCTTTGCAATGATGCTTGCGAGCAATTTGATAAATCGTATCAAGGCGGGTTTCAATTTCGTTCAGCCTGCCCGGATCCTGCTCTTCGCGGTCAAGATGGTGCTGTAGCTCCCGGCTGGCTTCTTCTATCTGAATTACGGCGGTATTCAGGAGATCTTCGGCGCTACTTTGATGGGCCGCTTTCACCGGACTGGCGCGCAGTGAAGACAAGGCCTGATGCAGTATACCCAGCGCGTTGACTTCGCCGTCTTTGCACAGGTTGAGTGCGTGGTTGCTCGCAGCGAGCAATTGTTCGGCATTGGCCAGTTGCTTTTGTTCATCTTCCAGCGCAGCGACTTCACCGGGCTGGAGGTCCAGCGCGTCCAATTCATCAAGTTGGTACTGCAAAAGCTGCGAGCGCGCAGATTGCTCGTCGCGTTGGCTGCTCAGTGTCTGTAGGGTTTGTCTGGCTAGTTGGTGGGCGCGAGCCGTTTCGCCAAGTGATTCAGCCAGTGCCTGAGCACCGGCACAGGCGTCCAATAATTGTCTCTGGTATTCTTTTTTCAGCAGGGACTGGTGCTCGTGCTGGCTGTGTATATCAATCAGATGTTCACTGAGTTCGCGCACGTCCTGAAGTGTTGCGGGTTGACCGTTGATGTAGGCACGTGATCGTCCTTCGGCGGTGATGACTCGCCGAAGCAGGCAGTCATTGCCCGCATCGAGATCGCGTGAGGTGAGCCAGTCCATGGCGGCGGGTACGGTGCCGACATCGAACAGGGCATTGATTTCGGCTCGCTCGGTGTTGTGCCTGACAATGCCCGGGTCGGCGCGATCGCCCAGTGCGAGGCCCAGTGCATCAAGCATGATGGACTTGCCTGCCCCGGTTTCGCCGGTGAGTGCGGTCATGCCGCTTTCGAATTCAATATCCAGCGATTCTGCGATGGCGTAGTTACGGATACAGAGCTGCGTTAGCATGGCGGCACCCCGGAAGATGTGTTGAGTACTGGTTATATAGATAGCATGTGTATTTATACAGTATTGCGACGCGCAACCGCAATACCCTCTGTGGTAAATAATTTCGCCGGCGCTAGAATGTTGGGGTCGCAATATAGAGAACAATAATGGTAAGTGCAGTATTGAATGATCGCGCCCAGCGTCTACTGAAAGTTTTGGTCGAGCGCTACATTCGCGAAGGGCAGCCGGTTGGTTCAAAAACCTTGCTGCAGGACAGCGGGCTGCCCGTCAGTGCAGCCACGGTGCGCAATATCATGGCGGAGCTGGAAGATCGCGGCTATGTTATTTCCCCGCATACCTCGGCCGGGCGAATCCCTACCCAGCAAGGCTACCGTTTTTTTGTCGACACCTTGGTGACAGTGTCGCCTCTTGAGGGACACATACTCGCCAATTTGAAGCTTGAGCTGGGTGCCGAGAAATCGGCGGACGAGTTGGCTGCTTCGGCATCGCAACTCTTGTCCAGCCTTACCCGTCAGGCGGGTCTGGTTACCATGCCCAGTCGCCGTCGCCTGCTGCTGCGGCAGGTAGAGTTCCTGCCATTGTCCGGTAAGCGGATTCTTGTGATTCTCGTGGTCAATGATAAGGACGTGCAGAATCGCGTCATTCACTCCCAGCGTGAATTCAGTGAGGCCGAGTTGAAGCAAGCCTCGAATTACATCAACCAGCGTTACGCTGGTCAGGAGCTCGACGGAATACGTGATGCCATTCTTGAGGCAATGCGTGATGACAAGGATCATATAGACCGGTATATGCAGGAGTCACTGGATTTTGCGGCCTCCGCCTTGGCCGTGGACGACGAGGCGCGAGCCGAATACGTGCTGGCCGGAGAAAACCAGCTGCTGGAGTCGGCTACTCCAGACAATCTGGATAAAATGCGGGAGTTGTTTGGCGCCTTTGAGCGCAAGAAAGACATTCTCGATCTGGTGGATCGCTGCTTGCTTGCCGATGGGGTGCAAATATTTATCGGCAAGGAATCCGGCTATGAAGTCTTTGGCGACTTTAGTGTTATTACGGCGCCGTATCAGCTACAGGACGGCCGGCCACTGGGGGTTTTGGGGGTTATTGGCCCTACCCGAATGGCCTATGATCGCGTTATTCCGATGGTGGATGTGACGGCACGGATGCTCAGTCTGGCCCTCAAGCCGGTTTAGTTCGCGTGTTAGCTTGTTGAAATAGCTACCATTTCTTAAATTTTTCCACTTTGTCCGTTGAATTTAATTCTCTTGCCCCCATATAGGGTCTGCACGGTGTTTTGGCCGTGGGTCAGAGATTTATGGAGTGTAAAGCGTGGCAGAGGATAACAAGCAGAGCGAGCAGGACATCAATTCCGAGGCGCAGCCAGCTGAGGAAGCGGTGCTGTCCGAAGAAGCAGTGAGCTTGGAGCAGGAACAGGCCGAAGGGGAGCTCTTGGTCGAAGATGAGGTTGAGGCAGGCCCCGAGCAGCAGATTGAAGCACTCCAGAAGGAGCTGGCTGAAGCGAAAGATCAGGCATTGCGCACTGCCGCCGAGGCGCAGAATGTTCGCCGCCGTGCCGAGATAGATGCAGACAATGCCCGCAAGTTTGCGATAGAGCGCTTTGCCAAGGATTTATTGCCCGTGGTTGATAACCTCGAGCGCGCGCTAGAATCTGTAGACGCGACAGACGAATCCATGAAGGCCATTCTGGAAGGTGTCGAGCTAACCTATCGCAGTTTTAGCGACATGCTGGAACGCCACCACCTGAAAGTGATTAATCCTGAAGGTGAGCCCTTCGACCCGCAGCTGCACGAGGCCATTTCGATGGTAGAGGCGCCCGGAGCGGAGTCAAATTCGGTAATCAATGTAGTGCAAAAGGGTTACACCCTCAACGAGCGCCTGTTGCGCGCGGCGATGGTTGTGGTGTCCAAATAAACGATAAATCTGCTCTATGCTCTTGAAATCCGCCGATTGGCGCCAATATAGAGTACATAGTCGAATTGAAATACGCCTGCGAGCGGGCGAACTGGAGAGCTAAAATGGGAAGAATCATAGGTATTGACCTCGGGACAACAAACTCCTGTGTGGCCATCCTTGATGGTGAGAATGTCAAAGTTATTGAAAATGCCGAAGGCGCACGCACTACGCCCTCGATTGTGGCTTACACCGAAGACGGCGAAACCCTGGTGGGTCAAAGCGCCAAGCGTCAAGCGGTTACCAACCCACACAACACCCTTTATGCGGTTAAGCGCCTGATAGGCCGCCGTTTTGAAGACGATGTCGTTCAAAAAGACATCAACATGGTGCCCTACAAAATCGTTAAGGCCGATAACGGCGACGCTTGGGTAGAAGCCCGTGGCGAGAAAATGGCACCGCCGCAAGTGTCGGCCGATGTATTGAAGAAGATGAAGAAAACTGCCGAGGACTATCTTGGCGAGCCCGTTACCGAGGCCGTTATTACGGTTCCTGCGTACTTCAACGACTCCCAGCGTCAGGCGACCAAGGACGCCGGTCGTATTGCGGGTCTTGATGTTAAGCGCATTATCAATGAGCCGACAGCGGCTGCGTTGGCTTACGGTATGGACAACCTCGAGGGTGATCGCACTATTGCGGTTTACGATTTGGGTGGCGGTACTTTCGATATCTCCATTATTGAGATTGCCGAAGTCGATGGCGAGCACCAGTTTGAAGTACTGGCGACGAATGGCGACACCTTCCTGGGTGGCGAAGACTTCGACATGCGCCTGATTGATTACCTGGCGAGCGAGTTCAAGAAAGACAACAGCATCGACCTGAAAGGCGATCCGCTGGCGATGCAGCGTCTGAAAGAGGCTGCTGAAAAGGCTAAAATCGAGCTGTCTTCCAGTCAGCAAACCGAAGTCAATTTGCCTTATATCACAGCCGATGCTTCCGGCCCGAAACACATGGTGGTCAAACTGACCCGTGCCAAGCTGGAATCACTGGTAGAAGATCTGGTGCAGCGTTCACTTGAGCCCCTGAAAGTGGCCTTGAAAGATGCTGGATTGTCTACCTCCGAGATTCAGGACGTGATTTTGGTGGGCGGTCAAACCCGTATGCCCATGGTGCAGGCTAAAGTTGCCGAGTTTTTTGGCAAGGAAGCGCGTAAGGACGTAAACCCCGATGAGGCTGTCGCGATAGGTGCTGCCATTCAGGGGGCGGTATTGTCCGGTGATGTGAAAGACGTACTGCTGCTTGACGTTACTCCCCTGTCATTGGGTATCGAAACCATGGGCGGCGTTGCCACTCCCCTGATTGAGAAAAATACGACGATTCCTACCAAGAAATCGCAGATTTTCTCAACGGCCGAAGACAACCAGACTGCGGTGACCATTCACGTCGTGCAGGGCGAGCGTAAGCAAGCTTCGCAGAATAAATCACTGGGTCGTTTTGACCTGGCCGATATTCCGCCCGCACAGCGCGGTATGCCGCAGATTGAAGTGACCTTCGATATTGATGCCAACGGTATTCTGCATGTGTCTGCCAAAGATAAGGCGACTAACAAAGAGCAGTCTATTGTTATTAAGGCCTCCGGTGGCTTGAGTGATGATGACATCGAAAAAATGGTGCGCGAAGCCGAAGCCCATGCTGACGAAGACAAGAAGTTCGAAGAGCTGGTGACGGCGCGCAATATGGCTGAAGGTCTGGCCCACGCGACTCGCAAAACACTCGCTGAAGCTGGTGATAAAGCCAGTGATGAAGAAAAAGCGGCCATTGAAGAGGCGCTGAAAGCTGTCGACGAGGCTGTAAAAACTGACGACAAGGCAGCCATTGATGCCGCTGCCGAGAAATTGGGCGAAGCTTCCAACTCGTTAGCGCAAAAAATGTATGCCGAGCAGGCTGCAGCCGCTGAAGGTGGCGAACAGGCCGATAGCGCCAACGGCGGTGCCGCCGGTGATGATGTCGTCGATGCCGAGTTTGAAGAAGTTAAAGACGACGATAAAAAGTAATGTAATTGACATCGGGTGTCATCGACGCCTGATGTCTGACGAGAAGCGCCGGACCCTGTGTCCGGCGTCTTAGCTTGGGATGGTTGTACGGAAGAGTCACATGGCAAAACGCGATTATTATGAAGTATTGGGTGTCGAGCGCGGCGCTTCTGATGCAGACATCAAGAAGGCCTACCGACGCCTGGCCATGAAAAATCACCCGGACCGTAATCCGGATGATGAGACGGCCAAAGCGCGTTTTCAGGAGGCCAGCGAAGCCTACGAAGTGCTCTCCGACGCTGAAAAGCGTGGCGCTTATGATCGCTATGGTCACGAAGCAGTAGATGGCATGGCGGGTGCTGGCGCCGGAGGCTTTGGTGGCGGCGGTGGCTTTAGCGATATTTTTGGTGATGTTTTTGGCGATATTTTTGGTGGCGGCGGTGGTGGCCGTGGGCGAGGTGGTCCACAGCGCGGCTCGGATCTGCGCTACACCCTTGAGATTGATCTTGAGGAAGCGGTAAAAGGTACGACTGCGAAAATCAAAATTCCGACCCTGGTCGGCTGTAAACCCTGCGATGGCAGTGGCGCCAAGCCGGGCAGCAAGCCACTGACGTGTACCACCTGCGGCGGTGTCGGGCAGGTGCGGATGCAGCAGGGCTTCTTCTCGGTACAGCAAACCTGCCCCGCCTGTCACGGCAAAGGCAAGACTATTTCCGATCCCTGTACCAGCTGCCGGGGTCAGGGGCGTGTTGAAGAAACGAAAACCCTGTCGGTTAAAGTGCCGGCCGGCGTTGATACGGGCGATCGAATTCGCTTGGCCGGTGAGGGTGAGGCCGGAGCTGACGGTGGTCCTTCTGGCGATCTATACGTTCAGATGGCTGTTAGAGCTCACCCCCTGTTTGAGCGCGATGGCAAGCATTTGTACTGCGAGGTGCCCATTTCCATTGCTGATGCCGCTTTGGGTGGAGAACTCGAAGTGCCGACTCTGGATGGCCGTGTGAAGCTGAAAATTCCCGCAGAAACACAAACCGGCAAACTGTTCCGCTTGCGTGGCAGGGGCATTAAACCCGTGCGCGGTGGCGCAGTGGGCGACCTGCTATGCAAGGTTGTGGTTGAGACTCCCGTTAACCTTAATAAGAAGCAGAAAGATTTGCTGGAAGAGTTTCAGCGCAGCCTGGAAGGTGATTCTCACGCGCCACGGCGAAAGAGCTGGTTTGATGGCGTAAAGGATTTCTTCGACGATTTGAAAATCTGATAGCGCAAGCAGGGCGAGCTCCGACAAAGGCATTGGCCTTATAGTGTGGGAGCGAGCCTTGCTCGCGAATCCTTGGTAGAACCAAATCTCGTATTAGCCAGCGGCTCGGGTTCCTACATTCTCACTATCGCGTATACAATACGCATCGACTTTAATTAGACGGATATTTCAATGACCACCCGAATCGCTGTCACCGGTGCCGCCGGTCGTATGGGCAAAACTCTGATAGAAGCTATCGCGCTTGCCGAAGGCTGCAAACTCACCGTGGCCCTGGAAAGGGCTGACAGTAGCTTGATTGGCGCCGATGCAGGCGAATTGGCGGGGCAGGGTCGTAACGGCGTTAGCGTCGTGGGCGATATCAATGAGGTTATTGACGATTTTGATGTGCTGATTGATTTCACCGTACCGGCGGCAACCTTGGCTAACGCCAAAGCCTGTGGTGCGGCGGGAAAGAAAATGGTGATTGGAACCACGGGCTTCGATGCCGAACAAAAAGCTCAGTTGGCGACTTATACCAGCGCTATCGCTGTTTGCCAGGCCTCAAATTTTAGCACCGGTGTAAACCTGTGCTTCAAATTGCTTGAAATGGCCGCGGGGGTTTTGGGTGACGATGTGGATATCGAAATTGTTGAAGCCCATCACCGTCACAAAATTGATGCGCCTTCGGGTACAGCCCTCAGTATGGGGCAGGTTGTTGCTGATACCTTGGGGCGTGATTTGAAAAAAGTGGCCGTATACGGGCGCGAAGGCCAGACCGGTGCACGCGAACGCGAGACTATTGGTTTTGCGACGGTGCGTGGTGGCGATGTCGTGGGAGACCATACGGTCTCTTTCTTTGCTGAAGGCGAGCGAGTAGAGATTACCCACAAGGCGAGCTCACGTATGTCATTTGCGCGTGGCGCCGTGCGCGCTGCAGCTTGGCTGGCTGATCAAGATGCCGGTCGTTACGACATGCGCGACGTTTTGGGTTTTTCCTAGGGTCTTGTGGCTGATAGCCCCCGCATTTGCGCCAGCAAAGAGAGTTAGATGAGGCCTAATACTTGTCCGGGACTTGGCTTGCTGGTCGCACTGGCGCTGCTAGGAGCCTGCAGTCCGGCCCGCTACGAGGGGCCGGTGAGTGATCATTTTGACGGTCGCCATTTTCACAACGAAGAAGCTTTTCCGCATCGTTTTAGCGACTTGCTCGGATACGTGTTCTCGCGAGAGAAGATCGAGTGGGCGGAGGATGCGGAGCTTCCTGCAAAACCGCAGCCGCTCGACAGAGTCGGGGCGCGTCAGTTGCGTTTGACCTGGGTGAACCACGCTACCGTGCTGATTCAGGCCGATGGCCTGAATTTACTGACCGATCCCATTTGGTCAAAACGAGCCAGCCCCCTGGGCTTTGCGGGCCCGAAGCGCCATCACCCGCCCGGCATTGCCTTTGAACATCTGCCGCCTATTGATGTTGTGATGATCAGTCACAGCCACTACGACCATATGGATTTTGCGACGCTGAAAAAGTTGCGCCAATTCCACGACCCCCTGTTTGTTGTGCCGCTGGGCAACGCTATGTTGCTGGCTTCCCTGGGTATAGAGCGGGTGGTCGAGCTGGATTGGTGGCAGGCGACGCAGCTGGGTAATGGATGTTCGCTAAGCGCGGTACCAGTTAAGCATTGGTCAAACCGTCGGGTATTGCCCTCGGATCAGAATTTAAGTTTGTGGTCCGGCTTTGTATTGCAGACGCAGGCGGGTCCTGTCTATTTTGGGGGCGACAGCGGCTACGGAGATCACTATCTGGCCGCCTATGAGCGTTATGGCAATATGCGGGCCTCGCTTTTACCGATCGGAGCCTATCTGCCCAGGTGGTTTATGGCCTACCAGCATATCGGGCCGCAGGAGGCCATTCAGGCACATCGCGATCTGGGCTCGGCTTTCAGCCTGGGAATTCACTGGGGGACTTTCAAGTTGGCACCCGAAGGCCGTTTTCAGCCGGCTGAGGTATTGGCGATTGTCAGGGCGGCCGAGGGTCTCGCTGTTGGAGAATTTATCGCACCGGACATCGGTAGCGCCTATGACATCGCTCCTCAAGACGCTGCTGCTGTGCGTTGTGGCTCGACTCCTGACATTGAGCAGGCCTGAAGGCCCGTTTTCCCATTAATCGAGTGATTCTGCTATTGCGTGGTAGCCAATTCAGACCGTTTTGGAAGCTACAATGCTTAGTAATTACGGAATAATTGCCTTGTCTGTTCAAACACTTATTACGAATGATGGATAAAACAGGTTAGAGTATTCGTCAGGGACTTTAGGAGGGGCGAAGAAATGCTTTTGAAAGCGAAAGTTGTCAACGGCGTATTGTGGTCGTTTTTGGCTGCGCTTGGCAGTGTTGCTGTTCTTGTTTTTGCAGCAAACAGCTCATTCGACGGGGTGCTAAACATACTCCAGCAGGTACAATTGGTGGGGCTGATAGCGATTGCCATGCTGTTGTTTGTGTTGGTGGGCGGCAGTATTCTGGCGCGTCAGTTGTCGCAGCCGATATCGGTGTTGGCCGCCTTTGTAGATTCGATGAGTCGGGGTCGCACGGCGGAGCCAATTCCTTATTTGGATCAAAAAGATGCTGTTGGTGATTTGGCGCGCGCAATTGATAGTTTGGCGAAGCGATCCAAGGAGGAGCTGTCGCGCAGTGTGGAAAGTACGCAGTCGGTAAAGCGAGAGCTGATGTCATCAAACTATCGCCTGCAGGAAGTAAACAAGCATGTCGCACAATATAAAGAAGCCATAAAAGACAGCGAAGACATGATGGCCGAGCTTGAAACCCACGATGAGTCTACCGGGCTTCACAATCGCCGCTATTTCGATAGTGTTTTCGAGTACGAAGCCAAACGAATGCAGCGTACTGGTCGCGCTTTTTCAGTGGCCGTTTTTGAAGTGATGTGTTGGCGGGACATAAAGGCCGGTCTGGGTCTGCCGGCAGCAGACACCGTCCTTAAACAGATGGCCGAAACGGTCATGTCGGCCGTGCGTTCCACTGACTTCGTAGCCCGTTATAGTGACAGTGCAGTTGCAGTGCTGCTTCCCGAAACCGAGGCCGTGCATGCGACCAGACTTGTCGATAATATTTATGTTCTCATTGAGGCTACGACCTGGCAGCTGCCCCTTAAGTCGTTTGATGTCGTAATTGGTGCCGGCGTGGTAGCAACCGACGCGATAGCGGTGGGAGATGAATCGGTTTTACAGCGAATGGAGGCAGCACTTGAGAAATCCATCGCGGCCGGTGGCGGCCGAGTTGAGGTGGCCTAGCACCGAAATCCTCGAAAATTCGCGGTTTTCGCAATCTTTCGGCCCATGTCGGTGGACAGTATGAGGCCATTTCGCTTAAAATCGCGCGCCAGAATCCTGTGGCCGGCATTGCCGGTTAGCCGAACATCGGTATAGCGAAAGCGAGATGAGGTCAGGCCTTTATCTCGCTTTTTTACGCGCCCGAATTACTCGTCCGTGCCTCGGCAGCGACAGGGCACGGCGGTCTGTTACCCAAGGAGGTTTGCTTGACGGTTCCAGCTATACTCGCCCTCGCGGATGGCAGCATTTTCAGGGGTATTGCAATTGGGGCCGAAGGATATTCGGTGGGAGAGGTGGTTTTCAATACTGCCATGACCGGGTATCAGGAAATATTGACTGATCCCTCCTACGCAAAGCAACTGATTACTCTGACCTACCCTCATATCGGCAATACCGGTACCAATTCCGAGGACGAAGAAGCCAATGAAATCTGGGCTTCCGGTCTCATTATTCGTGACTTGCCTCTGGTTGCCAGTAACTACCGCAGCCAGCAATCACTCTCTGATTACTTGAAATCCCGCAAGGTTGTGGGCATTGCCGATATCGATACTCGCCGGCTCACGCGTATTCTTCGCGACAAGGGCGCACAGAATGGCTGCCTCATGGCAGGCGATGTAGATGAAGAGCGTGCGCTGACTCTCGCGCGTGAATTCGCCGGTCTTGAAGGTATGGATTTAGCGAAAGTGGTCTCAACTGGCGAGCGCTATTCCTGGCGCGAGGGTAGTTGGGATCTGGAAGAGCGCTACAGCACACATATCGACTCTGAGCTTCCCTACAACGTGGTGGCCTATGATTTCGGCGTTAAGCGCAATATTCTGCGCATGTTGACCGATCGGGGCTGCCGACTGACCGTTGTGCCTGCCGAAACCACCGCTGCAGAGGTGTTGGCACTCAAGCCTGACGGCGTATTCCTGTCGAACGGCCCGGGTGATCCGGAGCCCTGTGCCTATGCCATTGAGGCGATCCGCGAAATTGTGGCCACGGGGCTGCCGGTATTTGGTATCTGTTTGGGGCATCAATTACTGTCACTGGCCTGCGGTGCCAAGACCGTCAAAATGAAATTTGGTCACCATGGTGCCAACCACCCGGTGCAGGATATCGATACCGGTGTAGTGCATATCACCAGTCAGAACCATGGTTTCGCCGTTGACGAGTCAACGTTACCCTCGAATTTGAGGGTGACACACAAGTCGCTGTTTGATGGCAGCTTGCAAGGTGTACACCATACCGACAAACCCGCTTTCAGCTTTCAAGGGCACCCCGAGGCGAGCCCCGGGCCGCATGATATTGCCCCCTTGTTTGATCATTTTATTGAATTGATTGAAGCCCACACTAGCAAGGCTTAGCTAAAAGCAAAGGGTCGGCTTTAGAGTCTGGCCCGAGTTCTGACGCTGAGCGTCAGACATGAACGCGAAGGTTCGACAACCGAGGTCGGGCCGACATTAACGAAGTGCAGAATCTGGCGGTTATCACGACACTATGCCCAAACGTACAGACATCAAATCCATCCTGATTCTCGGCGCCGGCCCTATCGTCATCGGACAAGCCTGCGAATTCGACTACTCCGGCGCACAGGCGTGTAAGGCCCTGAAGGAAGAAGGCTTCCGGGTTATTCTGGTGAACTCGAATCCTGCGACTATCATGACCGACCCGGCGATGGCGGATGCTACCTATATCGAGCCGGTACTGTGGCAAACGGTCGCAAAAATCATCGAGAAGGAGCGCCCGGACGCCTGCCTACCCACCATGGGTGGCCAGACTGCGCTCAACTGCGCACTGGACCTTGCGCGCGAAGGTGTTCTGGAAAAATTCAATGTTGAGCTGATCGGCGCGACCAAAGAAGCCATTGATAAGGCAGAAGACCGCCAATTATTCGATCGCGCAATGAAAAACATTGGTCTGGACACGCCGCGCTCTGCCATTGCCCACAGCATGGAAGAGGCGCTGCAGGTACTGGACTCGATTGGCTTCCCGACCATCATTCGTCCTTCCTTCACCATGGGTGGCTCGGGTGGCGGTATTGCCTATAACCGCGAAGAGTATATTGAGATTTGTGAGCGTGGGTTGGATTTGTCGCCAACCAATGAATTGCTGATTGACGAATCGCTGATCGGCTGGAAAGAATTTGAGATGGAGGTTGTCCGCGATAAAAATGACAACTGCATCATCATTTGCGCTATTGAAAACTTCGATCCGATGGGCGTGCATACGGGCGACTCCATCACGGTGGCACCTGCGCAAACCCTGACGGACAAAGAATACCAGATCATGCGAAATGCCTCTTGCGCCGTCCTGCGCGAAATAGGCGTAGAAACCGGTGGTTCGAACGTGCAGTTTGGTGTCGACCCGGCCACCGGGCGCATGGTGATTATTGAAATGAACCCCCGGGTCAGTCGCTCCTCGGCGCTTGCCTCGAAGGCTACCGGTTTTCCGATTGCGCGAGTGGCCGCCAAGCTCGCTATTGGTTACACCCTGGACGAGCTGCAAAACGAAATAACCGGTGGTGCTACACCCGCCTCGTTTGAGCCGGCGATTGATTACGTTGTGACGAAAATCCCGCGCTTTACCTTCGAAAAATTCGGCGAGGCTTCGCCGCGTCTGCATACTCAAATGAAGTCCGTCGGTGAGGTTATGGCCATTGGTCGTACCTTCCAGGAGTCAGTGCAGAAAGCTTTGCGCGGGCTCGAAGTTGGCTCCTCCGGTTTTGAGCATAAAATCGATACCGATCGTGACGATGCCCGCGAAATTATTATTAGTGAGTTAACCAACCCTGGCCCCGAGCGCATCTGGTATGTGGCCGATGCCTTGCGTGCGGGCATGAGCGTTGATGAAATTTATGAGCTGTGCGGCATAGACCCCTGGTTTCTCGTCCAGATTGAAGACATTGTCAAAACCGAAAACAGTCTGAAAACTTTGGAGCTGTCGGGAATTGATGCCGACAAAATGTTCATGCTCAAGCGCAAAGGTTTTGCCGACAAGCGTCTGGCTGTGCTCCTTGGCGTTGGCAAGACGGCAGTGCGAGAGCATCGGCATAAACTGGGTATACGCCCTGTGTATAAACGCGTGGATACTTGCGCCGCCGAGTTTGCGACCTCTACCGCTTATATGTACTCAAGCTACGAAGAAGAGTGCGAGGCTAACCCCAGTGATCGCGAGAAGATTCTTGTCATTGGCGGTGGCCCCAACCGGATTGGCCAGGGTATTGAGTTTGACTACTGCTGCGTACACGCGGCGCTCGCCATGCGCGAAGACGGTTACGAAACCATTATGGTGAACTGTAACCCCGAAACTGTATCTACCGATTACGATACCTCGGACCGTCTGTATTTCGAGCCGGTAACTCTGGAAGACGTGCTGGAGATCGTCGATAAAGAAAAGCCCGTCGGTGTCATCGTTCAGTTTGGCGGTCAAACACCGCTTAAACTGGCTCGGGATCTCGAAGCTGCGGGCGTGCCGATTATTGGTACGAGTCCCGACGCAATTGATCGGGCAGAAGACCGCGAACGCTTCCAGCAAATGATCAACAAGCTGGGCCTGTTACAGCCGCCGAACGCGATTGTGCGCTCGACGGAGCAGGCTTTGGCCGTTGCAGAGAGCATCGGCTACCCACTGGTTGTCCGTCCGTCCTATGTTCTGGGCGGTCGCGCAATGGAGATTGTTTATAAGGAAGAAGAGCTTGCCCGCTACATGGTAGAGGCGGTGCATGTCTCTGAAGACTCGCCGGTATTGCTCGATCACTTTCTGAGTGCCGCGGTCGAAGTGGATGTGGACGCCGTGTCCGACGGCAAGGACGTCGTTATTGGCGCCATCATGCAACATATTGAGCAGGCTGGGGTCCATTCGGGTGATTCGGCCTGCTCGCTGCCGCCGTATTCCCTGCCGGCCGAGGTTCAGGATGAGATGCGGGCTGTCGTTAAGGCTATGGCACTGGAATTGGGCGTTAAAGGTTTGATGAACGTTCAGCTTGCGTGGCAAGACGGAAAAATTTACGTTATCGAGGTTAATCCTCGCGCATCGCGCACCGTGCCTTTCGTGTCCAAGTGCATTGGTGTGTCGCTGGCCAAAATTGCCGCCCGTTGCATGGCTGGCAAAACGCTGGCGGAGCAGGGCTTTACCGAGGAACGGGTACCGACATTCTTCAGTGTAAAAGAGGCGGTCTTCCCCTTTAACAAATTCCCCGGTGTTGACCCGATTCTTGGTCCGGAAATGAAATCTACCGGCGAAGTGATGGGCGTCGGTGAGACTTTTGCCGAAGCATTTTCCAAGGCTCAGCGTGGCGCGGGTGAGCGCCCGCCCAAGCCCGGGCTAGCTTTTATCAGTGTGCGTAGCGCCGATAAGCCCGGCTCGGTGGCGGTGGCCAAAAGCCTGGTTGGCTTTGGCTTTACGCTTTGCGCAACACGCGGCACCCATAAGGTATTGACCGAGGCCGGACTTGAGTGCAAACGTGTGAACAAGGTGAAAGAGGGGCGCCCCCATATCGTGGATATGGTGAAAAATCGCGATATCAACCTCATTATCAATACGACTGAAGGCAAGCAGGCAATAGCCGATTCATCAACCATTCGACGATCTGCGTTGGCGGGTAAAATCCCTTATACGACAACGCTGGCTGGTGCCGAAGCGATTTGCATGGCTTTGGCATTCGGTGAAGAAAAAACAGTTCGCCGCCTGCAAGACATTCATCGAGGAATAATGCAATGAGTCAGGTACCAATGACTGTTGAAGGCGAAGCGCGCTTGCGCGCCGAGCTGAAGAAATTGAAAACGGAAGATCGTCCGCGCATTATTCAAGCCATTGCCGAGGCGCGCGAACACGGCGATCTGAAGGAAAATGCGGAATATCACGCTGCTCGTGAGCAACAGGGTTTTTGCGAAGGGCGTATTCAGGAAATAGAAGGAAAGCTTGCCGACGCGCGCGTCATCGACGTTAAAACCCTGCCGTCCACCGGACGGGTTATCTTCGGCGTTACCGTAACCCTGATTAACTGCGAAACCGAGGAAGAAGTTCGCTATCGTATCGTGGGCGAGGACGAAGCCGAGGTGAAGGCCGGTAAAATTTCGGTAACGTCGCCGATTGCCCGGGCCTTAATCGGCAAGGAAGAGGGCGATGTTGTTGTGGTGCGCGCTCCGGTGGGTGATGTGGAATACGAAATCGACAAAGTCGAGCATTTATAGTCCCAGACTATGGCGCCTGGGATCAGGCGCGTAGCAGGTTTGAGAGTTTCGGGTTGGGCTTGCGCGCAGCTCGATAAATCAGCACAACCTTGCCGATAGCCTGTACCAGTTCAGCCTTGTGCTCCTCGCAAATGTGTTGGACGACCAATTTGCGGTCGCCCGCTTCAGCAATGGCCAGCTTGACCTTGATTAATTCGTGATCTTCCAGCGCGCGCTCAAGCTCGGCTTCTACTCCTTCGGTGATACCCCGTCCAGCAACCATGACGACGGGTTTGAGTTTGTGGCCGATGGCGCGCAACTGCTTTCGCTTGGCATTATCCATGATGCTGTGTGATCCGAGATCTAAAAAGGGCGCGTATTGTACTCAAAAGGTATACTGCGTGCGATACCCGTCGCGAAATGCGGCGAGCCAAATAGGGTGATGTAATTGGGAAAGAAACGTTCGGCGTCCAGTGGTGCTTGGTTACGGGAGCATTTCGACGATCCTTATGTCAAACAAGCTCAGCGCGAGGGCTATCGCTCACGTGCATGCTATAAGTTGTTGGAAATTCAGGAAAAAGACCGTTTAATCCGACCCGGAATGACGGTTCTTGACCTGGGTTCGGCGCCGGGAGGGTGGTCGCAAGTGGCCGCCAAGCTCGTGGGCGACAAGGGCCGCGTGATTGCCAGTGACATTTTGCCCATGGATACACTGGCTGATGTTGAGTTTGTGCAGGGAGATTTCACCGAAGACGAGGTTTTTGAGGTTTTACTGTCTATGGCAGGGGATCAGCCCGTAGACCTTGTAATTTCGGATATGGCCCCAAACATGAGTGGTGTCAACGCTGTCGATCAACCTCGCTCGATGTATTTGCTGGAGCTGGCGCTCGATATGGCGCGACGCGTGCTGCGCCCCGGCGGTAGTTTTGTGAGTAAAGCCTTTCATGGCGAGGGTTACGAGGAGTTTTACCGCGATTTTAAAACCAGTTTCGAAAGTCCAGTCACACGCAAGCCGAAAGCGTCCAGACCGCGCTCGCGAGAAGTCTATATAGTGGGCAAAGGGTTCAAACAGTAGGGCCTTTTACAGCCCCTGAAATGGCCGCCGATACAGTTCTGTAGTAAAGTGGCATATTCGAGAAGCAGCTAGCGGCCGTCGTTTGTGTCCGCAGCAGAGAGGTTTATCTTTTGAACGATATGGCAAAAAATTTATTGTTGTGGCTGATTATCGCGGCGGTGCTGCTGTCGGTTTTCAACAATTTCAGTGTTAAACCCACTACGGAAACGCTGACCTACTCCCAGTTTATTCAGGAAGTGCGTAACGAGAAGGTTGAAAAGATAACAGTCGACGGACTGATTATTCGTGGTGAGCGCGGTGACAGTACGGTGTTCGAGACCGTTCGGCCGATGATTGAAGATCCCAAGTTAATGGATGATCTATATAACCACGGTGTTCAGGTTAAAGGCACCAAGCCGCCGGAGCAGAGCATCTGGTCGCAGTTGCTGATTGCCAGCTTCCCTATCTTGATCATTATTGCCGTGTTTATGTTCTTCATGCGCCAGATGCAAGGCGGTGCCGGCGGCGGTGGCCGCGGCGGCCCCATGGCTTTTGGCAAGAGCAAAGCCCGCTTGCTGAGCGAAGATCAGATCAAAACGACCTTTGCCGATGTCGCCGGTGTCGATGAAGCCAAGGAAGAAGTGCAGGAACTGGTTGAGTTCTTGCGAGACCCGGGCAAGTTCCAGCGTTTGGGTGGCCGGATTCCCCGCGGAGTCCTGATGGTAGGCTCGCCGGGTACCGGTAAAACCCTGTTGGCCAAAGCGATTGCCGGCGAAGCCAAGGTTCCCTTTTTCTCAATCTCCGGCTCCGACTTTGTTGAGATGTTTGTCGGTGTTGGTGCCTCGCGCGTGCGCGATATGTTTGAGCAGGCCAAAAAGCAGTCCCCCTGCATCATCTTCATCGATGAAATAGATGCGGTTGGCCGCCATCGTGGCGCCGGGCTTGGTGGCGGTCATGACGAGCGCGAACAGACATTGAACCAATTATTGGTTGAGATGGACGGTTTTGAAGGCAATGAAGGCGTTATTGTTATCGCCGCGACCAACCGTCCCGACGTACTTGACCCTGCATTGCTGCGTCCGGGCCGTTTTGACCGTCAGGTTGTGGTCGGTTTGCCTGATATTCGTGGCCGCGAGCAAATTCTGAAAGTCCACATGCGCAAAGTGCCTTTGGCCGATGACGTCAAGCCGGGAATTATCGCGCGCGGCACGCCCGGATTTTCCGGTGCTGATTTGGCCAATCTGGTGAACGAGGCCGCTTTGTTTGCCGCTCGCGCCAATTCGCGTGTTGTCGGTATGGACCAGTTTGATTTGGCAAAAGACAAAATCATGATGGGCGCCGAGCGCAAATCCATGGTCATGTCAGATAAAGAGAAACTGAATACCGCTTATCACGAAGCCGGCCACGCTATTGTCGGTCGTATCGTGCCCGAGCACGACCCGGTCTATAAGGTCAGTATTATTCCCCGTGGCCGCGCCTTGGGTGTGACCATGTTCCTGCCGGTAGAAGATCGCTACAGTCACAGCCATCGCCACATTGTTGGTCAAATTTGCTCTTTATTCGGCGGCCGTATTGCTGAAGAAATGACATTGGGTAAGGACGGCATTACCACGGGCGCCTCCAATGATATTAAGCGGGCCACCGAGTTGGCACGCAACATGGTGACCAAGTGGGGTTTGTCGGACAAAATGGGGCCCTTGCTCTACGACGAATCCGATGATGAGGTGTTTCTTGGCCGTTCCGCCACCCAGCACCACAAGAGTGTGTCCGAAGAAACGGCGCGCAATATTGATAGCGAAGTCCGTCGCATTATTGACGAATGCTATCAGCGCGCGCACGACATACTGGAAGAGCATCGCGGCAAGCTGGATATTATGGCCGAAGCCTTGATGAAGTATGAAACCATCGATGCCAAACAAATCGACGATATTATGGCGGGTAAACCGCCGCGTGAGCCTGCCGATTGGAATGATAGTAACCCTCCCGGCGGCGGCGACGGCATCACAACCGACGACACGTCGAAGGCATCTGAAGGGCCCATCGGTGGCCCGGCCAGTAATCACTGACACTGATACTACCTTTGTGAAAGCCCTATGACTGCAAGCCCGCAGCCGCCCGCACAGATTCTCAACTGTGCGGGACGGGCCTTAAACCTTTCTCTGCCCCACGTTATGGGCATTCTTAACGTCACACCCGATTCCTTTTCCGATGGCGGCCGCTTTGTTGGTCTTGATGTCAGTCTTCGTCACGCCGCGGCAATGGTTGCCCAGGGCGCAAGCTTCGTTGATGTGGGTGGAGAGTCCACCCGGCCCGGTGCCAAAGAGGTAGGCGTTGCCGAAGAGCTGGATCGCGTTATTCCCGTTATAGAGGCAATTTCCCGTGAGTTGGATGTGGTTGTGTCTGTGGATAGCTCCAAAGCGGAGGTGATCCGTGCGGCAGTGAGTGCAGGCGCTGGCCTCTTAAACGATGTGCGCGCACTGCAATCGCCCGGCGCCTTATTCGCGGCTGCAGATTCAGGTTTGCCGGTTTGTCTTATGCATATGCAAGGGCAGCCTGTAGATATGCAGAATGCACCGGAATATTCAGGCGTCGTTGAAGAGGTTTTAGCTTTTTTGCAAATGCGTGTGCAGGCGTGTGAAGCGGCGGGTATTGATCGTAGCCGTATTGTTATCGACCCTGGTTTTGGGTTTGGCAAAACAGCTGAACACAATTTGCAATTATTGAATCGCCTGCCTGCTTTTGTTCAATGCGGGTTTCCGGTCCTGGTGGGCTTGTCTCGCAAGTCTCTGTTAGGGCGGGTTACCGGGCGAGGCGTTGAAGACCGTCTGGCTGCCAGCGTAGCGGCGGCGGCACTGGCGGTAAGCAAAGGGGCGCGTATAATTCGGGCACACGATGTGCCGGCAACAGTTGATGCTGTAAAAATGGCGCAGGCAATGATAAGAGAGTCACTGGATGAGTAGAAAATATTTTGGGACCGACGGTATTCGCGGTCGCGTCGGCGAAGGCTCGATTACGCCGGAATTTATGCTTCGTTTGGGCTGGGCGGCAGGCAAAATTTTTGCTAAAGGTCCCGGTCAAAAAGTCATCATTGGTAAGGACACGCGTATATCGGGCTATATGTTCGAATCGGCGCTGGAAGCAGGTTTGGTGGCCGCCGGTGTGGATGTGCGTCTGCTCGGGCCGATGCCAACGCCTGCAATTGCCTATCTCACGCGTACCATGAAAGCTCAGGCCGGCATTGTCATCAGCGCCAGTCATAATCCCTATGAGGACAACGGCATCAAGTTTTTCTCCGCCGAGGGTTGCAAGTTGCCGGATGAGATTGAGTTGGCCATCGAGGCGCAACTCGACAAAGCCATGACAACGGTTGACTCTGCCGCGCTTGGCAAGGTGTCCCGTATAGAAGACGCCGGTGGCCGCTATATCGAATTTTGCAAAAGAGCGCTGCCTATAGGTTGTTCGCTGGGCGGCTTAAAAATTGTGGTTGACTGCGCCCATGGCGCGACCTACCAGGTGGGGCCGCAAGCCTTGCGAGAGCTGGACGCACAGGTAACGACGATCGGCGCCAGCCCTGACGGCCTCAATATCAATGAGGGTTTTGGTTCCACGGCTCCGCAGGCCTTGCAGAAAAAAGTACTGGAACTTGGTGCTGATCTGGGGATTGCCTTTGATGGCGACGGAGATCGTGTATTGTTTGTCGATCATCGCGGCGAAACCGTCGATGGCGATGAGCTCTTATTTATCATCGCGCAGCATGAAATGCTCAGGACCGGTGCGGTTAGTGGCGTCGTCGGGACTTTGATGAGCAATATGGGATTCGAGTTAGCCTTGAAAGAGCTGGAAATTCCTTTCGCGAGAGCAAAGGTGGGCGATCGTTATGTCAAAGAGTTGATGGAATCGCGCGGCTGGTCTCTGGGCGGTGAAAATTCAGGCCATATTATTTGCTCTGACATCACCAGCACCGGTGACGGCATCATTGCCGCCCTAAAGGTCTTGTACGCGATCGTGGATACGGGCAAGTCGCTTGCCGACCTTAAGTCGGGTATGAGTAAATTTCCGCAAGTAATGCAAAACGTCAAAATTAAGCTCGGCAACAATATTCTGGATAGTGTGGATTTGCAGCAGGCCGTGTTTGCGGTGGAATCGGAACTTGGTTCCAAAGGGCGAGTATTGCTGCGGCCGTCAGGTACTGAGCCCGTTATCAGGGTGATGGTGGAGGGCGAATGTCACGAGACGGTGACAGCGCTCTGCCGGGACCTGTCACAGCGAGTAGAAGAGTTGGCCGGGTAGACGTGATTCAATCTTGTGTCGCTCTGTTTGTTTCTGTACTATTGGCGCCCATTTTGCGGTAAGGGTAAATGATGCGGCGCAAGCTGGTTGCAGGCAACTGGAAGATGCATGGCACGCGCCGTGGCGTCGAGCAGTTATTAAATGACCTGATACCATCAGTGGCCGCCTCGGCAGCAGACGTCGTAGTGATTCCCCCTTACCTTTATCTGTCGCAAGCAGCAGCTATGCTGGCGGACAGTAATATTGCGCTGGGTGCGCAGACGGTTAGTGAGTACCGGGGTGAAGGCGCCTATACCGGTGAAATCTCCGCGGAGATGCTTAAGGATTTAGGCTGTCGCTTTGTCTTGGTCGGTCATTCTGAGCGGCGAGCCTTGTTTGCTGAAAGCGATGAATGCGTAGCGGCCAAGTTGGCGACCGTCCTTGATCAGGGCATGCAGCCAATACTCTGTGTTGGCGAGTCACTCGAGCAGCGTAAAGCCGGAGAAACATTGCAGGTTGTCAGTCGGCAGCTGCAGGCGGTTTTGCAAGGCCTTGATCAGCCCTTGGACGATATGATTATTGCCTATGAGCCGGTATGGGCAATTGGTACCGGCGAGACGGCAAGTCCGGCGCAAGCGCAGGAAGTGCATGCGTTTATTCGACAAGAATTGGCAGCCTATAATGCAGCGCTGTCTGATAGAATACGTATTCTTTACGGTGGCAGCGTCAAAGCAGCCAACGCAGAAGAATTATTTGCCCAGCCAGATATCGATGGCGGGCTAGTTGGCGGAGCTTCACTGGATGCCAGTGAGTTCGCCGCCATTTGCAAAGTGGTTAATTGATAATTATGGAACAGTTAGTCCTCATATTTCACGTTCTGGCTGCGATATCGATAGTAGGCCTTATTCTGCTGCAGCAGGGTAAAGGCGCTGATATGGGTGCGTCATTTGGTAGCGGCGCTTCGCAAACGCTATTTGGAAGTTCAGGTAGCGGTAATGCGCTAACCCGTGCAACAGCGATATTGGCAACCTTGTTTTTCTGCACTAGCCTGGGCTTGGCTTATGTTGCTAAACAAAAGGCCGGAACTGATGGTCTTGATTTCGACGATCAGATTCCGGCGTTAGAAGAAAGCAGAAACGTTGCGCCAGTCCCGGCAAATGACGAAATTCCCGAACTGCAAGGCCTTGAGCAGGATATGGGTGATATACCAGAGTAAGACAGAAAATTTGCCGAAGTGGTGGAATTGGTAGACACGCCATCTTGAGGGGGTGGTGAGCATTGCTCGTGCGGGTTCAAGTCCCGCCTTCGGCACCAAACAAAAAGGGGGGCTTCCATGTGGAAGCCCCCCTTTTTTTGTTTGGTACGGCGGGAACCGCTTCGCGGCCCGCGTTGGCTCGCGTTTGTGGCGCTCGGGGCTTTGCCCCAGCGGGCTGCGAGCACTGCCCGAATTGCTGATAGATATGTCGGCCTACCTGTCTGGCAAATTAGTAGACTGTAAGCCCCTTCTTTGTGCAGGAGCTCTAACTCTCCAATTAGAGCGAAATCCCTAAGTCGTGCTACGCTGTATGACAGTAAATCTCTGAAAAATTGCTGTAACAGGAGTTATGGAATGGGCCACACTTGGAGTGAATTGATCGAGCGTGCAGTCGAGTTGCGCCATCAGTTGCATCGCTTTCCTGAGTTAGCCTGGTCGGAAGTTGAAACGGCGAAAAAGATTCGCGGTTTGCTGTCAGATATTGGGCTTGAATGGCGTAGCTGCGCCGAAACCGGAACGCTGGCTACCTTGGCCCCGCAAGCGCAAGGTCGTCATATTGCCCTGCGTGCGGATATTGATGCACTTCCTATCCACGAGGATAGCGGTGTCAATTGGTCCTCTGAGCGAGCTGGGTTTATGCATGCCTGTGGTCATGATGGCCACACAGCGACCCTGTTTGCTGCTTTGTGGTGGATGAAGCAACACGAAGATAAATTGCCCGGTCCTGTTACTGTTTTGTTTCAGCCCGCCGAAGAGGGTGGTCACGGTGCACGTCGCATGGTTGAAGAAGGTGCGCTGGCGGGTATAGAGGCCATTTACGGCTGGCATAACTGGCCGGCTATTCCGGTAGGTCATGCGGTTTGCCCGGACGGTGCGGTAATGGCTGCGAACGGTACCTTTCGAATTGAAATAAGCGGTAAAGGCGGTCACGCCAGTCAGCCCGAATTGTGTCGCGACCCGGTGTTGGCCGCAGCCGCTGTTGCAATGGCACTGCAGCAGGTTGTCAGCCGGCGAATTGCCGCGCAACGCGCCGCCGTTGTCAGCGTTACCTCAATTGATGCGCGCAGTGCCGAAACCGTTATTCCGGATAAGGCACTGGTGGCAGGCAGTATTAGGCTGGCGTCTAGTGACATGTGGCAGGAGGTTCAGTCGCTGGTTAAGGAAATCGCAATCAGCACAGCCAAAGCTTACGGGGTGAGCGCCGACGTGGATTTATTTCCGCGTTATGGTGCAACGAGAAACAATCCGGCGGAGGCAGCTCGTATGCGCGCTGCACTTGCCGATGAGTACGGTGAAGAGTGGCGTTGTAGTGATACACCCGTTCCCATCATGGCGTCGGAAGATTTTAGTTATTACCTTAACGCCATTCCTGGTGCATTTTCCCTGATTGGTTCCGGTGATGGAACCGAGTTCGATTACCCCTGTCACAATCCGCATTATGATTTTCGAGACAGCCTCATACCGCGTGTAGCGCGTGTTTTTCTTCGCTTGGCCGGTGCCCCACTACCCCCAGTCAACTAATTTAGCGCAATAATTAGTCGTAATAATTACGGCTTAAACTCAATTTCCCGTTTTTTTTGCACTATGTTGGCAAAAATGTTGGGATAGAAATAGCAACAATTTAATTGGAGAAAAAACCGGGCGGCAAGCCCGTTTTCCGCACGACGTTTTTTGTTATTAAACTGAGTCAGGAGAAGCATACGTGAAAATATTTGAACAATGGGAATCTAATGTCCGGGGTTACTGCCGGGCATTTCCAACGGTATTCAAAACTGCATCGAATGCGAGGCAGGTAGACGAAGACGGAAAGTCCTATATCGATTTTTTCGCGGGAGCAGGCGTTCTGAACTTTGGCCACAACAACGAACGCATGAAGCGTGCTTTAATTGACTATATCGAGTCAGACGGAATAACCCACAGTCTCGATATGTATACCAGCGCCAAACGAGAGTTCATTTCCAAGTTTGCTGACACCGTTTTGCTGCCGCGCGGCATGAATCACAAAATGCAGTTCATGGGGCCAACAGGAACCAATGCGGTAGAGGCGGCTTTGAAATTGGCGCGTCGTGTCACTGGGCGTCAGCAGGTGGTCGCTTTCAGTCACGGCTTTCATGGAATGACCTTGGGCTCCTTGGCGTGCACGGCAAATGATTATTTTCGGCAGGCTGCCGGTGTGCCCCTGGATCATGTTTTTCGTATGCCTTTTGAAACTGCACCGGGCGGTGGTATCGAAAATCTTGTGGAGCATGAAAAAGCACTAGCCGACCCATCCAGTGGTATAACTGCTCCTGCCGCCTACGTGCTTGAAGTTATTCAGGCCGAGGGCGGCGTCAATCTCGCCAGCAAAAAATGGCTGCATAAAATTCAGCAGATTGCGCATGCGAATGGCGCACTGTTAATCATCGATGAAATCCAGGTTGGTTGTGGTCGAACCGGTTCCTACTTCAGTTTTGATGGCATGGATCTCGACCCCGACATTATCTGTCTTGCGAAGGGCATCGGTGGTTTCGGAACGCCACTGGCTATGAATTTAATCAAGCCCCAGCACGATCAGCACTGGTCACCGGGTGAGCACACCGGCACATTCCGTGGCCAGGGGTTTTCATTTGTATCGGGTAAAATTGCGCTGGACTATTTTGACGACGATCAGTTAATGGGTGAGGTTGCCAGCAAAGGCAAATCAATGGCCAGATCTTTGCAAGCGCTTGCCGATAAATACGCAGACAAGGGCTTTAAAGTTCGCGGCAAAGGCATGATGCAGGCGCTGGATGTTGTTGATGGTGTGGCGGCAAAGGCGATGGCTGCAGCCTGCTTTGAGAGTGGCTTGCTAGTTGGCCCTTGCGGTAGCGGTGGTCGAGTATTGAAACTCATTCCGCCACTCACAATTCCGCAAAGCGATCTGGACGAAGGTTTGGCCATTCTCAATCGCGTCGTTTGTGATGTGATGGAGGCGGCATGAGACAGCGCGATGACATGACATTTCCTTTCGAGGAATACGAGCGCAGATTAAATGCCTTGCGAGAGCGTATGGCAAAGCGCTTGCTTGATGCGGTGGTAATCACCGATCCGGAAAATCTGATGTACCTCACGGATTATCAAACGACGGGTTACTCATTTTTTCAGGCCCTGGTTGTGCCGCTGACTGACGAGCCCTTTATGATTACGCGCGCGCTGGAAGAGTCCAACGTGCATGCGCGTACCTGGGTGGAGTTATCTCGTCCTTATCCGGATACCGGTGACGCTATTCAAAGTTTGGTGCAGAGCCTGCGCGAGTTTGGCCTTGCAAATAAATACATTGGTTATGAGCGCAACAGTTATTTTTTCCCTGCGTATCATCAGGATTATATTCACACGACCTTTACAGACGGTCACCTGCTGGATTGTTTTGGCATTGTTGAGCAGGGGCGCATCTGTAAGTCGCCGGCAGAAATTGACGTGATGCGCAAAGCTGCACGCGCAACCGAAGCGGGTATGCGGGCAGGCTTTGATGCCTGCCAGCCGGGCGTGACCGAAAACGAAATTGGTGCCGCCATTAGTGCGGCCATGTTTCGCGCCGGTGGTGAGCCGCCAGCGGTTATGCCCTATGTCACTTCGGGACCGCGGACTATGATTGGTCACGCGACCTGGGAGGGGCGAGAAGTTCAGGCTGGCGAACATATCTTTCTTGAGGTCGGTGGCTGTTATCGGCGCTACCACACCGCAATGATGCGCACCGTGATGCTGGGTGAACTCTCGGATTCTATGCGAAAGGCACAGGATCGAATGAAGCTGGCATTAAGTGAAGTGAAGCAGGCGATGCGACCCGGGCTCACAGTGTCGGACGCCGACAATCTTGCCCGCAGTATTATTTCCGATAATGACGTCGGCGCTCGTCTGGTGACACGCTCCGGCTACTCAATCGGGATTGCCTTTCCACCTAGCTGGGACGAAGGCTATATCGTCAGTTTGAAGCAGGGCGATGCCACCGTGTTGGAAGAAGGCATGACTTTCCATCTGATTCCCTGGATGTGGGGTGTTGACGGCGATAAGACCTGTGGTATTTCCGATACGGTGATGATTACCGCCGATGGTTGCCAGTCGTTTTTTGATTTCGGGGAGGATTTCGTTTGCAAAGCTAGCGACAAGCGCAGTGCACGACCCTTGCCATTGGCGGAATCTACCCGCGAAGCTAACAGTACAGAGGAGTAGTTGATGTTAACTGTGACCAATCCCGCTACGGGAAAAGTCGTGCGTGAAGTAGCCGCGGGCGATGCCGATACCATACGAAGTGTCATTGAGCGATCGCAAGCCGCTTATACCCAATGGAAAGACTTTAGCTTTGACGAGCGAGCGTCTGTGTTGCGAAAGGTTGCCGTGATGTTGCGCGAGGACGTGGAGGCGCTCGCGCCCTTGATGACACAAGAGATGGGCAAGCCCATCAAGGAAGCCCGCGCCGAGGTTATTAAAGCGGCATGGTGCGCCGAGCACTATGCCGAACATGCGCAGGCCTATCTGGCAAGCGAAGTGATTCAATCCGATGCCAGCCACAGCTATGTTCGTTACCTGCCACTGGGGCCGGTGTTGGGGATTTTGCCCTGGAACGCACCGTTCTGGTTGGCGTTCCGCTTTTGCGCACCCGCGCTGATGGCAGGTAATACCTGTGTAATGAAGCACGATCAGCATGTTCCTGCCTGTGCAGAAGCGATTGCCGCCGTTTTTGATAGGGCCGGTGCTCCGGCCGATATTATGCTAAACCTGATAGTGAAAAATCCCGAGGTTGAGCTGGCCATCCGCAATTCAGGGATTCGTGCGGTGTCCTTTACCGGCTCGGATAAGGCCGGCGCGATTGTGGCATCTATCGCTGCCTCAGAGATAAAGCCGGCGGTGCTGGAGCTGGGCGGATCCGACCCGGCCATCGTGCTTGCCGACGCAGATCTTGAAGCAGCGGCGGATGCGATAAGTTTGTCGCGAACCATCAATGCGGGGCAATCCTGTATTGCCGCCAAGCGCATTATTGTGGAGGAGTCGGTCTACGAGCAGATGCTTGGCTTGTTAGAGCAGCGCCTAGCTCTGCTGAAAGTCGGGGATCCGGCTGCTGAGTCGACGGATATCGGCCCCATCGCTCGCTCGGATCTGCGGGACAATTTGCACCGGCAGGTGCAGGAGAGCATAGCGGCCGGTGCGCGCTGTCTGCTGGGTGGCGAAATGCCACAAGGCCCGGGCTACTTTTACCCGGTAACCCTGCTTGCCGATGTTAAGCCCGCGATGACGGCGGCTCGTGAGGAGACATTCGGGCCGGTGGCGGTGGTCATGAAAGCCGCTTCGGAGAGCGACGCGCTGGCCATTGCAAACGACACTGACTACGGGCTGGCAGCAAGCGTATGGAGCACCGTCAAGCGCGGTGAGGCACTGTCCCGAAAACTGGAAGCCGGGCAGGTTGTGGTGAATGGGGTCGTTAAAACCGACCCGCGTTTACCCAGTGGTGGCATCAAGCGATCGGGTTATGGCAGGGAGCTCGGTCCACACGGCATTCACGCCTTTGTAAATGCCCAGCAAGTCTGGGTTGGGCCAAAGCAGGACTGAGCTCGCAGGCAAGCTTAGTTGAGGTGTGCAGTGCTGGTATTCCTTGACGCTCCGGGGGCACAAGCCTATAATCCTGCCTCTTGTGAAGTGGCGCTGGCGGCTTTCGGGTTAGCTTGAGTCCACAAATTACGGTTGTTTGCATTGTGTTGTCGCCGTAAGGACGTAAAAAGCCCCTCTTTAGGGACTTTTTAGTACTTGGTATTTGTAGCTGGTAATTGAGGCTGCGAGACAGAAGTTTCAGTACGTGGGCCTAGTGCCCATTTTTTATTGGTGGGTCGGAAATTGTCGGGCAAGTCCGCGCAGTTACAAGAATTACTCGAACCTTCAGTGGTCTCACTGGGGTATCGCCTGTGGGGCGTTGACTATATCGCACAAGGGCGTTCGGCATTACTGCGGGTTTATATCGAACACGACGACGGCATTACCGTTGATGACTGCGCCAAGGTCAGTCATCAGGTCAGTGGTGTGCTGGATGTCGAAGATCCTATCGCCAGTGAATACCGGCTGGAAGTTTCTTCGCCAGGTATGGACCGCCCCCTGTTTACGCTGGATCAGTTTGCGCAAGCTGCGGGTGAGTTAGTCAAGCTGAAACTTCGCATGAATTATGAAGGGCGCCGCAATTTCAAGGGGCGTCTGGTCGGTTTGGAAAATGAGGACGTGGTAGTGCTGGTTGACGACCACGAATATCTTTTTCCACTGATCGACATTGAAAAGGCAAATGTTGTACCGAGTTTTGAGTAGTCAAAACCGGCTCTGGTCAATAGCCGGTATGTCACCGGACAGTAGACGAGGCATAGGATGAGCAAAGAAATATTATTGGTAGCCGAAGCAGTCTCAAATGAGAAGGGCGTATCGCGCGAGATCATTTTTGAGGCTATAGAGCAAGCGCTGGCAACGGCCGCTAAAAAACGCTTTGATGAAGAATCCGACGTCTACGTCGTGATTGACCGGGTGACCGGCGATTACGAAACGTTCCGTCGTTGGGATGTTGTTGCCGACGACGAAATGGCGCTTCTCGGAACACAGTTTACCCTTGAAGAAGCCCATGAGAAGGACCCCAATCTCAAAGCGGGTGATTCTTTCGAAGAGCAGATTGAAAATGTTGGTTTTGGCCGAATCGCCGCCCAGACCGCAAAGCAGGTCATCGTACAGAAGGTGCGGGAAGCCGAGCGTGCGCAGGTGGTTGAGCAGTACGAAAAACGCATCGGCGAGCTGATCAACGGCACCGTCAAGAAGGTGACCCGCGACAATATCATCGTCGACCTCGGCAATAATGCAGAGGGCCTGATGCCTCGCGAAGAGTTGGTGGGTCGCGAAGTTTTCCGTATTAACGATCGTGTTCGCGCCATTCTCCTGGAAGTGCGTGCGGACGTGCGAGGGCCTCAGCTGCTGTTGAGCCGCGCTTGCCCCGAAATGCTTATCGAGCTCTTCAAAATCGAAGTGCCTGAAATTGCCGAGCAGGTTATCGAGATCCGTGCGGCTGCGCGCGATCCCGGTTCGCGAGCAAAAATTGCCGTTAAAACTAACGATGGCCGTATTGACCCCGTTGGCGCTTGTGTGGGTATGCGTGGTGCACGCGTACAGGCCGTATCCGGTGAGCTCAGTAATGAGCGTGTAGATATTGTGTTGTGGGATGACAATCCCGCGCAGCTGGTTATTAACGCGATGTCGCCCGCTGAAGTGGAATCGATTGTTGTTGATGAAGATGCCAAGACCATGGATATCGGCGTCAATGAAGATAATTTGGCTCAGGCGATCGGTCGCGCAGGACAGAACGTTCGTCTGGCGAGCCAATTAACGGGCTGGGAAATCAACGTCATGAGCGTTGAAGATATGGCTGAAAAGCACGAAGCGGAATCCGGTCAGGTTATTGAAATGTTTATGAAGGCACTGGATATCGATGAAGATGTCGCCGGTGTATTGGTAGAGGAAGGGTTTACCACTCTGGAAGAGGTGGCCTACGTGCCGCTAGAGGAGATGCTGGGCATCGATGGTTTTGACGAAGAAATTGCCGAGGAATTACGTGCGCGCGCGAAAGATGCCCTGTTGACACAGGCCATCGCCAGCGAAGAGCAGCTTGATACGGCAGAACCGGCAGAAGATTTGCTGGCCATGGACGGAATGGATCGCCACTTGGCTTTCCTGATGGCTAAACAAGGCATCATCACCATGGAAGACTTGGCTGAACAAGCCATAGAAGATTTATTGGATATCGAGGGTATGGACAGCGAGAAAGCTGGCCAACTGATCATGACAGCGCGAGCGCCATGGTTTGCGGACGAAGAGTCCGGGGACGCTCAATAGAACGCGTTACTAAAACGCATTGGTCGCTGTCGGACGAGGTAAGGAGAATAACGAATGGCTGAAGTAACGGTAAGCCAGCTAGCAGACGTAGTGGGAACGCCCGTGGATCGTCTGCTAAAACAGATGAAAGAAGCCGGCTTGAAACATCAGGCAGCTGAAGAGGCTGTGTCAGATGACGATAAGCAGGTGTTGCTGGCTTTTCTTAAAAACAGTCATGGCGAATCTGCAGAGGCGCCGGCGAAGATTACGCTAAAGCGAAAAACGCTGAGCACGCTGAAAACGGGTTCGGGGTCGGGCAAGAAAACGGTTAGCGTTGAGGTGCGTAAAAAGCGTACTTATGTGAAACGTGAACCTGCAGAAATTGCCCAGGAAGAAGCAGACGCAGCGGCGGCAGCGAAAGCAGATGCTGATAAGAAGGCAGCTGCGGAGGCTGCGGCCAAGGCGGCGGCTGAAAAAGCGGCTGCAGATGAAGCGGCCGCTCAAGTGGAGAAAGCTGCAGCGCCTGTGGCGGAAAAGCCGGTTGAGCCTGTTGAGAAACCGGTGGAGCCAGCACCTGCTCCGGCAAAACGTAAGCCGGTAGAAAAGGTTGAGCTGGACCCTGAAGTGCTGCGTCAGCGCGCGGCTCAACGTCGTATGGACGAAGAAGCTGCTGATCTTGCCAAGCGGGAAGCGATGCTTGCCAAGCGCGAGGAAGATGAACGCATCGCGGCACAGCAGGTTGAAGAAGCGAAAAAGGCATCTGCGACGCCACACAAAGATAAAGATGCGGTTGACAAGAACAAGCCCAAGAAAGTCATTCGAACCAAAGAGGGTGATGACGACAAACCGCGCGGTAAACGCACAAAAGCAGCGCCGAAGGGGCGTGGTCGCGTTTCAGTTAACGCTGACTTCGAAGAAGATGATGGCAGTCATCGTCGCGGTAAAAAGAAAACCCTGAAATTGCCTGACGATCACAAGCGTCATGCCTTCCAGGCTCCAACGGAGAAAGCTGTGAAGGAAGTCGCAATACCTGAAACCATATCAGTTGGTGAGCTTGCCCAGCGCATGAGCGTGAAGGCGGGTGAAGTTATCAAAGAGCTTATGAAACTTGGCGTGATGGCCACGATTAACCAGGCGCTGGATCAGGAAACCGCGCAACTGGTTGTCGAGGAAATGGGCCACGTAGCGAAAGCGGTCTCTGACGATGCTGTGGAAGAAGCGTTGGAAGAAACACTGATGTCCCATGGTGAAGGCACTCCCGTGCCGCGTGCGCCCGTCGTTACTGTTATGGGTCATGTTGACCACGGTAAGACTTCGCTGCTCGATTACATTCGTAAGACCAAGGTTGCCAGTGGCGAAGCTGGTGGCATTACCCAGCATATTGGTGCCTACCACGTCGAAACCGGTCGCGGCATGATTACCTTTCTGGACACCCCCGGACACGCGGCATTTACGGCCATGCGTGCACGCGGCGCCAAGAGCACGGATATCGTAATACTCGTTGTTGCGGCTGACGATGGCGTTATGCCGCAAACCGAAGAAGCGATATTGCACGCCAAAGCTGCAGGCGTGCCGATAGTGGTTGCGGTCAATAAAATGGACAAGGAAGGCGCTGACCCCGATCGCGTCAAAAATGAGCTGTCAGCCAAGGAAGTTATCTCCGAAGAGTGGGGGGGCGATACGCAGTTTGTGCACGTTTCTGCACATACAGGTGAAGGTATTGATGCCCTGCTCGACGCCATATTGCTGCAGTCCGAATTACTCGAATTGAAATCGCCTGTCGATGTACCGGGTCAGGGTTTGGTTATTGAGTCGCGTCTTGACAAGGGTCGAGGGTCAATTGCCTCTGTTCTGGTTCAAAGCGGCACGCTGCGCAAGGGCGATATTGTGTTGGCCGGCCAGTATTACGGCCGAGTACGCGCGATGATTGACGAAAATGGTAGGCAAGTTGATACCGCCGGCCCGTCTATTCCGGTTGAGATTCTCGGTCTTGACGGCACCCCCGATGCTGGTGACAGCTTCGTGGTGGTCGAGAACGAAAAGCGTGCACGCGATGTTGCCGATTTCCGCGCACACAAGGACCGCGATCAAAAGATCAAGCGTCAGCATGCTGCCAAGCTGGACAACATGTTTGACCGCATGACGGAAGCTCAGGGTCGTCAGTCGCTGAACATCGTTCTTAAAACTGACGTGCGCGGATCTCTGGAAGCACTGCAGGCGTCGCTCGCCGATGCAGGTAATGACGAGGTTTCGGTTAATGTGGTTGCCGGCGGTGTTGGCGGTATTACAGAAACGGATATCAATCTGGCCATCACTTCCGGTGCGGTCATGTTTGGTTTTAACGTCCGCGCAGATGTTGCTGCTCGCAGGCTCGCTGAAAACGAAGGCGTTGATCTGCGCTATTACAGCGTTATCTACGATCTGATTGACGATGTGAAGCAGGCTCTGACCGGGATGTTGTCGCCGGAGATGCGCGAAGAGATTGTTGGTGTTGCGCAAGTGCGGGATGTCTTCAAATCACCGAAACTGGGTGCAATTGCCGGTTGTATGGTTATTGAAGGTACAGTGTTCCGTAATAACCCGATTCGTGTGCTGCGCGATAACGTCGTCATTTATGAAGGTGAGCTCGAATCATTGCGTCGTTTCAAAGATGACGTTGCAGAAGTTCGCAACGGTTTCGAATGTGGTATTGGCGTTAAAAACTATAACGATGTGCGCGCAGGCGACCAGATAGAGGTCTATCAGGTCAGAGAAGTTGCTCGTAGTCTATAATTGGTACAGGCTGTGATTGAGAAGGTGGTGGATTGAAAGAGTTCAAGCGTACCGACCGGGTTGCCGATTTCCTAAAAAAGGAACTTGGCAGCCTCATCCAGCTTGAGCTGCGTGATCCGCGTCTTGGCATGGTCAGCGTAACGGATGTAGCTGTTAGTAAAGATCTGGCCCACGCCCGTATTTTCGTGACCGTAATGGGCAAGGAAACAGCCGAAGAAGCCGAAGAGGCGCTGAACGTTCTCAACCATGCGGCCGGCTTTCTTCGCTCTCGCGTTGCCAAAAATCACAACGCTCGTACCACGCCAGCGCTAAAGTTCTTGTTCGACACAGCGGTTAGGCGCGGCGAATATATGTCGCGTTTGATCGAGAGTGCCGTTGCCGGTGACAGTAAAGATCGCAGCGACGATACGCCGGAGCAGTAATGGCCAGGCGTCGGCGCGGCCGTCCCCTGGACGGCATCCTTATACTCGACAAACCCCTCGGGCGCAGTTCAAATAGTGCCCTTCAAGCCTGCCGGTCGATATATTCCGCCGCAAAAGCCGGTCATACCGGCAGTCTTGATCCGCTTGCGACGGGTGTGCTCCCGGTGTGCTTTGGCGAGGCCACTAAATTCTCCCAGTTTCTCCTTGATGCCGACAAAGGCTATGCCACGACGGTCATTTTTGGTTGCGCAACAACAACCGGCGATGCCGAGGGTGATATCACCGCTGAAGTTGATGCTTCCGGTTTGACTGAGGCGGTATTGAAGGCTGCGATGGCAAGCTTCGAAGGTGAGATCGATCAAGTGCCTTCGATGTATTCGGCCCTAAAGCAAAATGGCCGACCCTTATATGAACTGGCGCGTAAGGGTATTGAAGTTGAGCGCAAGGCGCGCAGGATTACGATTCATCGTTTGGAGTTACAGGCCTTTAGGCCGGGCGCGCGTGCCGAAGCTGATTTGCTCGTGACGTGCACTAAAGGCACCTATATTCGGTCTTTGGCCGAAGATTTGGGCAGCGTTCTGGGCCTTGGCGCCCACGTGTCCGTGCTGCGTCGCACCATGGCCGGCCCCTTTGATCTCTCCCGGGCGATCACGCTGCCGACCCTTGAAGCGATGAAGCAGGCCGATGCCATCGGCGAGCTTGACGCTCTCTTATTGCCGACCGAGCTGGCGATACCGCATCTGCCGATGCTCAGTTTGGGCGAGTCGGCAGGCTATTTTCTTTTGCAGGGGCAGGCTGTACAGATGCCCAAGGCACCCACCGAGGGTTTGGTCGGTTTGAAGCTGGAGGATGGTCGCTTTGTCGGGGTTGGTGAAATCATGGATGACGGGCGGGTTGCCCCTCGCCGTTTGGTTTCCAATGTGCGATAATGCGCGGCTGGCCTGGGGCTGACTACTTGTTGTAGTGTCTTAGGTGGTAACGAACCTGTCTGTAAATATGCACGGGCAGGCTCGTCTCGAGGGTTACTGTGTTCGGTTCGCAAACGCTTTCCGGGATAGGTAGTCCAAGCATATTCATAGAGATAGAGGAATTGAGACAATGGCATTGTCCGCTCAAGAAAAAGCAGCAGTCGTTAAAGAGTACCAACAGTCTGAATCAGACACCGGTTCGCCCGAAGTGCAAGTCGCACTGCTCACCGTGAACATCAATAAACTGCAAGGCCATTTCGAAGGTCACGGCAAGGATCACCATTCCCGCCGCGGTTTGATTCGTATGGTTAACCAGCGCCGTAAACTGCTGGATTACCTCAAGAAGAAAGATACCGGGCGTTACACTAGCCTGATCGGACGCCTTGGATTGCGTCGTTAATAGTAAGAATAGTGTGATAGGGGCCGGTTTCCGGCCCCTATACATTTATAAGACCTCAATGGAGGAAAACTGAGTGATGAATCCCGTTCGAAAAACGTTCCAGTGGGGAAATCATAGTATTACCCTAGAAACAGGCCGTATTGCCCGTCAGGCAACCGGTGCTGTGCTGGTATCTATGGACGACGTATCTGTACTGTGCACCGTTGTTGGCGTGAAAAGCGTCAAGCCAGGCCAGGACTTTTTCCCGCTGGCAGTACATTACCAAGAGCGTACTTACGCTGCCGGCCGCATACCCGGTGGTTTCTTCAAGCGCGAAGGCCGTCCGTCCGAAAAAGAAACACTGACTTCTCGTCTGATCGACCGTCCGATACGCCCGCTGTTCCCGAAAGGCTACAAGAATGAAGTACAGGTTGTCTGTACGGTTATGTCGGCTGAGAGCAACATCGATCCTGATATCGCTGCCTTGATCGGCACTTCCGCTGCACTGGCTATTTCCGGTGTTCCTTTCGCGGGCCCCATCGGTGGCGCGCGTGTTGGTTACACGGCAGAAAATGGCTACATGCTGAACCCGACCTATTCAGAGCTGGAAGACAGTGAGCTGAATATGGTAGTTGCCGGTACTGAAGATGCGGTATTGATGGTTGAGTCGGAAGCAGCTGAACTGACCGAAGATCAAATGCTGGGTGCGGTACTGTTTGCTCACCAGGAAATGCAGGCTGTAATCAAAGTCATTAACGAATTGGTTGCTGAAGCCGGTAAGCCCAAATGGGAAGTCGAGTCAGCCGAGGAAAATACAGCCTTGCTGGCCGCCGTTGCTGACGGTTACAAAGCGGGTTTGGGTGAAGCCTACCGCATTACCGACAAAATGGAGCGTTACGGCAAGGTTGGCGAACTTCGCGATCAAGCCATTGCTGCTCTGGCAGGTGAAGGAAGCGAGTTCAGCGCCGATGAGGTTGCTGGTGTATTCGGCAAGCTGGAAAAGCAGATTGTGCGTCAGCGCATTCTTAATGGCGAGCCGCGTATTGACGGTCGCGACAATCGCACAGTTCGTCCTATCGCGGTCGAAGTTGGCGTATTGGCCAAAACTCACGGCTCTGCGCTCTTTACCCGTGGTGAAACACAGGCCATTGGTGTGACTACCCTGGGTACTACCCGTGACGCTCAGTTGATCGATGCGCTGGAAGGCTCAAAGAAAGACAATTTCATGCTGCACTACAACTTCCCTCCCTACTCGGTTGGCGAAGCAGGACGTATCGGCTTTACGGGTCGTCGTGAAGTAGGGCATGGCCGTTTGGCCCGTCGCGGTTTGGCTGCAGTATTGCCAACGGCGGAAGAATTTCCCTACACAATCCGCGTTGTATCTGAAATCACTGAATCAAACGGTTCCAGCTCCATGGCTTCAGTCTGCGTAGGCAGCCTGTCGATGATGGACGCTGGCGTTCCTTTGAAAGCTCCCGTCGCCGGTATTGCGATGGGTCTGGTGAAAGAAGGCGAGCGTTTTGCGGTTCTGACTGACATCCTGGGTGATGAAGATCATCTGGGTGACATGGACTTCAAAGTAGCGGGTACTGCCAATGGTATTACTGCGTTGCAGATGGATATCAAGATTCAGGGCATCACCGAAAAGATCATGGAAATTGCCTTGGAGCAGGCCGAAACGGCTCGTTTGCACATTCTGGGTCAGATGAATCAGGTGCTGCAGGTGTCGCGTACTGAAGTATCTAACAACGCACCGAGCATGATGACGATGAAAGTCGATTCCGACAAGATTCGTGACATCATCGGTAAAGGTGGCGCGACCATCCGTGCGATCTGCGAAGAGACACAAGCTCAAGTTGATATCGAAGACGACGGTACGGTCCGTATATACGGTGCCAATGCCGAGTCTCGCGATGCTGCGGTTGAGCGTGTTCTTGCGATCACTGCCGAAGCTGAAGTGGGCGCGACCTACACAGGTACCGTTTCACGCATCGTCGACTTTGGTGCTTTCGTCACTATCCTGCCAGGCAAAGACGGTCTCGTTCATATTTCTCAAATCGCTCATGAGCGTGTCGAGAATGTGACTGACTATTTAAAGGAAGGCGAGGAAATTCAGGTTAAGGTTCTGGACGTAGATCAGCGTGGTCGTATCAAGCTGTCTATCAAAGAGCTGACTGAAAAAGCTGAAGTTGTTGCCGAAGAGTCTGCTGAAGAAAATAGCGAAGACTAGTCGCACTGCGCATTAGCCGGCGCAAATAAAAAGGGAGCTTCGGCTCCCTTTTTTGTGCCTGAAATCTGAGGCTTTAAAGGGCATCCTCTGTCTTAGCCAACCGTTCGCCCCTGATCTACCTGATAGACGGCGCCGTGAACCGCCTTGGCCTCATCAGATGCGAGAAAGGCAACGGTTGCTGCAACCTCGCCTGCTTCCATAAAGCCGCGCTCGGTGCTGGAGCGCATGATCAGTTCGAAATCCATGTCGTCGGCAAATTGGATATTCTGAATCTGTGGCGTATTCATGCCCCCGGGGCATACGGCATTGACGCGCAACTCGGTCTTCAGGAATTCCATTGCCAGCGCCCGGGTGAGGCCGATCAAACCGTGCTTGGCGGCGCAGTAGCTAGCCGAATATGGCTGGCCCTGGGTCGAAGCGAGAGATCCGATATTGACGATATTGCCCTTGTTGGAAAGCAGGTGTGGAATGGCCGCTTGTGAGAGAAAGAAGGGTGCGTTGAGGTTAATGGCCATGTCCTGCTGCCAGTCTTGTTCGCTGACACTGTGCGTGTGGCGAAAGCGGTGAACGCCGGCGACGTTAAGCAAAATATCCAGCGCGGCAAACTCTACAATGGCAGCGTCGACGGCGGCTTGGCATTGGGGCGGTTCAGCTAGGTTGGCGACGAAGGTTTTCAGGAGCGGGCTGCCGCATTCCTTTTCAAGCTCGGCAAGCTTGACCGAATCGCGCGCGACTGCAAGTACCGCAGCGCCCTCACTTAGTAACTTGATTACACAGGCCTTACCCAGCCCTGAAGATGCGCCGGTGATTAGGGCTACTTTGCCGCCAAAGCGGCCTTGAGGCTCCATTAACTGCGGCATTATTTAGACGAGGCTTTGATAATGCGCCACAGCAGTGAGGGGAAGAAGCGGCGCAACCAGGTCAATATCTTGGCTTCGGCACCGGGATATAAAAATTCGACGCCTTTCTCTATCGCCTTTTCAACTTCATCGACGATGAATTCGGGTGACGCCATGCGACCTTTTTCGCGTGATTCGCGAATGTTCTTGGTGTCCATTGCCTGATCGATCAGGGGCGTGTTTACCATGGGTGGATTGACCGCCATGATGTGTACATCGCCGCCACGGTTTTCATGAATCAGGACTTCCGCAAAGGCGTTTGTTGCTGCCTTGGTGGCATTGTAGGCACCCAAATCCGGTGCCATCACATAGCCTGCAATAGAGCCGAATATTACAATCAGGCCGCGTTTACGTTCCTGCATTTTGGGTAGCAGGACTTTTGTCAGGTGCACTGTGCCGTTGTAATTGATGGCCATCATTTTGGTGATCAGGTCTGGCGCCATGGTCAGCAGCGGCCCGGTGGGCATAATGGCGGCGCAGTGAGTGAGCTGATCTATGGGGCCGAGCTGGCTTTCTGCTTGCTCAACGGTTTCGCGGACTTGCCTGAGATCCGCCACATCGCATTTGAATGCCGTAATATTGTCAGATTGGGCAGCGGTTTTTTGCAGGCCATCCTCGTTCATGTCGAGAATGGCAACTTTTACACCGCGTTTTGCCAGCCTGAGCGCAATGATTTGGCCCATGCCACTGGCACCACCGGTTACCATTGCTACCTTAACATCTAGAGCCATCTTGTCCGTCCTGTCTTTCGGATTAGCGCAACTATAAGCGCAATTAGTAAGATACAGTCTGACATAGAGCTGGCGGCCCTTTTGATGAAAATTTATTCACCTGCTGCGGGCAATTTATGGTGGTTTTACGGTCGAGTTGGGCAGCGTTTCCCATTGGCCTCAGGACTGTTCATAATGAGGCTACACATTGAGAGATTGTGGGTTTATGCAGATTGATCCCCTGGTTAGCGAGCTGCTTGCCAGCATTTACGAAGGGCCACTGGAAGCCGAGCCGTGGCAGTCCTTTCTCGTTAAATTGCGCAAGATCATGGGCGCAAATTCGGCGACGCTGGTACTAAAGCCCCCCTCGATGCGAGACCGTGGAGTGATGCGCATAGATGGTGGCCGAATCGAGGGCATTGCACGCTACCAGGAGAGCTTGTTTGCGATGGATCCCTTTTTGCACATTCCACCGGGGCAGGTGAAATGTTTGCTGGAGCTTGTGCCGGAAGCTGAATGGGTTGAAAGCGAACTCTACAAGGTTTGCATGGAGCCCGCGGGATTTTACGACAGTCTTGGCGTCGATATGTATGTACCCGATGAAATGGAGGCCGGGCTACGGGTCACCCGAAACAAGGAGTCTCCGCGGTTTGACGAGAATGACAAAGCCCTGATGCGCGACATCGTGGATCACCTCGAGCGGGCAATCCGTCTTCACGTTCGCTTCAACAAAATTGAATCCGAGCGTGCGCTTTACGCCGGTGCTGTTAATCAGTTGTCGCTGGCGACGATTCTTCTGGACGAAAATGGCGCGGTACTGTCCTGCAATAAAATGGCAGAGCAATTACTGGCGCGCGAGCCCGAGCTGCAGGTGTCCAAAGGCTATCTTCAGGTAGGCGACGATGCCCAGACGGCGGAATTGCAGCGTTTGATTGGCGCCGTGTTAGAGCAGCAACAGCATGGTGGTCCTGCCGTGATTGAGGCGATGCGAATCACCCGGGACGGTGACTACGCTGATCTTGGCGTTGCGGTGCGCCCGGTTCCGATGAATGAGTGGTCTGAAGGGCGTTCGGTGCCAACCGTTGCGATATTTATTAGCGATCCGGATTTTGGTGCGGAAGCACCGGTTAAGGTCATCTCCAGACTATTCGGCTTTACGCCAACAGAAGCCCAATTGTCCTTGTTATTGGCAGAGGGTCTGAGCCTCGATGAAGCCTCGCAAGCGCTGGGTATTAGCCGCAATACCGCGCGTACGCACTTACGCTCAATTTTCAATAAGACCGGAGTAAGTCGGCAAACACTCCTGGTCAGACTTATCCTGAAAAGCGTGGCGCAACTTGCCTGGGAGGGAGGCTGACGGGCCGCTACGTACTAGCGCTGATTGACGATTTGTCCATATTCCGGTAAACAGGCGTATGTATTCAGCGTTAACGCCCGCGTGGTGTTTATCCCTAATTCTAATTGGTAACTCGTGATGATGTTGGCTCCACTGTCTGTGATTCGTAATGTCCTTGTCGTATTGAGCTGTGCAGCTGTATTAAGTGCCTGTAACGACAGTTCCAGCTCCGGCTCCGGGGCAGGCTCCTCCAGCAGTAACTCCAGCGTTATAGTCGTCGAAACCTTTACTACGGATTCGGCGAAAGAATTGTCTGCTTTTACTATTTCCGGGCCGATGGATCCGAATCCGGGCTGTGTTCCCGATACAGCCTCCAACCTTCCCTTGCCCGAGGGCTTGCTGGTCTATCGTCGTGATGAAAAACCGACTCGACTGGTGGTATTTGCACACGGCAACGGCCATTTCGTGCGCAAGAGCTGGTTACCACATATGAGACGCGAGCTGCAGCTGGCACAGTTCTACCAGAATAAACCCGGCAGCGTTGCCTTTGTTGCGACTGACTATCGAGACAATCTGGGTTTTCCCACCCTGCGCGGAGCGCACGACACCATCGCTGCTACCTTGCGCGCATTGAAGCAATTTCCCAGTATTGAAACGGTCTACCTGTTTGGCGTTTCTATGGGGGCCGCTGTGTCCGGCACAGCAATAGCGGAATCGGTTGTTTTACCGACGGGTGAATCAAAGTTTACGACAGATGGATCGCCTTTATTTGATTACTGGATAGATGTTGAAGGTGTTAGCCAGTTGGCCGAAACCTATAGTGAAGCTGCCGTTGCCGCGCAAATTTCCGAATTTGCTGCCGCTGCCCGTGATGGCATTGAGCGTGATGCAGGCGGCACACCGCCGGAATGTCCGCTTGCCTATCAGCGCCGATCGCCCGCTTACCATGCGGCGACCATGAAGCTCGGCGGTATAAAAGCCGCAACAGTTATCCATGCGATTAATGATGGTCTGGTGCCGCATAATCAGGGCCGGGTCATGGCATCGGCCCTGACGACTGCAACAATTCCTACTCAGTTTTTTACTATTGTGGGTGTTTTTCCTGGCCAAGACCCCGGCACCACAGGCACCGAAACCTTGCAAGCCGGCGATGCCGATCCCTATTTGAATCTTGCGGGTCATGGCTCTGAGGCCCAGGCATTTCACCCTGTTATGCGGGTTGCCTTTGAAAACCTAAGAAAAATGCTCGACGGTACCTATAACGAAACCGTGCCGTATTTTGAGTGCGCGATTGACCCGAATTTACCGCCGGATAGCTGTCAGGTCGATCAGTTTCAGCAGCCCTAGCGACCGGCCGTAGATAACAATAAGAAGCTGATTGGGCCCTACGCTGACTTGCCTGGCAAGTGATGCCTGAGCCCGCCGACATCACTGTTTTTGTGCGCTATTGGTGGCAGATACAGTCGGCCGGCTGTCGGTTCTAGGGAGTGTCGAGGCGCGCCGGGAATACCGCATCCAAGTCGAACTTCACCCGGATTAGGGATAGCATCCAATGCCTGTATCGCAAGCGCAGTGGCACGAAAATTGTGAGTCGGTCGTTAATAGATTGGTTCAGCAGCTTGGCAAGACGCTAGTGCTTGCATTGCCTCTGGGTTTGGGTAAACCGGTGCCTCTGGTCAATGCGCTTTACCAAAGAGCCAAGTCGGACCCGAGTCTTGAACTGACATTGCTTACTGCACTGAGTCTGGAACGCCCCGGCCCGAAAACAGATTTGCGGGGGCGATTTCTGGAGCCCGTGTTAAGACGGGTATACGAAGGCTGTCCGGCGCTGGACTATATGGCGGATCTGGCCAACAACACTGTGCCCGGCAACGTCCTTATTAAGGAATTCTTTTTCCAGCCAGGCAGTCGCTTGGGTAACTTTCACGCTCAATACCACTATATTAGCTCTAACTACACACATGCAGCACGGGATGTGTTTCTCAATGGCTGCAATGTCGTGCTGCAAATGGTGGCCTGCCGTGAAGGAGAAAGTGGATTGCAGTTGAGCATGAGCTGCAATCCGGATACTTCCGCAGAATTAAATACCTTGTTGCGCGAATCGGGCCGCGCGTTTATGGCGGTCGCTGTTATCAACGAGCAGCTGCCGTATATGTGCGGTGATGCCGAGCTTGCCGTGGATGACTTCGATATCGTGGTGCGTGGAGAGCAGCATTCGCATACATTATTCTCCGTGCCCAGACTACCACCCGTGGAGCCCGCAGATTATCTGCTGGGCTTGAATGCGAGTTGTTTAGTGCGCGACGGAGGAACACTCCAAATCGGTATCGGCGCTCTCGGCGATGCGATTGCCTATGCGCTTAGTCTTCGTCAGGAGGACAACGCAGCCTATAAGGATGCGCTTATTCACAGCGGGATTCTTACTCCGGAGAATCGTGCCATGATCAAAGCTGTGGGTGGTACGGCAAGTTTCGCGAAGGGCGTATACGGCGCGACGGAAATGTTTGTTGAAGGCTTTCTTCATCTTATGGATGCCGGGGTCTTGCGCCGGGAAGTCTACGATTTTTGGGCCCTGCAACAATTGATCAATGAAGGTCGCTGCGATCCCGAGAATCTCGATACTAATGTGCTGGTCGGTATGGCGGAGCTTGGCGTCAGGGAAATTCGGGGCAAAGACTTTAGCGTTTTACAGCATCACGGTTTGTTTAACGACGAGTGTAGCTATCAAAATGGTTATATCACCAGTCCGGACGGTACGCGCATTGCTGCTAACGTGGCCGACCCTCATTCCCGGCGAGTAATGGCTGGACAGTGCATGGGCACATCGCTAAAGAACGGGCAGTTGTTGCATGGCGGGTTTTTCATCGGCAGCAGTGATTTTTATGCGAAACTGCGACGCTTACCGGAAGTCTTGCGTGCCAAGATCAACATGACCGGTGTCAATAAAATTAACCAGCTGGATTTTAATCCCCGTTTGTATCGGGCTCAACGCATTCACGCCCGTTTTATCAATACCGGACTAAAAGCCACACTCAATGGTGCGGTGGTATCGGATACTTTACAAAGCGGGCAGGTCTTGTCGGGAGTGGGTGGACAATACAATTTTGTGTCTATGGCGCACCAGCTCTTAACAGGGCGTTCGATTCTGATGATACGAGCTGTTCGGGGTAACCAGAATCATCTGGAATCCAATATTGTCTGGGAGTACGGTTCGTGCACGATTCCGCGCCACCTGCGCGATATCGTGATCACTGAATATGGCATCGCTGATTTGCGGGGCAAATCCGATGGTGAAGTGATCAAGGCAATGCTGAATGTCGCTGATTCGCGCTTTCAAAGTAATCTGCTTGCCAGAGCCGTCAGTGCGGGCAAAATTGAGGAAGGTTATGTGATTCCGGAGCGTTTTCGTGAAAATACGCCCGCCCGGGTGCAGCAGACTTTCGCTCAGCTGAGCAAGGGGGGGAATTTCCCCGCCTTTCCTTTTGGTTGCGATTTTAATGACGAAGAATTGAAGGTTGCTGCAGCCCTGAAGCGGCTATCGCAAAGCCGCGAGCACTCCAAACTCCGAATCCTTGGTATGCTGCTAAAGCCTGTCGGTCAGTTAACGCCCGCGGTACAGTCCTGGTTAATTACACTGGGTTTAAGCGCCCCTCAAAAGGTACAGGATAAAATACTGCGACGCCTATTGTCCCATGAGCTGAAACTGGCCCTCGCCGAGCATTGAGCTGCGCTAATTGTTTTCACTGTGCACCAGGTCACGTTGAGGATGTTTGAAACTGTGACCCCTGTCCCCGCTGAATACTTTTCTCTCTCTAAACTTGTTGCTTGCTGATAACAACAAGATTCACGCCTGAAGTGAATCGTTTTTCTGGAGAGACCTATGCGTAAGCTCTTACTTGCGGGTGTTGGTGCCCTGATTTTGGCCGGCTGCCAGTCTGATTCAGACTCGCCTCAGCCGCCACCGGCGGAAAATACTGAAGCCGCTTCAGTTGAAGTGCCGACTTCGCAAATAAGCGTTGTGGGGACGGTGATAGAAAACCAGTATATCGTTGTTTTGAATAAGCCAGGCACATTCGGTCTGACTGGTTTGCGCAGTGCGGTTGATGCGCTCGCCGCGAGCTACGGTATCGAAGTGGGCCGTGTATTCGAACACGCGCTGGACGGCTTTGTCGGGATAATGCCGGCGCAAGTCGCTGCCTTGTTGGCGCTGGATCCTCTCGTCTCTTATGTAGAGCAGGATCGAATTGTCGCGGCTAATGGTGCCCAGTCTAATGCGACATGGGGTTTGGATCGCATCGATCAGAGTGATCTGCCTTTGAATGGTAGTTACCAGTTCGCCCTAAACGGTAGCGGGGTACATGCCTATATTGTGGATACAGGCATTCGGGCTAGCCACAATGAATTCCAGGGCCGTATTGGAAACGGCTACAATACGGTTGGCTCGGGCGGTTTGTTTGGTATCGGTAGCGGATCTGCAGACCCCAATAACACCGATGACTGTCAGGGTCATGGCACTCATGTAGCCGGCACCGTTGGTGGATCGGAATTCGGCGTGGCTAAAGGCGTCGTTCTCCATCCCGTGCGAGTGCTGGATTGCAACGGAAGTGGTTCAAATTCCGGTGTAATAGCCGGTGTTGATTGGGTGGTGGGGAATCACCAGAAACCTGCCGTAGCCAATATGAGCCTAGGTGGCGGTAATAGCACGGCGCTGGATGATGCTGTGCGCTCGGCGGTCAATGCGGGTGTCACCATGGTTGTGGCTGCAGGCAATGACAATACGGATGCCTGTACCGGTTCACCCAATCGTGTTGCCGAAGCCATAACGGTCGGGTCCACGACGTCTACCGACGCCCGCTCGTCCTTTTCTAATAAGGGCAGCTGTGTCGATATTTTTGCGCCAGGTTCAAGTATTAAATCTGCCGGAATAGGCAACGATGCCAGCACCGCGACCATGAGTGGTACATCCATGGCAGCGCCGCATGTTGCGGGCATTGCCGCTCTGTATCTGGCGGCCAATCCGACAGCGCAGCCTGGCGCAGTGTTTTCATCAGTTGTCGCCGCAGCGGTGAGTAATCGTCTGAGTGGCCTTGGCGCTGGCTCGCCCAATATTTTGGCTCAAAACACAGTGTCCGGTGTGGGAGCCGATTTACCGCCAGTTGCCTCGCTGGCGATCGACTGCACCGATTTGCAGTGTAGCTTTGACGCCAGTGCCAGCTCCGATGACAGTAGTATTGTCAGCTATCAATGGAGCTTCGGTGACGGCGCGCAAAGTAGCGCTGTGCAAACAACGCATACTTACAGTGCCGCCGGTAGTTACAACGTCACCTTGCAGGTTCAGGATGACGCCGGGCAGATTGGTTCCGCTGCGGAGAGCGTGGTTGTCGCTGAGGCGGGTTCCGGCCCCTGCACTAACTGTACTCACATCGGCGGTAGTCTATCCAACGGCCAGACAGTGTATATTCCCGCCCAAGGCACGAGCGTGGGCGCCGGCCGCTTTCAGGGCTGGCTAGAGGGTCCAGGCAGCGCCGATTTTGATTTGCGCCTGGAAAAATACAGCTGCTCGCTTTTCTGCAGTTGGAGTAGCGTCTCAAGCTCTGAGTCTACCAGTAGCAGTGAGGCCATTGATTACAATGGTTCTGCAGGTAATTACCGCTGGCGTGTCAGCAGCTATAGCGGCAGCGGAAGCTACGACTTCTGGTATGCGATGCCCCAGTAAGCGTTGGGGTGGCGCAGTGCGTCACCCGTTTGTGTCATTGTCAGTTTTTTCGGGCCTTGTTATGTTGGCATACTAAATTCATAACAGGGCGAGACTCATGGGTAACGGCTACAAGGCGCAGGAAGCCAGTTTTCAATCCGGGAAATATGTATTGGCCGGTGACCGGGCGGGTTGGCTTAGTTTATTTTCAGACGATGCGGTGGTTCAGGATCCGGTCGGTGAATCACCACTCGATCCGACGGGACAGGGTCATCGTGGCAAGGAAGCCATCGCTGCTTTCTATGACATGATCATTGGCCCGGGTGTGATGGAGCGTTTTGAAATTACATCGTCACACCCGGCAGGCGACGAGTGCGCCAACGTCGTTGAGATACGCAACGTTTTGGGCGAACACGTGGTTGAAATGCGTATGGTTGTTGTTTACAAAGCGAATGATGAAGGGAAGCTGGTGTCACTAAAGGCTTACTGGGATTTTAATAAGACCGCGTCGTAATGTTGTTGAAATAAGTTCTTAAAAAAAGCGGGGCGATACCCCGCTTTTTTGCGTTTATTCCACTACATTTTATGGTCGGCTATTCCCGGCCTAATCGACGTTGCCGATCATAGCGGTAAAATCCGCTGGCTTCCTCAAGTCGTATTTGTTCTGCTTCGTCGCCAAAAACCTGTTTCTGCAAGGCATAAAGCTCGCTGCTCTCTTTGTTGCCTTCATATTGCGCAAGGATGCGTTCGCGCTCGTCCATATAGCTACTTCCGAGCGACCAAACTTCATCGCGCTTCTTGTCCAGGTTTTCCCAGCGATCCAGCGCTGCGGTGTCCATGCCCATCGTCGCTCTTACCTCACGCATTGACTTGCGGCGATCCTCCTCGGGCAATTGATGCAGGTTTTCCTGAATAGAGGGGATGGCAAGGAACTTGTTGACCAGTTCGGTTTGCCGGCGGCGAATAAAATCGTCGCTCTGCTCGCCATAGGTTTCCCTGATCGCGGCGACGACCGATTCAGCCTGTTCAACGAGGCTGCCTTCGGTATTTCCGGCAGCGACTTCGCCAAGCGCATCCTGAATCTTCTGGTTTTTAATTTCTGCGGCCCAGATTTCTTCTGCCTCTGTACCAAAGGCAGCGTAGCGCTTGTCCCAAAGTACTGCGCGGCGCTCTTCCCGCGTCATTTTTTGCAGGGCCTGTCTGTCTGCAACAAGCCATTCATTGTAGCTCTGCAAACTTTCGTATTTAGCCATCAAGGCATCGGCCATGTCCGGAAAGCTGGCTTGCAGTAAGGCGTACATTCGCTGCTGCCAATCTTCAGGGTGATGCGCTTTCAAATAGGAAATCATCTGCTCGATAAAGCGGATCTGGGCGTGCTTGATGTGAATATTAGGGCTAAAGCGCTCGCGAATATCATTGATAAACATCGCTTCGCGTTCTGCTTCGGTAAGTTCGGGCTTGTTGCTTTTTTCAGGCTCGCTCGCCTGACTTGAAATAATAGTCGGCTCACCGTCGTCGGTGGTGGCCAAAGGCGTAGTAGCGCCCTCAACTGCGTCTTTCTCTGCGGGATAGTTGTACCAGAGGCCAAAAGCCAGTGCCGCAAACGCGGCACCGGCAGCAAGCCTCTTAGGCTTGGAGAATGTCATAAAGCCTCCGCTTAAAAGCCGTTGTCGGCGATGAAGTCGGTAATAGCGGCGTAAAATTCCATCTCGTCAAATGTGTCTGGTGGTACACCAATCACATCGAGGTGGTCCTGATTGATTTTCCAAGCATGTGAGGTCATTTGGGTAGAGTCGGGCGCATTCAGGTCAGCTACATAACCAGTGTTTGATTGCGTCCAGGCGTAATCAAGGCAGCCGTAGCATTCCCAATACTCCATGCGGTAACCCATCTGCTGCGAATTGATGCCGACCAGCCCATCATCGTCATTGTCGCTGGCATTACCATCACCTGTACCCAGCGCGCCGTCTCCGTTAGCGTCATAGCTCGCGTAGCCGTCGCCGTCAATTTCGGTCCATAGTTCTTTCAGCAGGTAGAGGGCAGGGTTCATGTTGCCGTTGTCCTGACCTGTCAAAAAGCTTCGCGAGCGCTCAATGTTGGCTGTGCCTGCGGGGTAGTTTTGGTTGAAGGCATAGGTGCCGGTAGTCACGCCGTCATTAGGATCGAAGTCGTGGTTAACCAGCTGTTTCAGTGCCGCAATGGCGTCGTTGCCGCCACCGTAAATCACGTTGCCAAAATATTCAGCCAGGGTTTCCAGGATCGAGGTCACACCGGGCGACAGATTCAACACATACTGGGCGATTGGCGAACCGCGGTGCGGTGAGGAAATACTGATGCCGTATTTCACAACGCGATAGCCACGGGCATCTTTGAGTAGCTTGGCTGCCTTGCGCAGATCCAGACCACCTTGTGAGTGACCGATGATGTTGACGTAGGAATGACCGCTGCTGGCCAGATAATTCTGGATGTCTTGATACAGCTCGTAGCCGCGTTGCTCTGAACTGGCGAAAGGCGTCACTGAGGCAACAAAGGACTCTTGCCCTGAGTTGATGTCGTGATTGCAGTAATACTCGCCCCACTGGCAGGTGTCCAGAACGTAAACGCCGTAGTCATCGCCCCAGTATTCGTAGCCGAGTATGTCGTCAAAGCCTGCCATGCCGTGGGCAAACACGATGGGGTAAGTGGTTTTGTTGGCGTCGCGCGCCAGCGTTGGTGTTGCGAACAGGGTGAGCGACATGAGTAGTGCTGTCGCCAGTTTGAATTGCTTTTTCATACAGATGCTCCCAGTTTATATTTTTTTTATAAAGGCTCTTTGGCCTCGGGGTGATCTATGACATACAACGTCAATTTACTTCTTACTGCGGTCTTGCTCCGGTAGTTGAAGAAAGGTACTCCGCACTTGGCAGAGTGCGAGCGTCACACTGGCCTCAACGGTGGTCAAGGCCAGTGTGTATTCTTCACTTAATTAGTTCGCGGCCAATAATGAGCTTCATGACCTCATTGGTGCCTGCGTATATTCGCTGCACCCGGGCATCAGCCCAGGCACGCGCAACAGGGTATTCCCACATATAGCCATAGCCGCCGTGAAGTTGGAGACATTCGTCCATCACTTTGCCCTGCAAATCTGTGGTGAGCAGTTTGGCTTTGGCTGCGGTCACGGCGTCGAGCCCGCCGTCGATGTGCAGCTCCAGGCAGCGGTCGAGAAAGACCGAGGCAGAAGTCAGTTCGGTATCCAGTTCGGCGAGCTTGAACTGGGTGTTTTGGAAGGTGGCGATAGTTTTGCCAAAGGCTTTACGCTCGGTGACGTAGGCGATGGTCTGTTCCAGAATGGCCTTCGCGCTGTGGACGGCCAGTATGGACACGTTCAGGCGCTCCTGAGGCAAATCCTGCATTAAGTAAACGAAGCCCATACCCTCTTCACCCAGTAGTGCGGAGGCTGGAACGCGGACATCCTGGAAAAACAGCTCCGAGGTATCTTGTGCCTTGAGACCGATTTTGTGCAGGTTTTTGCCTTTTTCAAAGCCGGGTGTGCCAGCCTCAACCAAGAACAGGCTTGTGCCTTTCGCGCCGCCGGCGGGATCGGTCTTGGCAACGACCACGACCAAGTCAGCATGCTGGCCATTGGTAATAAAGGTTTTGGAGCCATTGATGACGTATTCGTCGCCGTCTTTGATTGCGGTTGTTTTAATACCTTGCAGGTCTGAACCCGCCGCGGGTTCGGTCATTGCTATAGCCGTTACAATTTCACCGGAGACGCAGCCTGGGAGATATTTTTGCTTCTGCTCTTCGCTCCCGTAGCGCACGATGTAGGGCACAGAGATGTCCGAGTGCAATCCCCAGCCAATTCCCGTCAAGCCTGAACGCGCACACTCCTCGTCGACAATAGCGTTGTAGCGAAAGTCCACGCCGACGCCGCCATATTCCTCGGGTACGGTAGGGCACAGAAAGCCTTGTTCGCCAGCTTTGTTCCACAGTGCGCGGTCAACTTGCCCATCTTCTTCCCATTGCTCGTGGAAAGGGGCGGCCTCAGTTTCCAGAAATCTGCGAACCGACTCGCGAAACATTTCGTGATCGGATTCATAGACGGTTCTCGGGATCATCACTTTGTCCTCAATTCAGTAAATTTCATTATGGGCTTAGCTTACTACGTAGACTCTAATACAAGGGATCAATGGGGTGAATAGCTAGTATTCACTAAGGAAAGGGCTCTAGAGGCCCCGTCATGCGGGACTGTGGCGTTCACAGCGCTGGCCTCAGGCTTTACTATGGCACTCCAGTTGCGAGAAAGGACAAAAAAGTGGATATGGGGGCTGTGAGTTACCGCGTTAACCAGAATATACCGCTTGTGAAGTTTGTTGAATTGTTGGAGCGCTCGGGGCTTGCCGAGCGTCGTCCGGTTCATGACCGGGAGTGCCTGCAAGGCATGTTGAACGGAGCCAATCTTCTGGTTACAGCCTGGGACGGGATCAAGCTGATAGGGCTGTCGCGGGCACTTACTGATTTTCACTATGCCTGCTACCTGTCCGATCTTGCTGTGGATCGCGACTATCAGCGCAGCGGCATCGGCCGGGAGCTGATTGCACGAACCCGCAAGCAGTTAGGCGCAAACACCAAGCTGATTTTGTTGTCGGCACCCGAGGCCCAGGGTTATTACCCCAAGCTCGGCTTTGTGGCCAATGAGCGATGTTGGGTGCTCGATGCGGACGCGACCTTGTTATGACTCCCGAGCGCAAAGAACGGCTTGATCGGGTGTTAAGCTGCCGTCAGCCGGATTTTACCGTCGTGACAGATTACGTGCACAAGGGTCGTAATCTGTCCGCCATTGTGCGAACCGCCGATGCGGTAGGTGCGCTTGATATGCACTGTGTGATCGGCGACAAGGAATATAAGGCTTTTCGAGGAACGGCTAAAGGTAGCCACGCTTGGGTTAGGGTTCATCGTCACCCGGATTTGGCTGCCGCTTTGAGCCCCTTGAAAAACGCCGGATATCAAATTGTTGCCGCTAATTTGTCCGCGCATTCTGTCGATTTTCGCGAGCTTGATTATTGCAAGCCTACGGCCCTGTTATTGGGCGCCGAAAAGGATGGTCTCAGCGCGGCCGGGTGTGAGAGCGCCGATATTGAAGTGACTATTCCCATGGTCGGTATGGTGCAGTCTTACAATGTGTCGGTGGCGGCCGGCATTATTCTTAGTGAAGTTCAGCGCCAGCGGCAACTGGCAGGGCTCTATGACAAGATGCGAATTGATAAGCCGAGCTATGATCGCCTGTTTTTTGAGTGGGCTTATCCAAAGCTGGCTGATTTTTGCGGGCGTTACGACCTGACTTACCCGCTACTGAACTCGGAGGGTGAGTTGCAAAACCCTTCGGCGTGGTATGCCGCGGTGCGCGAGCAGCTAGGCGAGCAACATACGGATTTAAGTGAGATGCGCGAATGAATGCTCGCAAGTTGGCAGTATGGTTACTTTTGCCCTATCTATTTTGGCTAACGTTTTTCTATAGTTACCATTTTATTGATGGGGTTAATCTGGTCATCCATGAAAGCGGCCATCTGGTTTTCAGCTTTGGAGGTGAAACCCTGCATTTTTTGGGCGGTACGCTTCTCCAGCTAGCCTTTCCGCTTGCATTTGTGTTGCATTTTCGCCGGCATAATCAGCCCTTCGAAAGTGCTGTGTGCACGCTTTGGTTCGCAGAAAGTTTAATGTATACCGCGGAATACCTCGGCGACGCCAAGGCCATGCAGTTGCCCTTGGTCGGAGGCGGGATTCACGATTGGAACTGGCTTTTGAGCCGTTGGGGTTTGCTGGACAACTGCGTTGGTCTTGCACAGAGCCTGCATGTGATCGCTGTTGTCGTGTTGGTGCTGGCTTGGTCTAAGGCCTATCAACTACAATATAAGACGTCGATTCCCAAAACGCGCCGGAAAGCCCTATGAGCATTACTTGGTTTGTAATAGCGATGATTGTGTTGCTACACACAGCGTGGACGCTCGCGAATGCAATTACAAACAAAGGTGGGCTGGTTAAGGGCCCAGTAACTCCGCATAACTCGCTGCCTTATGTGTGGGGCGCTGTGGTAGGAATTGCTGCCGGACAAATGCTGTTTCTATTGTTATTCCATTAGCCGTTCAGTAAAGGCAGCTTCGTGGCGCTGGCTAGCACCGTATCCACGTTTCACCTGTCTGGGTGATGCTTGTGTGGCGGGCATTTGCCAAACTTCCCCGATAGCTTGAAAGGCATCAGGAGAGTGGCATATGAACGATAAAGAGACAGTACAATCGGTGGTCGACGGCACGGCTTGGGAAGCGTTTTGTGATTCGCTGAAAAAAAGCGGTCAACAGATTCTTCGGCCTGAAGCACCGGCAGATGCCTTTACCCGCGCGGAAGGTTGGCGTTATCTGACTCGCTTGACCCGCATTGCACTCGATATGTTTATGGAGTGCAGCGATCGGGATTTCCCCACCTTTTATCGCCCCTCTCATGAAACCGCCAAAATAGGCGCTGACAACCCCGATAATTATTATCAGCGCGCCGAGATTAACGGCCAGTACGATTACCGCATCAGCGGTACCCGTGGCACAGTGGCCTACCTGGGTTTGATCGCCATTGCCGGTGGCTATGAAGACGAAGATAGCAACATGCGCTCGGTTGGTTCTCTGGATACTCACGGTGGCCTGGAAGTTGACGCTGATGGGCGAATAGAAATCATTTTGAGCAGAGAGCCCAAGCCTGGCAACTGGCTGAAGATTACCGAAGATACTATTGCGGTATTAGTTCGCCAGACTTTTCTCGACAGAAACGGCGAAACTATCGCCGACCTGAAAATTGAACGTATTGTGGAAGATGGCGTTGTGCCCGCGCCGCTCGACCCACTGCAGTTGGCTCTGAATCTGCAAAAAACAGCGGGCTTTGTTCAGGGGACGGCCAAATTGTTTGCGGATTGGTCGCAGTCTTTTCTCGATAAGCCCAATGAATTGCCGCCAGCCGATCAGGCCTATTGCCAGAAGATCGGCGGTGATCCCAATATTTTCTACTATCACAGTTACTACGACCTGGCTGAAGACGAGGCGCTGGTGGTCGATGTGCCCCGTATCCCTGAGTGCGACAACTGGAATTTGCAGGTCGATAACTACTGGATGGAGTCGCTTGATTACCGCTACCTGAAAATTCATGTGAATAAACACACTGCCAAATACAATGCGGACGGCAGCGTGCAGATTGTGATTAGCGAAACCAACCCCGGGCATCCAAACTGGCTTGGTACCGCAGGGCATAGACAGGGCACTTTGGCCTTTCGCTGGATTGGTGCCACTGACATTGTGCATCCTGCAACTCGTGTCGTGAAAATCAGCAGTCTCGCATCTTAAGCGCGCTAGCATTGTTGCCACTGAATTGGAGAAAACCCTGTGACTGAACATCAGATTCCGGACGTAGAAATCACTGTTGATGGCCTGCTGAGTGCCGCGCGCGAGGCGACAGGCCTCAGTGATTTTGGCGACGATTCCTTTCGCGAGCCCTTTGAAGTGCTCGTGAAGTCCCTTAACGAAGAGGCAGACTTGAACGCAGTCGGCCGTTTTATGCAGTACCAGCGCAGCCTCAATATCCTGTGCAACCGCTTGCGTACCGAAGCCTGGATTGCCCGTCACCCGGAAATACTGGACGAGGAGGTCAAAGCGCCGGTTGTTATCATCGGCTTGCAGCGAACCGGATCGACCATGTTTCATCGCATTCTTGCCAGTGATTCGCGATTCTACGCCCCTCTTTGGTATGAGGTGCGTAATCCTGCACCGTATATGGATTGGGATTTTAAAGGCGCTGATCAGCGCGTGGTTGAGGCCAAGGCCGAAGTAGCGGCCATGCTGGAGGCCAACCCCGAGCTTGCGGCCATTCACCCTATGGATCCCATGGCGGCTGATGAAGATATCATGCTGCTGGAGCACAGCTTTTACAGCACTGTGCCCGACGCTTTCTGTAATGTGCCGAGCTACGGTAAATGGAATGATGCCCACGATAATACGCCGGGCTACGAATACCTGAAGCGACAGCTACAAAGTTTACAGTGGCAGAAAAAGCAGCAGGGCCAAAGTGCGCAGCGCTGGTTGTTAAAGACCCCGCACCACCTTCATCACGTGGCGACCTTGCTGAGGGTATTTCCCGACGCCAAAATCATTCAGACTCATCGCGACCCGTTACAAACGATTCCCTCGGCGGCCAGCATGAATTACAACCTCTGGCTTATGTGTGCCGATAAGCCGGACCCTAAAGTGGTGGGCGAACAGTGGGCAGCCAAGTACGCCAAAGGCATGCTGCACACGATGGAAACGCGCAAGCTTAAACCGGATGCCTTCATTGATGTCTGGTACAAGGACACTGTTGCCGATCCCTTTAAACCCGCGCAGGCGGTCTATGACTTTATCGGAATGGACTTTACCGAGGAAGCCCATGAGGCAATGGAAAAGTGGCGCGAGGAAAACAAGCGTGAAGATCGTCCGAGTCACGAGTACACACTAGAGCAATTTGGATTTAGTGAAGAGGGCTTGAAAGAGCAGTTTGCGGCCTATCGCAAGCAGTACCTCTAAAGTAGGAGCCAGCCCTGCTGACGAGACATTTAGAATTCGCCTGCAGGGCAGGCTCCTACGGATACGACAAAAGTGTTCTTGGCAATTCTTAGCAGTAGGGATTGGTCACGGCGCCGAGTAAAGCTCTCAGAGTCACGTCTGCTGATTTAGAAGCCAGCCCTGCTGACGAGTCCATGGAGTTCGCCTGCAAGACAGGCTCCTGCGGATATTCTGCGGAATTCAGGTCTCCTTCGATTATTGCTGTCGCTTACAAAGCTCTATCCAGTAGTCGACCGCAGCTTTATTGTGGCGCTTGCGGGGCAGGGCAAAGTAAAAACGCCGTCGCATATTGCGTCGCGCCAGCTTGAGCGGGATCAGGTTGCCGTTGCGAAAGTCGTTTTGTAGCACCACCTGCGACAGGCAGCCTATTCCCAACCCTGATTCCACCGCACTCTTGATGGCTTCGTTGTGTCGAAATTCGCGGTAGATATTAATTTCCGGTAGTAGCTCGGCCAGCGCCCGATCAAAGGTGTGGCGAGCCCCGGAATCCGGTTCGCGCAGTATCCAGCGGGCGCTTTTTATATCGCGATTATTGAGCGTTTTGCGCTGCGCAAGTGGATGCTCCGCGCTGCAAAATACAACCAGCTCATCTTCCATCCAGGGAATGAGTTCAAGATCCCGGTGCTGTACTTCGCGCTCTATCATGCCCACATCAACTTCGTAGTTGAGCACCTTACTGACGATCTCGGGGGTGTTTGTGGTGTCCAGGTCCACATCAGCGGCGGGGTAGTGGGCTAGATAGTCAGCCAAATAGCGCACCACCAGATGATTGCCTATCGTGAAGCTGGCGCCCACCTTGAGGTGCCCTAAATCTCCGTGTTGGCGCAGGGTTTGCTCAAATTGCAGGGCGTGGGTGTAGAGCATTTCGGCTTCTTTGCGCAGGCTGTGGCCCACGGGGTTGAGCTGGAGCTTGTTGCCTTTACGTTCGAACAGCGAAACACCATAGCTTTTTTCGAGCGCTTGCAGCGCAGCGCTGGCGGCTGATTGCGACAAATTGAGTTCGACCGCGGCGCGCGACACGCTTTCGTGGCGGGCCACAGCGAGAAAAATATTCAGGTGGCGCAGGGTAAAGTTCATGGTTGAAGTCTACGCTAGGTGACGACATCCTGCTATCGATAAAATCGATACTGAGTATTCTAATAACCCGTTTTACTTGTGGCTTGACGGACCGTATGATTGCCACCATCTCGGGGAGCCTACCAATAATGGCCCGACCTGATTTCTGATATCCGATTACCTATTAGCAAGCTGTGGAGAAAATAATGACTGAGCAAAAAGCGACCAATGTGCATTGGCACGAAGGCGAAGTAAGCCGTGAAGACCGCCAGAAAATGCTGAAGCAAAAGGGCGCTACTCTATGGTTCACCGGCCTATCAGGCTCGGGCAAAAGCACCGTTGCCGTGGCCCTGGAGCATGCGCTGATCGAGCGCGGTCATCTTTGCTACCGCCTTGATGGCGACAATGTGCGTTTGGGCATAAACAAAAACCTGGGCTTCAGCGCGGAAGACCGGACTGAGAATATTCGTCGCATCGGCGAGATTTCCAAATTGTTTGTTGATACCGGTGTTATTGTTCTATCCAGCTTTGTCAGCCCTTATCGCGCAGACCGCGATCAAGTCCGTACTCTGCACGACCAAAGTGATATGGACTTCATCGAGGTTTACGTTAACGTGCCCTTGTCTGTTGCTGAAGAGCGCGACCCAAAGGGTTTGTATAAAAAGGCCCGTGCTGGTGAGATCAAAAACTTTACCGGCATCGATGACCCTTATGAAGCGCCCGAGTCTGCGGAAATCGTGCTCAATAGCCATGAAATGAGCCTCGAAGCAGAGGTTGATGCGCTACTTGAGGAAATGAAAAAGCGGGGAATTATTTAAGTCGCCGATAGCCAAAACCTGAGTGTTGTGAATTAGGATCGCTGATTACACAACTCGTGAATTAAACTATTAACGGAGCACTCCATGATCAAGCCCCATGGCGCCAACGAACTTAAACCACTGTTTGTATACGACACTGAAAAACACCATGCCCTGCAGGCTGAAGCTAAAACATTGCCATCGCTGCTGTTGAACTCTGCGGCGGCCGCCAATGCCGTGATGCTGGGCGCAGGGTACTTTACCCCGCTGAGTGGCTATATGAATCTGGCCGACTCGCTCAGCGTTGCCGAAAATTTAACGACAACTGACGGTCTTTTCTGGCCAGTGCCTATCGTCAACCTGACGAATTCCGCTGAAGGGGTAGAGGCCGGAAGCCGCATTGCCTTGCGCGACCCCAATGTTGACGGTCACCCCGTCTTAGCCATCATGAATGTCGATGCTGTTGAGTCCGTCAGTGCGGAACAAATAGATTTCATGGCCGAGAATATTTTTGGCACGCTGGATCCAAAACACCCTGGTGTTCAAACCTTCAAAAGCCTCGGCAACACCTTGCTCTCCGGTGGCATCGAAGTCTTGAACTTCTCTTATTTTCAGGCTGACTTCCCGGATACCTTCCGCACAGCCGTTGAGATTCGCAATGAAATAGCCGAGCGCGGTTGGGAAAAAGTCGTGGCCTTCCAAACGCGTAACCCCATGCACCGCGCACATGAAGAGCTGTGCCATATGGCGCGCGAACAATTAAATGCCGATGGTGTCTTGATCCACATGCTGTTGGGGCAGTTGAAACCCGGCGATATTCCCGCTGACGTGCGCGATGCCTCTATCCGTAAAATGGTTGAAGTCTACTTTCCGCCAAACAGCGCCATGGTAACAGGCTACGGTTTTGATATGCTTTATGCCGGCCCGCGCGAAGCGGTTTTGCATGCGGTATTCCGTCAAAACTGTGGCTGTACTCACCTGATTGTCGGTCGCGACCATGCCGGTGTTGGTGATTACTACGGCGCGTTTGATGCGCAAACAATATTTGACGAGAAAGTGCCTGCCGGCGCGCTCGGGATTGAAATATTTAATGCCGATCACACGGCCTACTCTAAAAAGCTCAACAAAGTCGTGATGATGCGCGATGCACCTGATCACGAAAAAGACGACTTTGTCCTCTTATCAGGTACTAAAGTGCGGGAAATGCTGGGGCAGGGCATCGCGCCACCGCCCGAATTTTCTCGCCCTGAAGTAGCGAAGATACTGATGGATTACTATCAGGCTCTGGACGCTAAATAGCGCGTTCCGAAATCGTGAAAAGCCCGGCATATGCCGGGCTTTTTTTTGGATGCTGGCTTAGTGGAGAGATCGTCAGTCTACTCAGCTAGTTACAGTTACGGAACCGTTGCTGGATTCGGCCTTGATTTCTGAACTGCCTGGCAGGTAGCGCTGGGTGTAGGTAGAAAATTGTTCTGCATCGCGCTCGGCGTCGAGGCCATAATCCGCCAAGGTGTACTCGTGGCGTCCATGTTTGTCGCGAGGTCTGTTTTCCAGATAGGTTTTCATTTTTAGTTTAAGTTCGTCGCTGAAGTCAAAGTCGAAGTAGCGGTAGAGTGACTCGATTACGGCAAGAGGCCGTTTCAGCATGTCTTCAAAG
>JBFJTG010000007.1:0-66252 GCA_041625575.1 Litorivivens sp.
CACCACTGCATCGACCTGCGACAGAATGTCTATGGCCTGACCCAGCGAGGTCTTGCCGCAGAGGTTTATGCAATCCGCGTGAGCCGTAGGCGGCAGAGCGTGCCGAATACGCTCGGCAACCTCTGAATCTTTGGCAGAACCCATTAGCACGACGCGCCAACCGCGATCGAGATAGCTGGCTGCCAGTGCTGCGTAATGCTTGTCCGGCCAGCGCTTGGCGGGACCAAATTCGGCGCCGGGACACAAAGCCAGTACCTTTTGCCCCACTACCGCGTGCTGCAAAACTTTTTCGGCGTAGACCGTGCGGGCGCTTTCAACATGAACCTGCAAGGCAGGGCGCGGAATCGGCTTAGGCAACACAGCACCGGGCTCGCAGGCTAGCGCGACAAAGCGCTCTATCATCAGGGGATATTTCTGCTTATCCAATACGCGGAGGTCGTTAAGCAAGCCATAGCGCATTTCACCGCGCCAGCCTGTTCGCAGCGGAATGTCAGCAAAAAAAGGCACGATGGCGGATTTTAAGGAGTTGGGTAAAAGAATGGCCTGATCATAGGCCTGCTTGCGCAAGTCCAGACCAAGGCGTCGCCGCGCCCCCAACTGCAATTGGCCGTGACCTAAGGGCATGCTCAAACCGCGCCGCACCTCGGGCATGCGTTCCAGCAGAGGCAGGCTCCACTGCGGTGCAAGCACGTCAATTTCACAGTCAGGGTGCTGCTGACGCAGCACCTTAAACAGGGTCTGTGCCATCACCATATCGCCGACCCAGGAGGGGCCTATGATCAGAATGCGGCGGCTCGCCATCAGCTTAATTAATCTTTAACCGGCGCCAGCCATTCACTGCGGGCTCCAGCCCGGCCTTTGACCGAGTCAAAATACATGGCCTGCAACTTTTCAGTGATAGGGCCGCGCTTGCCTTCGCCGATGCGGCGCCCATCCAGCGACTGAATAGGCAGAACCTCGGCGGCGGTGCCAGTGAAAAATGCTTCATCCGCGATATAAACCTCATCGCGGGTAATGCGTTTTTCAAACACGGGGTAACCGCACTCTTCCGCCAGAGCGAAGATGGTGTTGCGGGTAATCCCGTCCAGACAGCTGGTCAACTCAGGCGTATAGATTTTGCCATCGCGCACGATAAACACGTTTTCACCAGAGCCTTCGGCCACATAACCCTCGTTGTCCAGTAGCAGCGCCTCTTCGCAACCACTGTCCAAGGCTTCTTTCAGCGCTAACATCGAGTTGATGTAGTGCCCGTTTGCCTTGGCCTTACACATGGAAATATTGACGTGGTGGCGCGTATAGGACGAAGTTCGAACTTTAATGCCATTGGTTTTCGCATCTGGCGACATATAGGCCGGCCAGTGCCAGGCGGCGACAATCACATGGGTCTGTAGGTTGTCCGCGCGCAGGCCCATGCCCTCGGAACCAAAAAATACCATCGGTCGCAAATAAGCCTCTTCCAAGCCATTTTCGCGCACAACGGCGCGCTGAGCTTCGTTCAGCACATCTTTGCTGTAGGGAACTGTCATATTCAGAATATGCGCTGAACGGAACAAACGGTCGGTATGCTCCTGCAGGCGAAATATTGCCGTGCCGTGGCTGTCAGTGTTGTAGGCGCGCACGCCCTCGAACACACCCAAACCGTAATGCAGTGTGTGCGTCAGTACGTGTACCTTGGCATCGCGCCAGGGAACCATTTCACCATCAAACCAAATCACGCCATCGCGATCAGCCATGGACATTGCTGCTACTCCTCAAGAAATACCTCTCTTATGCGTCGTTCGCCGCCATCCATTGCTGCCACTGCGCCAAAACAATCTCGCGCTGCGCTGCCACGTCGGCAATCGACACCATGCCTTTTTCCTCTTGCAGGGCTGATCGGTGAACAAAACTGCGGAAGGTTTTGTATGCCTCGATCAAAGCCAATGCCTGCCCCTCTTCCAGCAAGCCTTCGGCCTGCAAGGATTCCAGCATCCGAATATTGTCGGTGTACTGCGTTAACGAGGTATACCGGTGCGCCTGGGCGAGAACCGCGTATTGCACCATAAATTCAATATCAACGATACCTCCGAGCCCCTGTTTCAACTCGAACTGATCATTTTTTTCACCGTCACCACCGGCCAGCAAGTGCTCCCGCATTTTGTTGCGCATGGCGACCACTTCATCGCGCAATTGCTTTTCATCGCGCGGCCGCGTCAATATCTCTTTGCGCAAGCCGGCAAAACGCTCGGCCAGCGCACTCCCGCCGGCGACCACCCGCGCCCGCGCCAGTGCCTGATGCTCCCATGTCCAGGCGCTATCGCGCTGGTATTCTGCAAAGGCGGTAAACGATGACACCAACAAACCGGAATTGCCCGAGGGCCGAAGGCGCATGTCCGCCTCATAGAGCTGCCCCAGACCGGTATTTGCCGTAAGAATATGGATCATGCGCTGCCCGAGCCGGGTAAAAAAGGTGGGGCCATCGACCGCACGCTCACCGCCAGTGACTGCATTGGCATCGACATCGTGGATGAATACGAGATCCAGATCCGAGCCATAATTCAACTCGAGCCCGCCCAGCTTGCCATAGGCCACGACGATAAAGGGCATGTCGGCGTCTGCACCGGGCAAGGAACCATGACGCTCGCGCAAGGTCTGCCAAGCCATCTCCAAGACGTGGCTGAGCACCACTTCGGCAATGGCGGACAAGTAATCACTCACCTTCATTAGGGGCAGGGTGCCAACAATTTCCGAAGCGGCCACACGCAAGACATGCGCGAGCTTGAAGTAGCGCAGGGCCTCCATCTGCGCCTCTTGGTCCTCCTCGGGAATACGCAGCAACTGCTGACGCAGTTCACTATACAGCCCTTCCTGGTCGGGCACGGAATAGAGGCTGTGCTCATTGAGCAACTCGTCGAGCAGCACCGGGTTGCGCGACAACTGAAGTGATATCCAGGGGCTGGCATCGCACAAACGAACCAGACGACTCAGGGCGCCCGGGTTTTCAATCAGCAAGACCACATAAGCGGTGCGACGCAATACCGACTCTACCAAGGGCAATATTCGCAAAAAACAGCGACCCGGCTGCTGGGCCTCTCCGCAGGCATCGAGTAGTAGGGGCAAAAACTCGTACAATCGTTCGCGACCGACATTTTGCATTCGCTTAACGGCGCTGCTGTCGAGCAAGGCCAGCAGCCTTCGCGCCACTTCCTCGGCCTCGTCGAACTCGGCTGCCTGCAGTTCGCCAAGCAAAGCCTCGCTATCCGCGCTTTCAAGAAAGTATTTCCACGCACGTGTGCTGACTTCCAGCTCCGCCGAGTGATCCGGCTCGGCAACCACGTCGGCGAAATGAGCGGCAACGCGGCCACGGTGTTTCTCCAATTCGGCGCTGTAGGCTTCCCAGTCACCGGAAAAGCCCATAACCCATGCCAAGGCCGCGCGTTCTTTGGCCTCCCGCGGCAGCTGCTGGGTCTGGCGGTCAAGCCAGGCCTGAATGGCATGCTCGCTGTCGCGTAAAAAATTGTAGGCAAGCTTGAGCTCATCAACGGCTTCGGCGGGGAGCTGATCCAAGACCTGTAACTCATCCAGCACCGTCATCAAACGCCGCTCTTGTAACGATTGCTCGCGCCCACCGCGCACCAATTGAAAACACTGGGCGATAAACTCAACTTCGCGAATACCGCCGCTGCCCAGTTTGATATTGTCGTGCAACTGGCGCCGCTGTACCTCGCGCATAATCATGCGCTTCATGTCGCGCAGCGCTTCGATCACCGAAAAATCGATATAGCGACGATAGATAAAAGGTTTTAGATCACTGAGCAGGCTCGCACCAGCCTTAATATCGCCGGCAACGGCCCGAGCCTTGATCATCGCGTAGCGTTCCCACTCGCGCCCCTGATCCTGGTAATACTCTTCCATGGCATCAAAGTTGATAACCAGCGGCCCGCTTTGACCGTAGGGACGCAGACGCATATCAACCCGGAATACGAAACCATCGGCGGTACGCTGATCAATGCTGGCGATCAGGCGCTGACCCAGCTTGATAAAAAACTGTTGATTATCGACTTGCCGCGCTCCGCCAATGGTCTGCCCCGACTCTGGATAGGTAAACATCAGATCAATATCGGAGGACAGATTAAGCTCGTCAGCGCCCAGCTTACCCATTGCGAGAATAACCAGATGCTGGGGCTCGCCATCACGATTGCAGGGCTGCCCCCATTCGCTGACAAGTTGTTTGTGGTGAAAGTCGAGCGCAGCGTTCAAGCAACACTGAGCGAGTTTGGACAGATCGCGGGTGGTTGCCGAGGTGTCGGCAATGCCATTTAGATCACGCCAAACAATGCGCATCCAGTGTTTGTTGCGAAATCGTCGGAGCGAGCGATCCAAATCGGCTGAACTGTCGATGGGGCCGTCAGGCTCGAAGGCCAATTGTTTGGATGATTTGGGCACGGTGAGCGCGCCGATCTCAGCCAGATCAATCAGCACTTGCGGACGCTGACGCAGCTGCTCGCTGAAAGCCTGGGAGCAAGCCAGTACAGTCAGCAATTGCTCGGCAAAAACTGCATCTGCCAGCTTTTGTTCATACCAAAGGCGCTGCGGCTCATCACAAGCCTTCAGCAACTGCTCCCAGTTGCGCAGGCAATCTGCGCGCAGGAGCTCAGGCAGGGCAGAACTTAAGGCTTGAATATCACTCATCAGCTGTTGTGTGAACTCGGGGCTACGCGCATGACCTCTGCGATGGTCGTCTCGCCAGCCGACACTTTTTGAGCACCACTCATCCTCAGGGTTTTCATACCTTCTTTCACCGCAACTTTACGCATGCCCGGCATGTTCATATCGCCGGTCACATATTCCTTAACCTGATCGCTCATCAGCAAGACCTCGTAAATCCCCTGACGGCCATAGAAGCCCGTATTACGGCACTCCAAACAGCCTTCGGCCGCAAAAAACTCCGCAGGTACTTCAGCGCGCCAGGGAGCGATCAACTGCTGCCAACCCGTCTCGTCCCGGTCCACCGGCTTCTTGCAGTGAGGACAGAGGGTTCGCACCAGCCGCTGCGCCATAACGCCGAGCACCGTTGCCTTAAGCAGATAAGATGGCACTCCCAACTCTAACAAACGGGTTATGGCGCTGGGCGCATCATTAGTATGGAGCGTCGCAATAACCAGATGTCCCGTCAGCGCGGCCTGCACCGCCATTTCAGCGGTTTCCAAATCGCGTATTTCACCAATCATGATGATATCCGGGTCCTGTCGCAGCAGGGCGCGCACGCCCATCGCAAAATTCAATCCGATCTGCGCATGAACCTGCATCTGGTTGAAGCTGGGCTCCACCATTTCAATCGGGTCCTCAATGGTGCACACATTCACCTCTGAGGTCGCAATCTGTTTGAGACTGGAATACAAGGTAGTGGTTTTGCCCGAACCGGTGGGGCCCGTCACCAGTACAATACCGTTAGGCTGGCGGATCATCGTTTCCCAGCGATTGAGATCTTCGCCGCGCAGGCCCAGCTGATCGAAGCTGCGCAGTAGCACTTCCGGATCAAAAATCCGCATAACCATTTTTTCACCGAAAGCGGTCGGCAGCGTCGATAGCCGCAATTCAATTTCACCACCCTCGGGGTTTTTGGTTTTCAGCCGCCCGTCCTGGGGCCGCCGTTTTTCGGCCAGATCCATGCGCCCGAGTATTTTCAGCCGACTGGTTACCGCCGCCATCACCGATGCCGGCAATTCGTACACAGGATAGAGCGCTCCGTCGATGCGGAAGCGCACGTTACCAATGTCCCGGCGCGGTTCTATATGGATGTCGCTTGCTCGCTGGTCGAAGGCGTACTGCAACAGCCAGTCTACGATTTTGACAACATGGCCGTCGTTAGCGTCGAGATCCTTGCCGTCGCCCATTTGCAGCAACTGCTCGAGATTTGTGACGCCTACGGCCTGCCGGTCGGCGTCCTGCACCCCCAGCACCGACTTTGCCAGGCTATAGAACTCTACGGTGTAGCGCGTTATGTCAGTAGGCTTGGCAAGTACCCTGCGTATGGGTTTACGCAGCACTGGCGCCAAATTTTCTTCCCAAACCGTCTCAAAAGGGTCTGTGGTGGCAACAACCACTTCGGCACCCGTCACCGCCAGGGCCAAAATGCCGTAGCGCTGCGCAAAAGCAAAGGACATCACCTGAGTCACTTCGCTGACATCGATTTTTAGAGGATCGATGTGCTGAAATTCAAGACCGCAATGCTCCGCCAGCCAGCGCATCAGAAAGTCTTCACTCAGCATTTTGCCGGGGCGCTTTGCATTATCCAGCTCAAAATTGGCGATATGCTCAACGGGATGAACCGGCTTGCCGTCGCGTTTGGAGGTGAAGTGGGGAATCCGGCGGAAATCGCCAACCGAGATATGGCCCTCCTGCTCCAGAAGGTTCAATATGCCCTTGACGGTCAGCGGAGCGCTCAGCTTTTGTACCGGTTTCTGCATTCTCTGTCCCTATTGGGCAAATCCAGCCCTGCAAGATCACACTATTATCACTGGCCGGATAGGAGAATTGCCAGCGTCCGGCAAGCGAAAGTCATGAGGATCGCAGTAAATCGGCGGTGTTACAATTTTATGACTGCAAGTATACTAGCGCTCTTTCGAATCAGGAGCGCACAATGGCCAGCAACCCTCTCAGTAATTTGTTCGGAAAATCGCCGATCGCCCCTATTCAGCAACATATGATGAGCGCCAAGGAATGCGCTGAAATACTGCCTGCTTTTATGGAAGCCGCCATCGGCGGTGACTGGGAAGCCGCCAAGAACCATCAAAAAGAGATTGCCAAGCTCGAAAATGTTGCCGACAAGCTGAAAAAACAGGTACGGATCCAGTTACCCAAGAGCCTTTTCCTGCCAGTACCCCGCTCCGACCTCCTCGACCTCGTCACCGTTCAAGACCATATCGCCAATACCGCCAAGGATATCGCCGGGCTGATGCTTGGCCGGCAGATGGAGATTCCTGAAAAGGTATCGGAACTGATGCGCGACTACCTGCAACTGTCGATCGAGACGGTTCGTCAGGCCCACCGCGCCATTGAAGAGCTGGACGAGCTGGTGGAAAGCGGGTTTCACGGTCGCGAAGTCGATTTCGTTGAAACCCTGATCATCGAGCTCGACCGCCTTGAGCACGAAAACGACAAACTGCAGGTCAAAATTCGCGCAGTGTTGTTCAAGCTGGAAGCTGATTTGCCTCCGGTCAACGTGGTGTTCCTGTACAAAATTATTGACTGGGTTGGCGATCTTGCCAATGAAGCGCAAAAAGTAGGCTCGCGCCTGCAAATCTTGCTTGCCCGCTAACTTTTTAAGCGTATAACCGGAAGTTACTTATGTCTGTTATTGCTGAGCACGGCCAGATCCTGCTTATCCTCACCTGCCTTTTTGGCTTTTTTATGGCTTGGGGCGTTGGCGCAAACGATGTCGCCAATGCCATGGGCACCTCGGTAGGCTCAAAAGCCCTAACCATCAAACAGGCAATCATGGTTGCCATGGTGTTCGAATTCGCCGGCGCCTACCTTGCCGGCGGAGAAGTCACGTCCACTATCCGTAAGGGTATTATCGACTCCTCCATACTCGCGGGCTCACCGGAGCTCTTGGTGTACGGGATGATGTCGGCCCTGCTGGCGGCCGGCACTTGGTTGTTGGTCGCCTCAATGATGGGCTGGCCGGTCTCTACCACCCACTCTATCGTTGGCGCGCTGGTGGGTTTCGCCGCCGTGGGCATCGGTGTGGAAGCCGTGGCCTGGGGCAAGGTTGGTCAGATAGCTGCTAGCTGGGTGGTCTCGCCGTTGCTGGCAGGCACCATATCCTACGGCGTTTTTGTTAGCGCCCAGAAATTAATCCTGAACGCCGCCGACCCCTTTGCTGCTGCTAAAAAATATATTCCCTTCTACATGTTTGCCGTGGGCTTTATTATCTCCATGGTGACCATGGTCAAGGGCTTCAAGCATATTGGCCTCGGCCTGACCTTTGGCGAATGCCTGGCCTATTCCGCCGCCGTGGGCGGTGCCGTCATGGCGTTCGGATCGGTACTGCTGCGCCGCATCAAGGATGAACCCATTAAAGGTTCATTTCGCTTCGCTAACGTGGAGCGGGTATTCGCAGTTCTGATGATTTTCACCGCCTGCGCCATGGCCTTTGCTCACGGCTCCAACGATGTTGCCAACGCCATTGGCCCCTTGGCCGCTGTCGTGGGCGTTATCAGTTCGGGTGGCGAAGTGGCTTCCAAATCGGCCTTACCCTGGTGGATCCTGCTGCTCGGTGGCGGTGGTATTGTGGTGGGTCTGGCAACCTACGGCTTCAAAGTTATTGCCACCGTCGGCAAGAAGATCACGGAATTGACGCCCAGCCGCGGCTTTGCTGCAGAACTCGGCGCAGCCTCGACCGTGGTTCTCGCTTCAGCTACCGGCCTGCCTATTTCAACCACTCACACTCTGGTGGGCGCAATACTCGGTGTTGGTCTTGCGAGAGGGATCGGGGCATTGAATCTGCGCGTTATCGGCAGCATATTCATGTCCTGGCTAATTACACTGCCTGCCGGCGCCGGCTTGGCTATTATATTCTTTTATATCTTTAAGCAGATATTTGGCTAAGCCTCGCTACAGGGGCTGGTTCACCCGGAACCAGCCCGCCACACTGTAGCGATCACGCAGCGCCGGGCAGACCTCATGCGGGAAACGCTCACTAAAAAATAGCAACAAGCTCCCGTATTTTGGTAAAACCCGCGCCACAAGATCATCGTTAAAATCTTCGTACATCAACAATTCACCGCCCCATTCCGCCTCCCAACCCGGGTTCAGGTAAAGCACAGTCGACAGGATGCGATTGGAGTCGCCAACGAAGGCGTCGCGGTGTTTTTTATAGAATCCGCCCGGCGCGTAGCGCGCAAAATGGGCCTCGAAATTGAACAGTCCGAGAAATAAACGTCGATTCAGCTCGAGTCGCAAAACCTCCATCCAATCCAGATAGGCGGATTCGACAGCAGACGCATGGCTCAGCCAATGAATGAAATCGGTGCGCAGCTTTGTGCGCAGGCGGAAATTGTCATCCCGACCGACACCTGCACGGCGAAAATCCAGATCGGACTCCGGCCCCACGCGTCGGTAAAGCCCTGCCAGCATGTCATCTGGCAATCCTGCAGACAGGAGACAATAGCCATCTCGCTCCAGGCTTATTGCGAGCGCATCGTAAAAGTCATCACACACGCTTGCGGCGGCAGCGATCATCGCGGTATCTCTAATTTATCGGCGCGCTTTTTAATGGATAAATGCGATTTTGTCACGCGTTTATATTGAGCAACGGTCGCTAATCCTACTCCGGATTCAACGCAGAGCCTTGAGAATATTCAGCAGATCCGGCAACAACTGGATGTAGGTGCCGGTGTATGCCGCCAGGGTATAACCATCGTGGCCGGGATTCTGCAATTGTCGCTGCACCTGATCGACGATAGTTGCCAACATGCGCTCAGCTCGAAAGCGGTTCACTCCAAACTCTACGATCGGCGCCAATACCGGTGTTAGCGCCAACAGCAAAACAAAGCCGACACTGCCGCCGGCCAGCGACACCCAGGAAGGCACACCCGTCCACTTAAGCCATAAAGCAGACAAAAAAGGCTGCTGCGAAATATACAGCGATCCCGCTGCGCTAGCTCCCAACAAGCCGGCGCTGCCGAAGGCAATCTTGTCGCTCACAGCGCGACCAAGCATACCCAGCGCCAAAAATAGCAGTAAGTCACGACTACCTTCATGATCGACCGCCAGTCTCGCCACCGCCTCTTTTAATCTCTGCTCCAGATCTGCGGCCGAATAGCGCGCCACTATAGCCTGAACCTCAGCCTGCTTGCCCAGATCCAGCTCGGGATGCCGACTAAGATGGCAAAGCAATGTTTCTTCCAGTTCGGGCAGGCGCAGAAGTTCGCCGCCAATAAGACCGGCCAGCGCCAACTCCTTGCCACTATAGCGGCGGCCCGCCTCGACCTTACGGCCGCTCAGGCGCTGCAGTGCCCGCCAGGTAAAACGCGGAAGCGTCGCCAGATCCCGCGGTACGTCACGCCGATATTGCCAGTGACGTGATGCGACACTGCGCAGGGAGGCAAAATACCGGGCGTAAAACCGCGGGACGCCCTCGCGCACCTTCGCAAAATGAGCATCGAGCAAGCGATCAAGCTCCTGCTGCCAGCGCTCGCTAGCCCCACCTGTCTCAGCCCTTTGTGGTTCGGTACTCATAAATTGCGGCTCGCCGCGCCAAAGCGCTACACTGGGAGAAAATATTCAGGGAAAACATTCTATGTCTGCCGCCGCGAATATACACCACCGAACCTGCAATCTCTGCGAAGCAATGTGTGGCCTGGTTATTGAACACGATGGCAGGCAGGTGATTAGTATTAAGGGCGACAAAGACGACCCTTTCAGCCGCGGCCATATTTGCCCCAAGGCGGTGGCACTTCAGGATCTCCAGGAAGATCCCGATCGATTACGCCAACCCATGAAAAAAGTGGACGGACAATGGACCGAAATTTCCTGGCCGCAGGCGCTGGATGAAGTTGCGGAAAAACTCTGTGCAATACAGGCCGAGCATGGCCGCGACGCGGTTGGCGTGTATCTGGGCAACCCCAACGTTCACAACACAGGCTCCATGCTGTTTAGTCGCGAACTACTCCACGCCCTGAATACCCGCAACCGCTTTTCCGCTACCTCGGTGGATCAATTACCGCACCATCTGATCGCCTACAAGTTGTTTGGTCATCAGCTGAAAATTCCGGTACCGGACATTGATAACTGCGATTATTTCTTGGTGATTGGTGCCAACCCCATGGCATCCAACGGCAGCATCATGACCGTGCCCGATGTGCGCCATCGCCTAAAAGCCATTAAGGACAGCGGTGGCAAGCTTGTCGTGATCGATCCGAGGCGCAGCGAAACAGCCGATATCGCCAGCGAACACCTGTTTATTCGCCCCGGCAGCGACGCCCTGCTATTGGCAGCGATGATCCACTGCCTGTACGCCGACCAACTCGTCAAAGAGTACCGTCTGCAAGCACATATCGACGGACTGGAACCGCTCGAAGAATATTTTAGCGCATTCAGCCCCGAGGCTGTCGCCGACATCACGGGCATCAGCGCCACCGATATCCGCCGTCTGGTTGAAGAATTTTGTGCCGCCGAGCGTCCCGTGTGTTACGGACGCATGGGGGTATCGGTGCAGCCTTTCGGCACACTCTGCCAGTACCTCATCATGCTGCTAAACATCCTGCGCGGCAGGCTCGATGAACCCGGCGGCCTAATGTTCACCACCCCCGCCATCGACACTTTGGCGGTAACGGGCCCGGGGAAATTCGACAAAAATCGCAGCCGCGTTCGCGACCTCCCCGCCTTTTCCGGCGAATATCCGGTTGCAGCACTGGCAGAAGAAATCCTGACACCCGGCGAAGGCCAGATTCGGGCCATGGTCACCGTGGCGGGTAATCCGATTCTTTCGACACCCAATGGCAAGCAGCTCGACAAGGCCTTTGAAAGCCTCGATTTTATGGTCAGCATCGACTTCTACCTGAATGAGAGCAGTCGTCATGCCGACATCATCCTGCCTCCGGTCAGCCCACTCGAACGCGAACACTATGATGTGATATTTCACCTGCTTGCGGTGCGCAATAGCAGCCGCTATGCCGACGCGCTGTTTCCTAAACCGGAGGGCGCCTATCACGACTGGGAAATTTTTCAGGCTCTGGCCGATCGCATCGCGCCAGCCACCGGCCTGCTAGGCAAGCTCAGTCACCGCGCAAAACGCCTGCTCACGCCTACCCGAACCCTGGACCAGTTGCTGAAACGCGGCCCTTACAAGCTATCTATCAAGCAGTTGCTGAAGACACCCCACGGAGTCGATCTCGGCCCCCTGCAATCGCAACTGCCGGACACACTAATCCATGCAAACAAGCGCATCCAATTGGACCCCGGGTTCTTTCTCTCCGATATGCCACGCTTGCAAAAGGCGCTGGACGCCCACGATCACGACGCCGAAAGTATGCTGTTAATCGGTCGCCGGCACGCGCGCAGTAACAATTCCTGGCTACACAACAGCCATCGTCTGGTTAAAGGCAGGTCGCGCTGTACCGCCCAGATCAATCCGCGCGATGCCGCGCGCCTAGGTGTAGAAGATGGCCAAAATGTGCGCATTACCTCCCGGGTGGGCTCAATAGTCATTCCGGCGGAACTGACCGACGCCCTCATGCCGGGAGTCGTCAGCATTCCTCACGGCTGGGGACATCAACGCGAAGGTGTGCAACTCGAAATTGCCGGTCAACACGCGGGCGTAAGCGTGAATGACCTGACCGACGAGTTAGCGCTTGACGCCTTATCGGGCAACGCCGCCCTGAATGCGCTGCCCGTGCAGTTGCGACTGGCGAGCTGATTTTTTCGGGGAAAGCACCGGCTCTCTGACGTCTGACGCGAAAAACCCCTTGTATCCCCTTGAAACTGTGCGCAAAATAATCAGCACACAAGGGGTCTGTATGTCCGACGATAACGCCTACATAAAGTGGTTCAGAAATTCCGCACCGTATATCAATGCGCACCGCGGCAAGACCTTCGTGCTGATGATCAGCGGCGAGGCCGTCGCTCATCCGAATTTTCCGACTATTATTCACGACATTGCCCTGCTGAACAGTCTGGGCGTCAATCTTGTGCTAATCCACGGTGCTCGACCGCAAATTGAAGCACGCGTGCAGCAGCGTAACCTCGATAGTCGCTTTCATGGCGAGCTGCGCATTACTGACCCGGGCACGCTGGACTGTGTTTGCGATGCAGCTGGCTCCCTGCGTGCCCATATTGAGGCGCTGCTCTCCATGGGCGTCGCCAATTCGCCCATGCACGGCTCCGGAATCCGTGTCGCGTCGGGAAACTATGTGACAGCCAGACCCATTGGCGTGGTCGACGGCATCGATCTGGAACACACAGGCCAGGTACGACGCATCGACGCCGAGGCGATTCACCGCCAATTAGCCCAGGACAACATGGTGTTGATTTCACCGCTGGGATATTCACCCACCGGTGAGATTTTTAATGTGGCGCTGGAAGACATCGTGGTGGAAACTGCCGCCGCCATCAACGCCGACAAGCTGATTATTTTCGACGAATTGCCGGGCATCATCTGCGACGGCGAACTTTTACGAGAGTGTGAATTACGCGACGCCCGCGCAATGCTGGACTCGGCCACTAACGCCGCAAATTTGCATACCATCATTCGCGCCGGCGAACGTGGCATCAGCCGCTGCCACCTCATCGGCTACGCCGAAGACGGGGCCTTGCTGGAAGAGTTGTATACCCGCGACGGTGCCGGCACGCTGGTCTCCAGCGATCACTATGAAGAGCTAGTCTCTGCCAATATCGACGATGTCGGCGGCATTCTTGAAATTATCGCACCGCTGGAAGATGAAGGCGTGCTGGTGAAACGTTCGCGCGAACGACTGGAAAACGAAATACACTGCTTCAAAGTAATTCGTCGCGACGGTGTTGTGATCGCCTGCGCCGCGCTATATCCCTACCCGGAAAACGGCTGCGGCGAAATTGCCTGCGTCGCCACCCACCCGGATTACCGCCGCAGTGATCGCGGTGAACGTTTACTGCTGGCACTGGAAAAACACGCGCGCACGCTCGGGCTTGCCTCTGTTTTTGTGCTTACCACCCGCACCGCACACTGGTTCCAGGAGCAGGGTTTTACTGCGGCCAACATAGAGCAACTGCCGCCGGGCAAGCAGCAACTGTATAATTTCCAGCGCAACTCCAAAGTCTTTAGCAAGGTTTTATAAAGCCTATGCGCGTGCCCCGAATTTACTGCGCTGAAGTCCATTCGGCTAATACTTCAATCAGGCTGGACGAAACCGGCTCACGTCACCTCTGCCAGGTCTTGCGGCTGGGCGCCGGACACCCGCTCACCATTTTTAATGGCCGCGGCCTGGCCTTTGAAGCAGAGATCGAACAGGCAGACAAAAAGCGCGCCATTGTCCGCATCGGGCTTGAAAAAACAGAAGATTGCCAGTCGCCTCTGGCCATCCATCTCGGCATCGCACTATCAAAGGGCGATCGCTTTGACTGGGTAGTCCAAAAGGCCACGGAGCTGGGTGTGAATTGCATCACGCCCTTAAAAACCAAACGTGTAGACGTGCGTCTCAACGCTGAACGCGCCGAAAAAAAACTGCGACATTGGCAGCAAATAATCATCAGCGCCTGCGAGCAGTCCGGCAGAAATACTTTGCCGGAGTTAAGTGGGATTGCAGCTCTTAATGAATGGCTGCCGCTAAAGGCCGACGAAAAATGGGTGCTGTGCCCGGACAACGCTCAAGCACTGTCCACCGAGATCAAACCTGCATCGGTCGCGCTTCTTATTGGTCCCGAGGGTGGACTGGACGAGCTGGAGATCGCACAAGCGAAAAAATCCGGTTTCAAAGCGCTGCAGCTAGGGCCGCGCGTCCTTCGAACCGAAACCGCTCCGCTGGCTGCCATTGCTATTTTGCAGCATCACTGGGGTGATATGTGACAGCCTGGAAGGTTTAGCGCAAGAGCACACGACAAATTTGAGCTTCTATTATTTCCAGATCAGGTATGACACCCGGTTCACCCGCCAATAACACCCGCGACAGTTCAACACGGCCACCACCTGCATTGTCGTCAAGCGCCAAATCTTCCGCCACTATTCGGCTCTGCCGCGGAATGCCGCTACACATGAGCGCAAAAAAGGGCAGCTCTTCGCGGCCACTGATGCCATTGAGTATCGCAACCTGGGAGCTTCTCTCCTGCACTTGCTCAAGATCACCATTCAGACACTCGAAGGAAATCAGCGGAACACTCTGTCCACGCCAGCTGATCATTCCCAAAAACCAGTTCGGCGCATCCGCAAGCGGCTCTGGCTCAGCTGCACTGACAAACTCGGCGACATTAACGTTAGGCAACACCAATTGCTTGCTGCGCGAGGGCAACATCAGCACCGGCACCGAATCAGTAAACTGTAGCCGCTTGACGTCCTCTTTCATTCACTGCCTCGTTGACTGCCATTAGTCGTTAAAAAATACGCACACTTTCATGTGCAAGTGTCGCCGCGAGCTTATCCACGCTGCCAACAATGCTGACCAAACCAGTGGCTATCGCGGCTTCCGGCATGGTGGCGCTCATACATTCTTCCGGCTGCTGGGCCCATACTTGCCCGCCGTAGCGGCAAACATCCTGAGCCGCCCGCTCACCGTCATTGCAGGTGCCGCTAAAAATAATCATACCGAGCTTGCGGCGATACTGCAGCGCGAGATCAAGCGCGACATCGTCAATACAGGGCCTGTACTGGCCACGCCATGCTTTGCTTGAGGCAATCACTCGGCCAAAGGGCAAAAACCGGGGCCTGATTTCCGGCGCTATTATCAGCACCTGTCCCGACTCCAGCCTAGCCTCCCCCTGAAACATCTCCGCCTGAAAGGCTGTATTTCGGTTCAGGTGGGTCAGCAGGGCTTTGTCGAATGCCTCTTCGATGTGTTGTACATAAACAAATGCCGCCGGTACATCCGCCGGCAGTACCGAAAGAAACGCTGTCACTGCGTCCGGCCCACCCAGCGACGCACCCAGCAGCCATATTGCTGGCGGCTCTCCGCCAGCAACCCCTTTGCGCCCACCCAAGGCACCGTCTAACTTGCGTATCAGTTGCGCCTGCCACTGCGCGAGCGCGATATTATCATCAGGCCATTCATCGAGCACGATGGTCGGTGCGCTCGACACGGCGGCAATGTAATCCAGTGCCGGCTCCATTCTGTGTGCTGGCAGCAAAACCAGCCAGATCTGCGGCACTTCTTCCAGTTCACCGTGAGCTCGCTGAAGACCTTCACTATTACAACTCAAGGACACATAGTGCGAGGCTTTGACCAACTGATTTTCCAGCCAAGCTCGTTTGCGCGTATCATCCACAACCAAAGCAAGCTGGGTCATCAAGCCCTCATCACACTATCAAGCTGTTGCTCCACACGGGAGAGCAGTCCAGCTCGATACATCAGTGCGCAACCTCACCCATCACCTCTGAAATAGCCTGTAATAAGGTGATTTCCTGAAAGGGCTTGCCCAAATATTTATTCACACCAAGACTGAAAGCGCGTTCGCGGTGCTTATCGCCGGTACGCGACGTAATCATGATGATCGGGATATCCTGTAAACGACCTGTATGCCGCACGCGGCTTGCCACCTCAAAGCCATCCATTCTTGGCATTTCGATATCGAGCAAAATAACGTCGGGCAAGCGTTCACAGGTTTGCAATTGCGTTACCGCATCGACACCATCTTTTGCCAAAATCACATCCATGCCCTGCCGCTCAAGCAAGCGCGACGTGACTTTACGCACCGTCACGGAGTCATCCACGACCATAACCAGTCGGCTACGCTCTTCAATAAATTGTGTTTTCTGCTGCTCTAGTACAGCATCGCGTCCTCGCTGCACGTCTACACGTATCAGTGCGGGAATATCGACGATCACAACCACACTGCCGTCGCCAAGCACCGTCGCGCCAGAGAGCCCATGCACGTGACTGAATTGAGGGCCTAGCGCTTTTACCACGATCTCCCTGGACCCCAAAATACTGTCCACCTGCACAGCCGTTGGCCTGTCGGTACCGCGGGCGAGCAGTACAGGCCGAGCCTCGGTCTGCCCTTCCAGATGCGGTGTCGCCAGGGTTCGCAGCAAGCCGCCTAGGTAACGGAGCGAGTAGGGCTGCTGGGCATATTCAAAGGGCGGTGCATCGGGCTGGTAATAAACCTCCAGCTCGTAGGGGCTAACGCGCACGACCCCTTCCACGGTATTAATGGGAATCGCAAAAATATCGCCGCCAACGCTAACCATTAGCGCGCGGTTGACCGATACAGTAAATGGGAGGCGGATCACGAATTCCGTGCCCTTGCCACGTGTCGACTCTACCTCTATGCCGCCACCGAGCTGTTTAATTTCACTGTAAACCACGTCCATGCCAACGCCGCGACCGGAAATCTGAGTCACCTTGCTGGCCGTCGAAAAGCCCGCTTCAAAGAGGAATTCGCTCAGCTGCCCCTCTGTGACGTTTTGGTCTTCGGTGATTAAACCCATAGCCACGGCTTTCTTGCGAACCGCATCGAAGTCTATACCGCCGCCGTCATCCTTCAGGATAATCAACACGTCGCCGCCTTCACGGCCAAAGCGCATACTGATACTACCGACCGGATTCTTGCCCGCAGCGCGACGCTCTTCCGCCGTTTCAATCCCGTGGTCTACCGCGTTTCGCAACATATGCTCAAGCGGTGGAATAATACGTTCAAGAACCTGCCTATCCAGCTCACCTTCAGCATTGTAAACACTGAACTCAACCCGCTTGCTGACCTCCAGACTTACCTGTCTGACGATTCGGCGGAGGCGAGGAATCATGCGGGTAAAGTGCACCATCCGCGAGCGCATAAGACCTTCTTGCAGCTCGGTATTGATACGACCCTGCTGCAGGAGCAGGGTTTCCATATCGCGCGTGCGCTCACCGAGCGTCGTACGGATATCGACCAAATCTGACGATGACTCCATCAAGGAGCGGGATAGCTGCTGCAACTGGGAATAGCGGTCAAATTCGAGAGGGTCAAAACCTTCCTGTTCCGTACCGACCTGTTCCTGCCGGAACAAAATCTGGGCTTCGGTTTCAATATCCAGCCGCCGCACCTGTTCCTGCAAACGATCTACCGTCATGGCCATTTCATCCAGCGACATGGTCAGTTCGGTAACCTGTTCTTCTGCGCGCCCGCGAGATATGGAGGTTTCGCCAGCCAAATTGACTAGGCTCTCCATCAAGGCCGAGGGAACCTTGATCATCTCCTGCGGCATTTGCGAATCCATCGCCACAGGCGACTTTTGCTGGCTGGCTGCAAGCGCGGTCTTGGCCTCGGCCAGAACTTCCAATAGCTCCGGTGCCGGGGCTTGTTCAACAATGGCGGGAAGCAAGGGCTCACTGGCCCAATGCGGATTACCGCCGCGGACGGCTTCTATGCCTTCGCTCAGACGGTCCTGATAGGCCAGCATTTGCGACAGAAAATCATCGTCCCTGCGCTGAGTTTGCTCGATATAAGTTTCAAACTCATGACTGGTATCACCGAGGCCAACCAGGCCGGCCAGACGGGCACCACCCTTGAAGGTATGGAGGTGGCGTTGCAGCAATTCCAGATGCTCGGTGTTATTCCGGTCGCCGGTCCAATATTGAATGGCATCATCGATCGCCTCAATTAAATCGTCAGCTTCTTCTAAAAAGATATCAACGACTTCCGGCTCCGCCACAAAGGCTGGTGCGCCCTCAACTGGCGACGACACCGGCTCCACCTCGTCGACCCCTTCGAGACTGGGGTCAAAAGCGTCGTTCAGTATCGGCGGCTCAGCATTGGCCGGCTCAGCATTTGGCAGCTCAACACTGAAGCGCTCGCCGCGTCGCACAGCAGCAACACCAGCAACCAGCGCATCTTGAAAGGCGTGAAGGCGCGGCAAAAACTGATCGCTGTTCGACTCGCCACTGCTCAGCGACGCTTCCACGAAGCTCTCAAAATCATGTGCGTACGATCCCAGCGCTGAAAGCCCCGCCATACGGGCGCCGCCCTTTATCGTATGCAGGTGGCGCAGCAAATTGTTCAAATCACTCTGGCTGCCCTCACTCTCGGACCAGGCATTGATTGATTCATCAATGCCCTCGAGCAACTCTTCCGCCTCCTCCAGAAATATAGCTGCCACTTCCGGATCGACGTCCTCCAATTCCTCTACCGGCTCCGGGTCTGGCTCAATCCGCTCACTTGCTGCCGCTACCTGCGCAACCTCGGGCTGATCTGGCTCTGGCTGCAGCGCCTCGGTAACGAGCGGTATGTCCCCGGAAGCGGCTGTGAGCTCAATGTCTTCTGCGTCGATACCGCTACCAGCAGACTGCCACGGGTCTGCCTGCTCCGACTCCAGCTCAATATTTCCATGCGCCGTGCCGTAATCGAACTTCTGGATTCGCTTCAAAAGCACCGCGGCGGGCTGCGGCTTTTGTTCTGCCGCAAGTTCATTGAGCATGTCATCGAGCACACCGACGGCGCGACGACACAGATCAAGAGCCTCTTCCGGCACGGGCTCAACGGCGCCTGCCATCAGGACTTTCAAGCCTTGAGCCAACTCGCTAATAGCCTCAAGATTTTTAATCTCGCCCGCCCGCTGCGCTATCAGGCCGCAGGTATCAGCCAAACGCCGAAGACTGGCGGCATCCGCGTAGTGCGTCAAGGTTTGCGTCATAGCGGATAAGCGATCTGCCGTCGCAACCATAAAGCTGTCGAGCTCGCCCGGCGCAAGCCGCGCTTCACTGTGACTATCGTTATCTTGCACATTGAGCATCAATCGCCGATGCAGCGCATCAATCCGGCTTAGCAAAATAGCGCTGTTTGCGATTTCGGTGCTCTGGCCGCTCTCAATTTTGTCGATTGCGGAATTGATACTGCCAACCACATCACCCAGGAGCATCAGACTTTCTACATCGGCGGGAACACGCACCGAGCGGATATCTTTAACGAAGCTCTCAAGGGGCGAGATAACCTTCGCCACTTCAAACATTTCCGCCATATTGGCGGCGCCCTTCAAGGTATGCAGTGAGCGCTGTACCGCATCGGAAATATCAATGGGCGCCTCGGCTCTCACTAGGAAATTTTCTATCACCTGCAAATGAATGCGCGCTTCAGCAACAAAAATATCCGCCAGGGCATCTTCCGAACTTGCCGCTTCGCCACCTTCACCAAGCGCAGGAGACTGTGCAATATCGACCGGCTCCGGCTCGACTTCGGGAGGCGGCGTTACGGCCAGTTCAGACAAATCCGGCGACTGACTGTTCGCCAGCGCCTCGGCCTTAGCCTGCACTTCTGCAATAGCTGCACCGTCAACGCGCTGGCCCTGACTGTAGGCCTTGATCATGTCAGGCAACATAGCAATACACTGATCTATCAGGGCAAGGCGCGGGGAATCCATCTGCAGCTGTTTCTCAACAACGCGATTGAGCATGTTCTCTATCGACCAGGCAAGCTCGCCTATTTGCTGCGCCCCAACCATGCGCCCACTGCCTTTTAGGGTGTGGAAACCGCGACGCATTTCAGCCAAGGCCTGTTCATCCGACAAATTACTATCCAGTGCCGGACGATTGTCATTCAGTGTATCAAGCACTTCGTCAGCTTCTTCGACAAAGATCTCCACCAGCTCCGGATCGACCTCGTCCGCATCCTCGCTTGTAACTGATTCTTTATCTGCAGGATTCAATTGCGCCGTGTCAGCGGAAGGCTTTTCATTTGCCTGAGCCACAGGTGACTCGGCTTTTTGCTTGGCAGCGGTGCTTTGCCGCTCGGATTCCGGACGCTCCGGGCCATCAACCGGATAGCCCAATTGAGCGACACACCGCTCCGCGACGACCAATACATCGTGATCAATGTTATCGAAATCGCTGGCGCATCGTTCGAGATAATAATCAACAGACGTCAGGGAATCGGCCAAAGCGTCCAGCGTTTGCCAATCCGGCGCATGGGGGTCATCGAGCAGCTGCTCGCTGACAAAGCGTTCACTCGACTTTAGGATTCGCGCCGCTCGATCGAGCTCCGCGATGATGAGGCTGCCCTGAATGCTGGCCAAAAGCTCCGGCAATTCCTTTAGGTAATCAATATGCCACTGATTCGCGACGAAGTTGACGACCGCTTCTTTCGCCAACTCAAGCCCATTGCGCGACTCGCGAATAACCGACAGGTAGGCGCGATCAAGCTGCTGCTGCGCCTCTTCACTGTCGTTAAACATCGGCTTGGCAAAGCTGGGGGGCAATTCTGCGCGCAGGGAATCGGCAAGCTGGCGCAATTCTGCTTCCGGACTGGCGCTTTCTCCACCGGCCTTGTCGAGCCGGGCACGGATACCGCTCAAGGTCTGATATTCCGATGACAGCCCAAGAATGGCCATGGCGTCATGCACATCATCAAGCCGCTGCAAGGAGGCTTCCTGGAAGTCACCTCGCGCCATCGCATTGGCCATGAAGATCAGCTCTACCGCCAGCGTTTCGCGCACTTTCGACATAGCGGTGTTGGCCTGACTTTCATCGCTTCGCGACGGAAGTCCATCCTCCGTTTTATAGCGAGATTTAACGTCTCGAATATAATTAGAGCTGGCGTTGCTCGTTGCCACGTAAAAAAGCATATCGCGCAATAGCGTTTCTGGCAGCGGCCTCTCAAGTACGGCTGGTCCCGTGTCAACAAATAAACGAATTTCCTTGTCGACCCTGCGCAGCATATTGCGCACAGCAAAACCGCTGTGAATGGAGTTATTCAGCAAGCCTTCAAGCAGGGCGATACAGACAACCCACAAATCCTGCACCTCGTGGCCACGGCAGATTTTTGCAGCGCGCGCACAAACCTTGGCCATGTAGTTGAGGTTTTTGCGGGTATCGCTACCCCGGAAATAGCCGAGCAGTGCAACCTGATACATTTGCCTCAGCTTTTTCGCCACCTCCAGAAATTCGTGCTCTGGCAGACTTACCGAAGACTCGCTGGTATACGTGCCGGCGGCCACATCGGGGGCAAAAAGATCAACGGTCGCCAGTAAGTTACGACCGCGAACGGCGCGTAATTCATTAAGTGCCAAGACCAGTTCGGAGGGGAATTCACGGCGCGACTCACGCACCCTGTCAAGATATTGCGGCATCTCACTGAGAGAGCGCTTTAGAGCCAGCAAGGCGTCGGCCAAATGGTTGTCGGCTATTTCACTGTCAAGTACGGCATTTACCAGGCCTTCCATTTCTTCGGCCAGTAGGGCAACGCCGAAGAACTCTACTATCTGCAGACTACCCTGCACCTGATGAATATGCGCAAGGCAAAAATGCAAGCGCGTACTGTCGTTGGGGTCATCAATAAATGCCTGCAAGGCTTCCTGAGCAGCCTGCAGAGATTCAGCGATCTCTCCGGCTACCCAGTCAAGGCCCACATAATCCCGACGTTCCGTCATTGCTATCTCGTCTAATTAATTGCCGTCACGGCGCCGCTCAAAAACCTGAACATCGCCACTCGGTAATTTGTTAACGTCCGGGTGCTGCCAACCGCGTCCCTCGCTCGCACCAATTAGCAAAATGCCGCCTGGTTTGAGTCGCTGCACCAGATTATTTAATACTTGCTTCTGCCGCCAGCCACGAAAATACACGAGGACATTCTGACAAAAAATGACGTCCATCGCCGAATTGGGCGTCGCCTTGGGTTCCAGCATGTTGGATTGGACGAAGCAGACTCTGGAAGCCAGCTGCGGTTCAATCCGATAATTGAGGCTGTCATCACTTACCAGATAGCGTTCACGCAGTGTGTCGGGCAGCGATTGCAATCGCCGCACATGATAATTGCCTTGCCGCGCCGCTTTCACGGCCCCGCTGCTGATATCACTGCCTATCACCCCGAAATAGGCTCGCTGCTGAGCGCGCTGTACAAGCTCACTGGCAACCATTGCCATGGTGTATGCTTCTTCGCCCGTCGAGCAGCCCGCACTCCACAAATCTAGCGTCAGCCGCGATTGCGTATTGGCCTGCAAGCGACGCAACAGATACTGGGTCAGCACCCGGTATGAGGCCGGGTTACGATAAAACCGGGTCTCTTTTACCGCCAGATGATCAACCAAACCACCCAGTCTCTGCCAGGGCTGCGACTCGGATCTGACAAGCGCCAACTCAACCTCATCGGCACTCATGCCCTGCAGCCAGGGACTTAGCCCCTTGCGAAGAATATGCTCGTGCTGATTCAAGTTGATCCCGGTCTGGGCCTCCAATACTGCCTGCCAGCGGCCCAACTGATTCTCATCAACTTCCGGCATGATTTGCATCCACATCACCGCTTACGATTGAGGGAAATAAAATCGCCGTCAGACCGACTCTTCCTCAATCTCGCTCTCTTCTTCAAGCCCGTCGTCGACCGCAACCACTTGCTGCGGCAGCTTGAAGCCCGCCACCGAGCGACGCAATTCGTCGGTCATCTCTGAAAGATTACCGATTGAGCGTGCGGTTTCCGTAGTACCGGCTGAAGTCTGCGAGGTGATTTCCTGGATAACATGCATCGTATTGGAAATATGGCCAGCCGAAGCAGCCTGTTGCCGCGCTGCGTTCGAGATGTTCTGAATCAATTCTGCCAGTTCCTGGGATACCTTCTCGATTTCTTCCAGTGCCGCACCGGCATCCTGCGCCAGACGAGCACCGCGCACCACTTCCGTGGTGGTTTGCTCCATAGAGATAACGGCTTCGTTTGTATCCGACTGGATCGTTTTAACCAGCGCTTCAATCTGCTTGGTCGCACCCGAAGAACGTTCCGCAAGACGCTGTACCTCGTCCGCAACAACCGCGAAGCCGCGACCGGCATCACCGGCCATCGAGGCCTGGATCGCAGCGTTAAGTGCGAGGATGTTGGTCTGGTCGGCGATGTCGTTGATCAACGATACGATATCCCCGATTTCCTGCGAGCTTTCACCGAGGCGTTTGATCCGCTTCGAGGTTTCCTGAATCTGTTCACGGATGTTATCCATCCCCTTGATGGTGTTCTGCACCATCTCGGCGCCAGTATTCGCGATGGATACCGAGCGCTTCGCAACCGCTGCGGATTCCACGGCGTTTGAGGATACCTGGTCGATAGTGACCGCCATCTCGTTGACCGCAGCCGAGGCGCCCGCAATTTCCTGCGCCTGATTTTCGGAGGCTTCAGCCAGGGTGAGCGCCGTTGCCTGTGAGTTCTGCGCTGCCGTGGATACGCGCAAGGCCGTGTCGTTGATTTGAGATACAAGCACCCGTAACTGGTCAATGGTGTAATTAATAGAGTCCGCGATTGCCCCGGTAAAATCCTCCGACACCGTCGCCGTCGTGGTCAAATCACCGTCAGCCAGGTCGGCAAGCTCGTCCAGCAAGCGCAGGATCGCACTCTGGTTCCGCTCGTTGGTTTGCGCCGTTTCTTGCAAGCGCACCTGCGTACTGCGAAACGACTGCACACCGATCAAGGCCAATGAAATCGGAATCAGGATTACAAAGGCCAATGCCGTCGTCGTCGACAGCATGCGCTTGCCTTCCAGGTCGTCAATGGCCGCCGACAAGCGGTTAGTCGCTTCCTGAACCTTGGGTGCATCAACAATAATCGATTCAGCCGCGGTGGTTGCCTCAAGCAAGCTAGGGGAAGCCTGGAAGATATCGTCAACGGAGCTTGCTACGAATTCAAACAGCTGGCTAATTTCCTGCAAACTCTGCTGTGCCTCAGGGTCTTTAACCTGGCTGACTTGCATCGCCGGGTTACCCTCGATCATGCCGCGCAGTACGGTACCGAAAGTACTCGCATCGATGTTGAACTGGTCCGCAGCTATCGGTGCGTCCTGACCACCGTCAAGCATGCGGTCAACGTTTCGGGCAATACGTTCCGCCAGCCATGACTGGCGCTGCGCCACCGCGACCTGGTCCGCCGGTGCCCGGCGATCGAGGAGGATTTCCACAACATTGTTATATTCCTGCTGGAGCACAGGAATCGACTCATTCAGCGTCAGGGCAACTTCGTGAAGGAAGATTATCCGCTCTTTGTTGGTGATGATGGTTTCAGCCGCCTCGCTCACCCGCGCCCACACGCCGTCTACCTGATTGAGTTCGCTCTTGAGCAAATCTCGCGGCGATGGCAGATCGCTGTTACCCCGTTCAAGCACCGTTTTGGCCTGCTCGAAGCGATCGCGAGCGGTTGCCAGCGACTCAAAGGCCTCGCCTTCGCCCGCCGCGGCTTCCCGCGAGCTGGTCTCAATTTGCTGGCTATACAAACGGAGGTCCGATGCAAGTTCCAGATAGCGCTGATCGTAGCCGGCATCCTGCAATACGATATAGGCGTTGACCCCCGCGCCGACAAATCCAACCAGCATCAGGACAAACGCAAAACTGATAGAGCGGTTTGCCCGCATGCGCGCAACGCCGCCTTCTTTACTTACTCTCATTCTCCGGACTCCAGGCCGTAAAGACTCTTTCTCATCTAATTATTGAGTGCAGCAAATGCTAGTCTGCCACATTGTAAAAACGCTCATCTTGCACGAGCTTCTCGGGGCTGAATAAGGCCCATTGCTGGCCTTCAAAATTGTAGGATCCCGACAAATAGGGACGCAGACTTTCCGGGGTTCCCGCTGGCAATTCCTCGCTGAATACGTCCACAGGAAAAGTCTGCATGCCCCGCACCGCGTTGACGATAAGGCCGCTGTACAAATCGCCCATCTCAAGCACCAGCACTCTATGCGCCTTGCGCTCACGACCGAGCGTGCCGCCGAGAAAGGCTTCCATATCCAGCAAAGGCAGCAGCCTGCCGCGCACGTTGGCAAGGCCCCGCACCCAGTCCTGCACCGATGGCAGTCGTGTGTAGGCAGGAATAGTCAATATTTCAGTGACCTGCCCCATTGGCGCCGCCATTTTTATGCCGCCCAGTTCAAAAGCAATACCGGTCCACTCCGGTACAATTTCTTTTTGCTCGGGCAGACCGGGCGCCACCGCCACACTGCGATTGGCATATGCCAACAATTGTTGAAACGGTTCGCTAGGCACATCGAGCACTAAAATTAACTCCGCTTGCTCAGGCTGCCATCGCCGACTTGATGGCACTTACCAGTGTTGGACCATCGACCGGCTTGGTCAAATAGCCCTTGGCGCCCTGACGCTTACCCCACAAGCGATCGGTTTCCTGATCTTTGGTGGTAACAATAATCACAGGGATGCCGCTGGTTCTTTCGTCGCTGGTCAACTGCCGGGTGGCCTGAAAGCCATTCATGCCAGGCATCACGATATCCATCAACACAACATCGGGCATTTCTGCGCGGGCCAGCTCAATTCCCTTTTCGCCACTTTCCGCAGTAAGGACTTCATAGCCATGCTTGCTAAGTAGCTGGGAAATTTTATACGTTTCTGTCGGCGAATCGTCGACAATGAGAACGCGGGTCATTTCAATCTCCAACTCTGGTTTTTATTTTTATGCTGCCGCAACATGCGACTGTATTGCTTCCAGCAATTCGTTCTTACTAAAAGGCTTGGTCAGGTACTGGTCAGAACCGACAATGCGCCCCTTCGCCTTATCAAACAATCCATCCTTGCTGGACAGCATGATAACCGGCGTCTTTTTGAATTCACTGTTGTTTTTGATCAGCGCGCAGGTTTGATAGCCGTCCAGACGCGGCATCATAATATCAACAAATATGATATCCGGTTTGGAGTCGGCAATCTTCGCCAACGCATCAAATCCGTCAGTTGCGGTAATTACCGCACAACCGACCTTGGTGAGCAAGGTTTCCGCGGTGCGGCGAATGGTTTTGCTGTCGTCGATTACCATAACCTTGAGGTTTTGAAAGTTTGCTTCCATCGTGCCACCTTGACATCAGGCCAACCAACTCACATCGGCGGGCGATTTGTTATTGTTCCAGTCAGCTTTCCTGTTTAACATGGAATCCAGCTTTAATCCATAACTAGCCCATATATTAGGGAAATTTGCCTCCCGTGAACTTGCCAGCCGCGTCCCGGGCACGTACTTTAGCTGCCAAGCTTTTCAGCCCTGTTACGAGGCTGGAAATAACCGCCGCAGACCCGCAACGGAGTCTGCCTCAGCGTAGAATTAGACTATGACAATCAAACTCGGTGTGGTCATGGACCCCATTGACCACATCCACTTCAAAAAAGACTCTACCCTTGCCATGTTATGGGCGGCGCGCGACCGGGGCTGGGAAATTCTCTACATGACCACCGCAGACCTGTATCTGGCCAATGGCGAGCCCTTTGCCACTTGCAAATCCCTGCAAGTCTTTGACGAACCAGAACATTTTTACGAGCTTGGCGAGGCTGTCGACATTGCCCTGAATGAGCTGGATGTGATCCTGATGCGTAAGGATCCTCCCTTTGACAACGAATTCCTGTACGCCACCCACCTATTGGAAGCGGCCGAGAGGCGCGGAGTGCTCGTCGTTAATCGACCCCAAAGCCTGCGCGATTGCAACGAGAAACTCTTCGCCACTCAGTTCCCGCAGTGCATCCCTCCACAACTTGTGACGCGAAATGCATTGAAGTTGCGGGAATTTCACGCAGAACATGGTGACATCATCCTGAAACCGCTGGATGGCATGGGCGGCGCATCAATATTTCGCGTGGGTCCGAACGACCCCAACCTGGGAGTGATCATTGAAACTCTGACCCGCCACGGCGAAGAAACCGTGATGGCCCAGCGCTTCCTGCCCCAGATCAGCGAGGGTGACAAACGCATACTGCTTATCGACGGCGAGGCAGTGCCCTATTGTCTGGCGCGCATACCCGCCAAAGGCGAGACCCGCGGCAATCTGGCTGCCGGCGGCACCGGCCGCGCGCAAGCCCTGAGCGAGCGCGACCAGTGGATTGCCGATCAGGTGGCGCCGGTGGTACGCGAGAAAGGCCTGCTCTTCGTCGGCCTGGACGTCATCGGCGACTACCTGACCGAGATCAATGTCACCAGCCCCACCTGCATTCGCGAGATTGACCGCGCTTTCGACACCGGGATTGCGCAGCGCCTGATGGACGCTATTGCCATGCGCCTGGACGCGCGCGAAGCTGTGCAGGCACAGCAGAAAGATAGTGCGTAGCAGCATGAGCAGCCTTGCAAAGAGCACCGGCAACCACCCGATCAACCCTGACAAACTGGGGTTTTTCTTTTGTCTGGCCGCCGCCTTGCACGCCGCCGTTATTCTCGGCGTGGGCTTTACAGAAGAATTGCGCAAGCAATCAGCGCCACGCCTTGAAATCACTCTCGCAAAACACAAAAGCGTCAACCCCGAAGAAGCCGATTTTCTGGCGCAAAACGATCAGGCTGGCAGCGGTACGCTGGAAGAAAAAGCCCTGCTCACCACCGATAAGTTGCGCCCCATGCGCGACAGCCTTCACTCCACCCCCGAAACCCTGTCGCTCGCCAAACGCCATCTGGCTGCAGACGATCGCAAGTTACTAAGCACTAACTCACAGGCCGAACAACAAGCCGCTACGGTCGAAAAAGAGCGCGAACAAACTCCGGAATTAACCGAGGGCCTGGCAGCCACGACCCAATTAAGCCGCGAGATAGCGAGCTTGCAGGCCAAGCTGGACACACAACGCCAGGCTTATGCAAAAAGGCCACGCATTCGCACCCTGTCCTCAACCTCGACCAAAGCAGCTATTGAAGCCCAATATCTGCATCAATGGCGCACGGAAATCGAGACTATAGGCAACAACAACTACCCGGAGCAGGCCCGACGACAGGGCATTGAAGGTTCTCTGCGAATGATGGTGGCGCTAATGCCGGACGGCAGTGTTCGCGAAGTGGAAATCCTGCAAAAATCAGGACACCCGCTGCTCGACGCCGCCGCCCTGCGAATTGTGCGTTTAGCGGCCCCCTTCGCACCCTTTCCCGCGGAATTACGCAACAAAGTCGATGTTTTGGAGATCATCCGCACCTGGCGCTTTGAACAAAGCACCCTGACCTCGGAGGGCTAATTCAAACTGCAGCGCGCTTGTGTTCCCCCCGCGCTGAGCCATAATCACACTATGAGCAAAAGCAGTCTGAAAAATCACTTTTTACTGGCCACTCCCAGCCTCGGCAGCGGTTTTTTTGCGAAAAGTCTTACCTACCTCTGCGAACACAGTGAAGAAGGCGCCATGGGTATTGTCGTCAATCACCCTCTCGACCTTAGAGTCGACGAAATTCTCGCCCAGCTCTCCCTGACAGACAGCACACACCCGCACAATGAGCCCGTGCTGGCCGGCGGCCCGCTGTACACCGATCGCGGCTTTGTTCTGCATTACCGCGAGCAAAGCGAAAACTGGGAGTCCACTCTGGCGATTAGCAGCGACATCCGGCTAACAACCTCGCTGGATATTCTCAGCGCCATCGCCCAGGATCGCGGGCCTCATCGCAATCTCATTGCCCTGGGCTACGCGGGCTGGGCACCGGGCCAGCTCGAAGATGAGCTGGAAGATAACGCCTGGCTGACGGTACCCGCAGATGAAGATATCCTGTTTGCGGTACCCCACCACATGAAGCTCGATGCCGCCCTGAAAAAGCTTGGTATCTCACTGTCCCAGCTCGCACCCTACAGCGGCCACGCGTGAGTATGGATTCCCGCTCGACACTGGGCTTCGACTACGGCACCCGCTGGATAGGCGTGGCCACAGGCCAAACCTTGCTTGGCACGGCATCGCCACTCAAGCCGCTCAATGCCCGCGATGGCATTCCCGACTGGGAGGAAGTAGGCCGCCTGATCAGCGAGTGGCAACCCGATATCGTGGTCGTTGGACTGCCACTGAACATGGACGGCAGCCCCTCGGAGCTAAGCCAGCGCGCCAGTAAATTTGGCCGCCGCCTCAATGGTCGTTTCGGTGTTGAAGTGGAATTCTGGGACGAACGCCTAAGCAGCTTTGAGGCCAAGGGCGACATTATGGCAAATCGGCACAGCAAAGATTTCAAACGCGAGGCGGTCGACAGCCTGAGCGCTCAATTGATTCTCGAATCCTGGATGCGCAGCCAAAGCGCAAGGGCCAATACTCCAGACTAGCGCCTCCGCGTACCGCCGCTCGCGGGATCGGGCTCTTGATCCATCATCGTCAAGCCCTTTGACATTTCGTCAAGCCGATCGGAGTCTGCACCACCCATCTTGATCATGAGACGCAAATCATTGGGGGAATCCGCGTGAGCCAGCGCATCTTCGTAGGTAATCTGACCCTCTTTATATAGATCGAACAAGGCCTGGTCAAAGGTCTGCATTCCCTGCTCGGTTGAACGTGCCATCAAGCCTTTCAGCTCATGCACCTCGCCCTTGCGAATCAGGTCGGACGCCAGCGGCGTATTCAGCAAGACCTCAACACAGGCGCGCCGTCCCTCACCATCAGGTGTCGGAATTAATTGCTGGGCAATCATCGCCTTAAGATTCAGCGACAAATCCATCCACAACTGCCCCTGACGCTCAGCCGGGAAAAAATGCTGAATCCGGTCTAAGGCCTGGTTCGCGTTGTTGGCGTGCAGGGTGCACAAGCAGAGGTGGCCTGTTTCCGCAAAGGCAATCGCGTGATCCATCGTTTCCCGAGTACGCACCTCGCCTATAAGAATAACGTCAGGCGCCTGACGCAGCGTATTCTTCAGAGCCACTTCAAAGGACTCGGTATCAATTCCGACTTCACGCTGGGTAACAATACAGCCCTGATGCTGATGAATGAATTCTATAGGATCTTCGATCGAAATGATGTGACCACGCGAATTCTTGTTGCGATGGCCAATCATTGCCGCCAGCGAGGTCGATTTACCTGTGCCGGTCGCCCCCACAAAGATAATAAGGCCGCGCTTGGTCATCGCTAAATCTTTGATGATTTCAGGCAGTCCCAAGTCATCCACTTCCGGGATATGGGTTTCAATACGCCGCAATACCATGCCTGCAAAGTTACGCTGCTGGAAGGCACTTACCCGGAAGCGACCTATACCCCGCGAGCTAATCGCAAAGTTGCACTCCTTGCGCTCGGCGAACTCAATGCGCTGATTTTCGCTCATCACCCCCAACACCATTTCGCGGGTTTGATCCGGCGACAAGGACTGGGTACTGAGCGGGGTCATTTTTCCGTTTAACTTCATCGACGGCGGCACGCCCGCCGTGATGAATAAATCGGAGGCGCCGCGCTCAACCATGACTTTCAGCATTTTTTCTATAGCCACAACACTCTACCTCTGGCGATTCAGCCCGCCTTAAAAGTTCTCGGGGAATCGCGCCTTCGCCTTGGCAGAATCACGACTGATGATTTTCTTTTGCACCAGATTTTCAAGGCATTGATCCAGGGTCTGCATACCAAGGTCACCGCCTGTCTGAATAGACGAATACATCTGCGCCACCTTATCCTCGCGAATCAGGTTGCGGATGGCCGGCGTTCCCAACATGATTTCGTGGCCTGCCACGCGACCGCCGCCCTGCTTTTTCATCAGGGTTTGCGAAATCACGGCCTGTAGCGATTCCGACAGCATTGAGCGAACAATGGATTTTTCTTCTGCAGGGAAAACGTCAACTACCCTGTCGATGGTTTTGGCCGCCGAGGTGGTGTGCAAGGTGCCAAACACCAGGTGACCCGTCTCCGCCGCGGTCAGCGCCAAACGAATGGTTTCAAGGTCACGCATCTCACCCACCAGAATAATGTCCGGATCTTCACGCAAGGCCGAGCGCAGCGCTTCGTTAAAACCGTGGGTATCGCGGTGAACCTCACGCTGGTTCACCAGACACTTCTTGGATTCGTGCACGAATTCAATAGGGTCTTCGATGGTGAGAATATGCTCAAAACGGGTGTCGTTAATGTAATCGATCATCGCCGCCAGGGTGGTCGACTTACCCGAGCCCGTCGGCCCGGTCACCAGACAAATACCGCGCGAGAAGTTGGATATTTTCTTAAACACATCGCCCATACCCAGCTCATCCATGCTCAGTACCTTTGAGGGGATGGTCCTGAACACTGCGCCTGCACCGCGGTTCTGGTTAAAGGCATTAACCCGAAAGCGAGCCACACCCGGCACCTCGAAAGAGAAGTCAGTTTCCAAAAACTCCTCGAAATCCCTGCGCTGCTTATCACTCATGATTTCATAGATAAGGCCGTGAACATCTTTATGCTCCAGCGGCGGCAAGTTAATGCGTCGAACATCGCCATCCACCCGTATCATGGGCGGCAAACCTGCCGACAAATGTAGATCCGAGGCATTTTGCTTGGCGCTAAAGGCCAGTAATTCTGTAATATCCATGAGATTCCTTATTATTAACGGCCTGGCGGTCTGATTCACTCAAGCAAAACGGCCCCATCACTTTATACTGACATCGGCTGGCGCTGTAGCAGATATTGCCGGCGCCGGCACAAAGCCCAAGATTCACACGGAGACATCCAAGCCCCATGATCGACTCAGTGCTCATCAACAGCAATATAGCAGAGCTGAGCCGACGTATCCGCCTTGCGGAACAAGAAAACGGGCGCGATGCAAACTCGGTCACCCTGATGGGCGTCAGTAAAACCCGCTCGGCACAGGAAATTCGCGACAGCATTAGCGCAGGTCTGAGCCATATTGGCGAAAATTACATCCAGGAGGCCCTCGACAAGCAGGCAATGCTCGCCGAGCTCGCTATCTGCTGGCATTGCATAGGGCCCATTCAGTCCAACAAGAGCCGCGCAGTAGCAAGCCATTTCGACTGGGTGCATACGGTAGATCGAAAAAAAATCGCGCAGCGCCTCAGCGCGCAACGTCCGCCAGAGTTACCGCCACTCAATATCTGCATTCAGGTCAATATTGACGAAGAGCCGCAGAAAGCCGGTGTCTTAACCAACAAAATCAAGCCGCTGGCCGACGCTGTGGCAGCCCTGCCAGGGCTGCGCCTGCGGGGTCTTATGGCGATTCCGGCCCCCCGGGACGACTATTGCGAGCAGCGGCAGGCCTTTGCTCGCCTGCGCCACTGCTTTGAAAGCCTCAAGCAGCACCACCCTGCGATCGACACCCTATCCATGGGCATGTCGCGCGACTACGCAGCCGCAATTGCTGAAGGCGCAACCATCATTAGAATTGGCACCGAAATATTCGGGCCACGCGCGGCCGCAGCTCAGGCCTAAACTGGCACCGGATGTTCTGCCACTGGCAGCCTGCTATACTGCGCGGCGCCAGCACAGGGACATAGATACACCATGGCCGGAGCTAACTAATGGCCATTATTTCAAACTAAGGAAACTCCATGTCTTACACAATCGCCTTTATCGGCGGTGGCAATATGGCCTCAAGCATTATCGGCGGCTTGTGCGCCAGCGGCTTCGATGCCGCCAATATCTGGGTGAGCGACCCGATAACCGAAAGTCTGGAGCGTCTGTCACAGACGGCCCCGGTAAACACCACCGCTGACAACGCGGTGGCCATCGAGCATGCGGACGTCCTGATACTGGCGGTAAAACCCCAAATCATGAAATCCGTTTGCACCGCAGTTGCAGCCAATGTTCAGGCCCGTAAACCGCTGATTATATCCATAGCCGCCGGCATCGAATCGGCCAGCCTCGAGCACTGGCTTGGGGGCGGGCTCGCCATTGTACGCTGCATGCCCAACACCCCTGCGCTGGTTCGCTGTGGCGCTACAGGTTTATGCGCCAACGCCGCGGTCAGTCCCGAACAGAAAGAGCGCGCACAGGCAATTCTGGGGGCGGTAGGTACAGTGCAGTGGTTTGATAAAGAATCGTCGCTAGACGCGGTCACGGCCGTATCAGGCAGTGGTCCGGCCTATTTCTTTCTGGTGATGGAAGCCATGCAAAGCGCTGGCGAACAACTTGGCCTCAGCGCCGAGGAAGCCAAGGCGCTCACTCTGCAAACCGCGCTCGGTGCCGCTACCATGGCACTAAACAGCGACGTTGATACTGCCGAACTGCGGCGGCGAGTCACGTCACCCAAGGGCACCACCGAAAAAGCGGTAGAAGCTTTGGAAGCCGGTGGCCTGCGCAAAATTTTTCAGGGGGCCTTGAGCGCAGCCCACAGCCGCTCTATTGAATTAGCCCGCGAACTGGGCGACTAAAAACGCAAACCGTTTAAATGACCGATAGAGCCCCAATGAGGAGAGACTTCCCGCAATGAATCCAATGATGGAAATCGCCTACCTGCTGACCCAAACGTTGTTCAGCTTTCTACTACTGGCCATTATTCTGCGCCTGCTGCTACAGCTGGCGCGCGCCGATTTCTACAATCCGATTTCCCAGTTTTTGGTGAAGCTTTCCAACCCGATGCTGCTACCCCTGCGCAAAATTATCCCTCCGCTGGGTAAAATTGATTCTGCCTCGGTCGTGCTGGCACTGCTGGTCCAGATTCTGGCCATGGTCACACTCCTCCTGATCTTCGACGCGCGCATCCCCAACATCGTCACGCTGCTGGGCTGGGCAACCATCGGCTGCCTCGCATTGGTCGCCAATGTCTACTTTTTCGCAATCCTGATTAACATCATCCTCAGCTGGGTAGCGCCGGGAACCCAGCACCCGGCAGCAGTGTTACTCTATCAGTTGACCGAACCGGTAATGCGGCCCTTTCGCAAACTGATCCCGGACATGGGCGGCATTGATCTGTCCCCCATACTCGTATTTCTCAGCATCAACATTATTCAGATCTTGCTAAAGTCGATGGCTCAAGCTTCCGGCTTGAACCCTATTTTAGTATTCGGGCTTTAATTGCCTGAACATTATCAGTGGCGGCAAGAGATGCTCCTCTTGCACTGCCATATAAAGGCAGGGGCGAAGTCTGAAGAAATTCAAAACGTACCCGGCGGACGTCTGAAAATCAGACTGCGGGCACCCGCCATTGAGGGGCGCGCCAATAAGGCACTAGTCGACTTTCTGGCCCGACAGTTCGCCGTGAGCAAGCGCGACATTCAGCTCGTGCGCGGTGAAAGCAGTCGCTATAAATCGCTGGCCATCAACAAGCCCGGCAGGCTGCCGCCGGCATTGGCTTTCAAAGCGCCCTGGCGGCGTTGATTAATAGGCTTGGCGCTTAACAAGTCTCTCCGTCTCTTTTACACTGCGCAGCACGATGACACAGGAATTGCTTGCATGAACAAGGGGTTGCCCGCCGACTCGGTGGGTATTGTCGAAGCAAAAACACAGCACTTCAGCGAGCCGCTAAAGCTGGCCTGCGGACGGTCGCTGGACGCTTACGATATTGTCTATGAGACCTATGGCGAGCTGAACGCCGCCAAAAGCAATGCGATTCTGATTTGCCACGCCCTGTCCGGCCACCACCACGCTGCCGGTTACCAGAGCGAAGACGACAAAAAGCCCGGCTGGTGGGAGGCTTGTATCGGCCCCGGCAAACCCATCGACACCAACCATTTCTTTGTGCTCAGCATCAATAATATCGGCGGCTGCCACGGCAGCACTGGCCCTGTCAGCATCAACCCCGCTACCGGCAAGCCCTGGGGCCCGGACTTCCCTTCACTGCGCTGCCGCGACTGGGTCGAATCCCAACGACGCATGATGCCCTTATTCGGCATCACTCAATGGGCCGCGGTCATCGGCGGCAGTCTGGGCGGCATGCAGGCCATGCGCTGGGCGCTGGAGCACCCGGACGAGCTGCGACATTGCGTTGTGATTGCCTCGGCGCTGCGCCTGACGGCACAGAACATTGCCTTCAATGAAATTGCGCGCCAGGCCATCACCTCCGATCTGGATTTTCACGAGGGTCGATACCTCGAACACAAAACCCTGCCCAAGGCCGGATTGGCTCTGGCGCGCATGGTCGGCCATGTAACGTATCTGTCTGCCGACGGCATGGGCGAAAAATTCGGGCGCGACCTGAAGTCGGGCAACTTCGAGCTCGGCCACGACGAAAAAGTCGAGTTTCAGGTAGAAAGTTACCTGCGCTATCAGGGCGATGTATTCTCGCGCAGTTTCGATGCCAACTCCTACCTGTTGATGACCAAGGCACTGGACTATTTTGATCTCGCCCGCGAATACGGCGACGATCCGGTAGCCGCTTTCAGGCACGCCAGGTGCGGATTTTTGGTGATGTCCTTTACCAGCGACTGGCGCTTTGCGCCCACGCGCTCGCGTGAAATCGTTAACGCCCTGATCGCTGCCAACAGGCCTGTAGCCTATGCGGAAATCGAGGCCAACTTTGGCCACGACGCCTTCCTGTTACCCATCGAACGCTATCTAAAAACCTTTAGCGCCTATATGGAACGTGTTAAACGGGAGGCCAGCCATGCGTTTTGATCTCAACTTGGCCAGCGAGTGGATTCAACCCGGCAGCCGCGTGCTCGATCTGGGGTGCGGCGACGGCAGCTTGCTCGAATACCTGCGCGACAAGCGAAGTGTCGACGGACTGGGCGTTGAAATTGACGACCTGTCATTCCGGCAATGCCTGGAAAAAGGCCTCAATGTTGTCGAGCAGGATTTGGACAGCGGCCTAAGCAATTTTCGCGACAACAGCTTTGACGTCGTGGTCATGGCCCAAGCCTTGCAAACCCTGCACTCGCCCCATCTGGTTATTGAGGAAATGCTGCGAGTAGGACGCGAATGCATCGTCACCTTCCCCAATTTCGGCTACTGGCGCGGCCGCCTTTATTTGGGTGCGCGCGGCCGAATGCCGGTATCAAAATTTTTGCCCTATACTTGGTACGACACCCCGAATATTCACTTTTGTACCGTGAGCGATTTTGAAGCACTGTGCAGCGAGAAAAATATTCGGGTACTACACCGCACCGTGGTCAATGCTGACGACAGGGAAAGCCTCATCGCCTCACAATTCCCGAACTTGTTTGGTGTCACGGCGGTCTACCATATTAGCAAGTGATCCCCTGAGATTGCCGCAGCCATGCGTTAATCTAGCCGGGAACAGGGCTCACAAGGAGCATCGAATGAAAATGCGATTCAGCACCGCCGCACTCGCCATGAGCTTATTTCTGCAGCTACTAATGCCAACGACTGCCTTGGCGGAACAAAAACAACGCTTTGACAAATACGACGTGCATTACATGATCGTGAATTCGACCTTTCTCTCGCCTGAAGTTGCAAAATCCTATGGCATTGTTCGCGGCGAAGACCGTTTTATCTTAAACATTGCTGTGCGGGAAATAATGGACGATGGCGGCACCGAAGCGCGCAAGGCCGCCATCAGCGGCACCCGCTTTGATTTAATTCACAGGCTAAAACTGGACTTCAAGGAAATCGACGAGCGCACCGCGGTGTATTACATCGCGCAATTTCAGGCCAAGGACAAAGAAAAGCTGGATTTTACCCTCAAGATTCACCCGGAAAGCAGCAAGCGCTCCTACAAAATGCAATTCAACCAAGTGATGTACGCAGATAAATAATGCAAAAAGTCGTACTGGCCAGCGGCAATCGCGGCAAACTCAAAGAAATGCAGCAGGTTCTGAGCAGCACCGGTATCGAGCTTCTGCTGCAAACTGATTTTGATATTATCGATGCTGAAGAAAGCGGCAAGAGTTTTATTGAAAATGCCATTCTAAAGGCTCGACATGCTAGCGCGGCCACCGGCCTGCCCGCTTTGGCGGATGATTCCGGTCTTTGCGTCAAGGCCCTCAATGGCCGGCCCGGCATATACTCTGCGCGCTTTAGCGGCGCAGGTGCCACCGACCAGAAAAACAATGCCAAGCTATTGGAAGAGCTCGACGGCAAAACCGACCGCAGTGCCAGTTTCGTTTGCGTGCTAGCCCTGGTCCAGCACGCCACAGACCCTCTGCCGTTAATTTGCGAGGGCCGCTGGTCCGGCGAAATTCTGCACGAACCCCGCGGCAGCAATGGCTTTGGCTACGACCCCCTGTTTTTTATTCCCGACCTTAACTCTAGCTCTGCAGAATTAGCACCCGAAGTAAAAAACCGCCACAGTCATCGTGGCCTTGCGCTCAAGCAGTTACTGCAACAACTGTGAGCCGCCACGTTCGCCTGACTGCTGCCGGGGCTAACCAGCCGAATCACGGTCGCGTCATCGCGGTCGATTCATCACAAACACTCTTGGTGCAACTGCAGCAAGCAGGCTTTGTAGTGCCAGAGGCCTGTCGAAACGGCAACTGTGGACTCTGTTTTGCCCAACTCGTATCGGGCCGGGTTTCCGAAATAAAAGACACCGCAACCGTCCCCCTGTGCATTAGCTGCGCACTAAGCGATACAACACTGACACTGCCACCCACTCCGGCCTGGCAGCTCTACGCCTGCCAACTCTTGGATAAGCACGGTGAAAACTTGCGAATCAAACTGCCCGCAGGCAGATCCTCACTACAACACAACCACTTTGCCCTTCTCGCAGCAGAATGGGCGTCGCCTGCCCAGCTGCTAGAACAGCAATCGCGCACCCTGGTTTTTCGCGCGCAACAGCCGCTCACAAGACCGGTCAACGCTCTAGTACACCTGCTTTGCGTCAAACCCCGAGCACAAGGACGATACCGTTTGCTCTACAGGAATCAGACCCTGCTTACAGGGCTGGGCAGAACACTGCTGCGAGATATTCGTAAAAGCTTGCTACAATCGAACTTCACTACGCAGATAAGTATTTAAAATCGCGCTTTAGTCGGCGCGCCGTACTGATCCCAAGCCAAACCGTAAACCAAGGGGGAAAACCCGTGCTCAGCGTCATTGCCAAACTGCTGAAAGTACTCAACTCCGACGACAATCCTGCGCAAGTTGCGCTGGCGGTAGTGTTCGCTCTCGTTATGGGCCTCACCCCCCTGATGTCACCACACAACATTCTTATTCTGCTTTTGGTGCTCTTTATTCGCGTCAACTTAAGCTTTTTCATCCTGTCCTTTGTAGTGTTTTCAGGACTTGCCTATCTGCTTGACCCCCTCAGCAATCAACTGGGGGCCGCGGTGCTGCATAGCGAAGGGCTGCAGACGCTGTGGACCGGTTTTTACCAATCCTCGTTCTGGCGCTTTATGGGTTACAACAACACACTGATTATGGGCAGTGTTTGCCTCAGTCTCATAATGGCGGTGCCGGTCTATCTGGCTGTTATATGGGCCATCACACAGTACCGGGACAAATTGCGCGCCAAGGTTGCGCAATCGCGCCTCGCGTTGCTGGTCAAAAGCACCAGCTTGTTTAAATTGTACGACGCCCTTAGTTAAAACCGGCGCCTATACCAGGCGCGCCGAACAACACAATCATCACGAGAGTGCTGCGGCTCCTTTCGAAAATTAAGCCGCAGAAATTACGAAAATAAGGAAGCTTACTATGACGCAATGGATTCGCTGGTGGGGATTGGGCGCTTTTGTCGCCATCGCCGCGCTGTGGGTACTGTGTATCGACTGGATTCTGGAGAACAGCATCGAGTTTGCGGGCACGCAAGCGGTAGGCGCCAAAGTCGAATTGGACAGTGTCGATTTCGCCATTGCCGAAGGCGTAATAACCCTCAATCGACTGCAGGTCACCAACCCCGACAAGCCCATGCAGAACCTGTTTGAATCGTCCCGCATTCATCTCAGCGTCGACACTTTCGCCTTATTGCGACGCCAGTTTATTTCTGAAAAAGCCGAGATCGAAGGCCTGGAGCTTTACACGCAACGTAGCAGCAGTGGCGCCATTGACGGGCGGTTTTTTAATCTTGGCGGACATAAGGGGAAAGGCAAGCAGGCCGCACTGGATCTTGCGTCGAAGCTCAACATCCCTGACGTCGGCGAACTCGCCAGCAGCGAGGAAGCCCGACTTAAGGCCGAAGTAAGTGCTATGCAAAATGAAGTCAGCGACATTCAAAATGCGTGGAAGCAGCGCGCCGGGCAGCTACCTGACAAAGAGCAACTGACCGAGTATCAATCGCGCTGGGATAAACTCAAGGATGAAAATACTCTGGTAAAACTTAAAGGAGCGAAAGAACTTCGCGACGATATCAACAAAGATCTCGACAACATCAAAGCCCTTGAGGACCAAATCAAAACTGACAAGGACCGTATCGCTCAATTGACCGAGCACGCGAGGACACTTCCCGGGCGCGAGGCGGAGCGCCTGCTCGCCAGCGTTGGACTGGACCAGGGTTTCGAAGGAATGATTAAACACATCGTGGGAGACGATGCCTTTGACATGATTAATCAGGGTTTGTCACTTTACAAAACGGCCGCCAAGCAAATGAGCAATAGTGAGACAGAGGCGGAAAAAGAACTGAAGCCTATGCGCGGCTCTGGCGAGCTCGTTCGCTTTGTTGAAGATGAGGCCCTGCCGGAATTTCTTATCAAACAGGCCAAAATCAATGGCGCAGTTGCCGTTGCCGGACAGAAAATCAGCTTCGACGGCCTGATCAAGGACATCACCAACGAACAGGACATTTGGGGTCGCCCGATGAGTCTTGTCGCAAAGGGCGGCAGCGAACAAGGCGCAAGCTTAAAACTGGACGGTCTATTTGATCATCGCAGCAAAAATACACTGGATACCTTGAATTTTGATTTACAGAAACTGGCCCTGTCGGCACTGACCTTGTCCGACAGCCCGGAGTTACCACTGACCCTGCAGAAAGGGTTAGCCAACATCAAAACCAGCTTTACCCTGAGCGAAAAAGGCATCAATGCAACTATTGACAGCCTGGTCAAACAGGCCCAGTTTCTGGTGTCCGATAGCGCGCAATCTAAAACAGCTAATCTGATGCGCACCGCATTGGGCAGCGCCGAGCAATTCGACCTAAAAGCCATTATCAACGGCGACCTTAATGCCCCACAGATCAAACTTAAATCCAGTCTGGACAATCTGATTGGCAAGGCTCTGGGCGCCGAGGTAACAGCCAAAGTTGCACAGCAAAAGGCCGTGTTGCAGGAAAAGCTCGCAGCGCAGCTACAGGACCCTACCGCAAAACTGGCTGGCAGCGGTGCCTTTCTCGACGAGTACAAGAACCTGCTGGGGAATCAGCGCGATGCGCTGAAGGCTCTGATCAAGGAAATGCGCTGAGCAGGTTTCAAAAACGATGCCGGGATTTGCGCAGCCTTCCCGGCAATCAGTCGCTCTCTTCCCGCCGCGCCTGCTCGGCATGTTGAAGTGACTGTTCAACACCGCGGGCTTTGTCCATGGCCTGCATTTGATAGCTAGGCACTACGCCCTCAAGTTGTTTGGTGTCGCTTGAGCCGCTCTCGCCGCAAGCGTTCAACAAAAGCACAGCCAGCACCAATAGCCCGCACTTCATTTAGGCCACCCGCTGACTATTTTTACTTGGCAATGTCAACGGAAGTGCCCGCGCCGTTTTCTGCAAACCCTCCTGAAAGAAGGCGTTGCTGCGCTCATACTCGCCCAAGTAGGCCAGCAGACGCCCCAGCTCGGCACAGACATCGGCGCCCGGTTCAAGCCGATAACTGCTCTCGAAATACTCACGCGCCTTGCCCCACAATTCTTTGCGCAAACTCAAGCGACCCAGCGCCAGCAACAAAGCCGGGTCGTTATTGCGCTCCTGCAGCCAGTTTTCAGCCACCAGCAATTGCTTGTCTGCATCTGCGCCGGCAACCAAGCCGTAGGATTCTACCCATTCGCGCCGCCATTCCTTGCGCAACTGTTGATGCAACAGCTCCTCGGCGCGCTGATCCTCACCGCGGGCCAGTAAGTGCCGCAAATACTGATCGATTATCACAGTATCCTGCTGCAGGTCTCGAGCTAACTTCTTCCACCACGTGGCCAGCTCGCTGCTGTCTGAGGACTGGCTGGATTCACTCAACTTTGACAGTTGGCCCATGGCAATGCGCCGCCGCAAACCAAGCAGGTCCTCAGCTGAATAGCGTTTTGATTTTTTTAGTTCGGGGAGCAGCCCTTGTAACTTGTCCCAATCCTTTAGTCCCTCATAAACTTCCTTCAAAAGCCGCAGCACCGAGGGATGTTTTGCGGTATTGCGCTGGGCGCGGGTGAGACTGGCAAGACTTTCTTCGAGACGCCCGTTTTTAAGCAATAATTCAGCTTGCACCAATTCGATCGCAACGTCAGCACCATCGGTGTCGCTCTCAGCCTTTGCTAAAAATTCGCGCGCCTTCTCATAGTCACCCAGAGCGTTGCTAGCCTGCGCTGCCGCCAAATAGTTGAGTAAGGGTTGTTCTGTATCGTCGATTGAGCGGGTAAGCAACTGCTTCGCACGGCTGTAATTGCCCTCAATTAATGCAATCAGGCCCTGCTGGGTATCCTGCACACTGCGGCGATGGCGCCGCTGCATCAAAAAGCTCGATAGTCGGCTCGTGCCTCGAAAACCCACCTGATAAGCACGGAGCAGCCAGTGGCCCACCATCAGCAAGGCAAGAAACAGGGCCAAGCCGATCCAAAAGGAGGTTTCGATAGCGACGTTACCAATAGCCAGCAAAATATAGCCGCGATCATGTTCAACGAGGATGCCCAGGCCCGCCGCCAGCGCCAACACAAGAAGACAAATTAGAAAGTAACGAATCACTTGCTGCCCCCCGCTGCACCGTGGCGGCTATCTATAAAGTGCTGTAAGGCGGCAATACTGGCGCTAATGGCAGGAGTCAGCGCGCGCACCGGCTGTTGCTTAAGCTCTGCCAGCTCCTTGAGTACGGCTTGTTCAGCTTCTTCTGCAGCGTAGTACTGACGAAGCCACTCTTCGCTTCGAGCCAGTGCCTGGGCGTAAAGGGCTTCGTTGCCACTGTGCAGGGCCCAGCGCGCCTGTTCAAACAAGAGTTGAAGATGCTGCCGGAACAATTCGCGCTGGCCACCGGCAATAACCGTTGTCTGGTAGGCGCTGTCACGATCACTAATGCGGATGTAGGACTGCAATTTATCGGCCGCGCGGGCGAAACCGTATTTGATTAGAGGCCACAAGGTCTCCAGCGTCAATTCTGGCGCAGCCGTCGCCGCCTCAGCGACCGGGCTTGGCCTCAAGGTGCGATCTCCCAACGGAACCAGAGCCTGGGCCTGCTCGGCCACGGCCGCAATGCGCTTGTCCAGACCAACGAGGTCAAATTGTCGCGCTTCACTCACTGCCGCAATATCAGCCGCCAGCACTTCTCGCACACGTTCGATGCCTTTGTCGTGCACCAGCAGAAGGTTGCGCTGCGCCGCTTGCAACAGGGGCCCTGCGTCGCTGCCAGTGCCACCAAGCTGCAGCCGCTGCTGGGCGAGACGCATCAGGTAGTCGGCTTCAGCCAAAATCCAGTCTTCCCGGCTCAGCTTAACCAAATCCTGAAGACGTTCGTCGAGCGCCTGCTGGCGTTGCTTCACCCAGGTGATCGACTGCAGCTGCTGGCTCAGGGAGCCCTCAGTAGCGCCTTGAAAAGACTGGATACGCTCAGCCAGGGCCTTTTGCTCCGCTTCAAAGCCTTCACGCAGAACACTGTCGGCTTGCTGGTAGTTGCCCTGCTGGTCCCGCAAGCGTGTATCCAGCTGCGATTCAAGCTTGGACAGGTGTTCAACCCAGGGCTGCCGATCAACCGCAAACTGCTCCAGCCAAAATTGATAGCCCTGCCAACCCGCTGAGGCCGCGGCCAGAAGAAAAGCCAATAGCGCAATAAAGAGGGTGAATTTACCGCCGCTTTTCGCGGCTTTTGGCGCCGCTTCGCTGTCGGCAACCGGGGCCTCGTCCTTGGCCGGGCTCACTACAACTGCTGCAGTTGATTCGCTGGGTTTATCTGATTGCGCCATTCAATCCCCCTGGCTGTATTAATGCAGCACGCCATGGCTGGTTTATGAACCGGCGGTCGCTGCGATGGTATGCAGGGCTGCGAGAGTCGCTGCCGTGCCGGCATTAATCGCCGTTATGGTCTTAGCATAGCCCAGTTTGCTCGCCAGAACAGCGACCCTTTCGCTGGGCAGTACCAACGGGCATTGATACAAGTCATGCCTGGCCGGCAGCAGTGCCGACAGATTTTCTAGCGTTTCGCCACTGTTTACGACAAGGGCATTGGCCGCGAAATCGTTAATCCGGCTCAGTGTCTGTTCGGCATTGAATTCGGGAGCACAGCGTTTGTAACACTCAATATAATCCACTCGCGCACCGCGTTCACGAAGTGTCGCGGCCAAAGTTTCACGGCCACCCACCCCCCTGAATATCGCAATACGCTCGCCGTCTACTGCCTGCAAGGTATCCGAAGCCAATAGGCTTTCGCTGTCCATGCTGCTGTTGACCGCAGCGACAGCACTCAGGCCCCGCCGCGCCAGCGCCGCTGCGGTCGCTGCGCCAATAGCCAGATGCATCTGCTGCACCGGCCACTGGGGCCAGTACTGCTCAACCAGACTGGCACCATGCTGCACCGCGTTGGCACTGATAAAAATGAGCTTTTGATAGCGATCGAGATCGAGAACCCGCTCCCGATTGCGCTGAATAGTCTGTGCGTCCTGCTCGGGATCCAGCTCGCGGATGTCGAGCAGGGGAATATGTAAAGTGCTGGCACCTTCCTCGTGCAGCGCAGCGAGCAGCTCTTCCGCGCGCCCCGTTGGGCGTGTCAACAGAACCCGCAGACCTGTCAGACTCATATTAGTTAGCTTGGTCGCCATAGACAGCCGCAAGAATATCGCCCGCGCCCTGGGCAAGCAGCGCCTCGGCTACCGCACAACCCAAAGCTTGCGGCTCACCGGCCGCAGCCCGCGCTTCAGCTTGCAAGATAGTCGTCCCATCCGGGCTGCCAACCAAACCGCGCAGCCACAGTGCTTCTCCCTCAAGCAGGGCGTAACCCGCAATGGGTACCTGACAGCCGCCTTGCAAGCGACGGTTCATGGCACGCTCGGCCTGAACCCGCAGGGAGGTCTGTTTGTGCGCCAACGGCGCCAGTAATGTTTTTAATTCCTCATCGTCGCTGCGCACTTCCACGCCGACCGCACCCTGACCAACAGCCGGTAGTGACTGTTCCGGCGCTATGTAGGCAGCAATGCGCTCGCTCAACTCTAGCCGCAACAAGCCCGCGGCAGCCAGAACAATGGCGTCAAATTCACCCTCGTCGAGTTTTCGAAGGCGGGTTTGCACATTACCGCGCAAACTGCGAATCACCAGATCCGGACGCAATGAGCGCAGCTGGCATTCGCGCCGCAAACTGGAGGTTCCGACCACCGCACCCTGAGGCAGTTCTTCGACGCAGGCAAAGTGATTGCTGACGAACGCATCGCGCGGATCTTCCCGCTCGCAGATGATCGCAAGCTCCAACCCTTCGGGAAACTCCATCGGCACATCCTTCATCGAATGCACCGCCATATCAGCACGTCCTTCGAGCATGGCCTGCTCCAGCTCTTTAACAAACAGGGCTTTGCCACCAATTTTTGACAGCGGGGAATCCAGCATCTGGTCACCACGGGTCGTCATGCCCAGCAACTCAACCTGAATACCCGGGTGGCAGCGCTCCAGCTCGGCTTTTATAAATTCAGCCTGCCACAGCGCAAGCAGGCTTTCGCGGGTGGCAATTCTGATAGTTCGTTGTGGCATAGCGGTTTCACTGCTCCGGAGGGCTTCGGGGGGCTTATCATACGGCTCAGGCTAACGACCGCAAGTCATGGACTCTGCCGCAGTGCATTTTTGACGTCCTGCAAATGACGACGACTGATGGCCGGGCGCTCTTGTGTTCCCTGAATAACAGCAACATGGCCGCTGCTAACGCGCTCCAGCCCCTGCAGGCGCTCAACCGCGATCAGGGTGTTGCGATGGGCGCGCACAAAGCGCTGCGGCCAGCGCCGCTCCAGCTGCGAGAGACTTTCACTGAGCAAGACTTCGCCACCACCGTGCACAGCCACCACATATTTTTGCTCGGCACGCAGATATAAAATCTCGTCCAGCGCCAGCCTTTCCACACCCTGATTCCCGCTAATCAGCAAAAAGGCTTTTTCGCCCGTCGGCCCTTGCAAGTGCGCAAGTTGGGCCTGATTCAAGCTGCTGGCACGACTCACCGCTGCGGCCAGCTTTGTGCGCTCTACCGGCTTCAGCAGATAAGCTACTGCCGCCGTTTCAAAAGCGGCCAGTGCGTGCTCATCGTAGGCAGTGCAAAAGATCAGGGCCGGAGCCGGATCGGAAAGTGCCAATTCACGGGCCGCATCGAGACCGTTCAGCAGCGGCATTTCTATATCCATGAAAATCAGTTCGGGCTTTACCGAAGCAGCCAGATCAATCGCCTCACGGCCGTTGCCAGCTTCAGCCACCACCTCAATTCCATCGAGTTCGTCGAGCAAGCGACGCAAACGCTTGCGCGCCAATAATTCATCGTCAACCAGCATCACTCTCAACATAAGCGCTATGCAACCTGAACGGGCATGTTCAGCTCAACCACATAGCGCCGCTCATATTCGCTCATGGTCAACTGCGCCTGTCCGCCATAAATCGCCTGTAAACGGTGACGCAGGTTAGCGCACGCCAATTGATTACCCGGCGCAGCGGCCTGTGATGCCAGCGGATTACTGAGACTAATATGCAGAAATCCGGCGCGCACTCTGGCAGTGATCCGGATATCACCGCCTTGCGGCAAATGCTGTATTCCGTGTGTGATGGCGTTTTCGATAAGCGGCTGCAGACTCAAACTTAACATCGGCGTCTGCCCCTCAACATTGTCAATTTGCCATTCGACTTGCAGACGGTCACCCAAACGCTCCGCCTCAATTCTCAGGTAGCGCTCACACAAATCGCGTTCGTCGGCCCAGCAGCTCATCACCTTGCTGTCCTGCAAGCTGGCCCGAAACAGGGCAGACAGATCCTCCACCGCACGCTCGGCCTTGGCACTGTCTTCAGCCACCAAACTGGCGATCGTATTCAAACTGTTAAACAGAAAATGGGGGCGTATACGCGACTGCAAAGCCTGAATTCTGGCGCCTAATTCACTGTGTTCGCGCACGCGCAATTTCCAGTCGAGATAGAGGTAGCGCAAACCAATGCCGGCCACTACGGCTGCCACAAAGACATTAATCAGCAATTGCCCGATATTCCAGGGCGAACGCGCCGCCGCCTCGGGCAAAAGCCATTGGGCTGTCAGAGTAAAGCCTGCGACGAGGGCCAAGACTAGAAGGTATATCGACAGACCGGCCAATGGCAGGGGCAGGCGAGTCAGCCCTGAGCGCAGTGGACACAGTACCGCCGCACAGCTTAAAAAACTCAACATGCAAAACAGGGATAACAGCGAAAAATATTCCCAGTCGATGGGGTAGAGTCCGCGCTGCAGGGCAAGAATCAAGAGAGCCAGCAATTCCGCCAGGACCACCAGCACCAACAAAGCTTGCGCTGAACACAGGTCCGGCAGGAAAAAAGCCCTCTCCGCCGGCACGGCGGAGCGCTCTTCACCAACACTATCACTCTGGACTTTAGAATTCTGGGACAAGGGTTTACCTGCTAATTACCAGCAAGTCTTATCATAGCAGCACCAGCCTGATCGGCCAGTGCTGCGGCGCTATCTTTCACTGCGTCGAAATACCGGGGCAGTATCGAGCAAGCCCGCAAGTGACAATCAGTCGCCGGCATGCTCTGCTACAACGGTGAGAGTAGCTGCCTTTCCACTCACTGACAGCATGCAAATCTACTGTTCTTGCGCAGCGATGGGAAATTTCGGCCACAGCTGACACCCGCGCAGCGTAATTGCAGACAAGTTGCTATAATGCCCGACTATTTTTTGACACAAAGACAGACTGCGCTTATGACCGACAAAAATTCCGATATCAAACCCTGGGGCGGCCGCTTTACAGAACCCACAGACCAGTTTGTGGAGCGCTTCACCGCCTCGGTCGGTTTCGACCAGCGCCTCTATCACCACGACATCAACGGTTCGCTCGCGCATGCCAAAATGTTGAGCGCCGTCGGCGTACTCACAACAGACGAGTACACCCTGATAGCGGAGGGCCTCGAAGCCATTCGCAAGGAAATCGAACGCAGCGAGTTCGTCTGGTCGGTAAGTCTTGAAGATGTCCACATGAATATCGAAGCGAGACTGACCGAACGCATCGGCATCACCGGCAAAAAGCTGCACACCGGTCGCTCTCGCAATGATCAAGTCGCCACCGACATTCGTCTCTATGTGCGCGATGAAATAGATTCACTCGCATTAGAAATCACTCGCCTGCAACAGGGACTGTGCGATCTGGCCGAGCGCGAAGCCGACACCATCATGCCCGGCTTCACCCACCTGCAAACCGCCCAGCCGGTCAGCTTCGGTCATCACCTGCTGGCATGGAATGCCATGCTGGAGCGCGACTACAGCCGCCTGATGGATTGCCGCAAACGCATGAACCAGTGCCCGTTGGGCGCCGCCGCGCTCGCCGGCACCACCTATCCTATTGATAGGGAAATGACTGCCCGCTTGCTGGGCTTTGATCGCCCGACGGAGAACTCGCTGGACTCCGTTAGCGATCGCGATTTCGCGATCGAATTTACCGCCTGTGCCAGCCTGATCATGACCCACCTCTCACGCTTTAGCGAAGAACTGGTGCTATGGACTTCCGCGCAATTTAACTTTATCGATTTACCGGACCGTTTTTGCACGGGTTCGAGCATCATGCCGCAAAAGAAAAACCCCGACGTGCCGGAACTCGTGCGCGGCAAAAGCGGCCGCGTTACCGGCCACCTGATGAGCCTGCTTATGTTGATGAAGTCACAGCCGCTGGCCTACAACAAAGACAATCAAGAGGACAAGGAGCCGCTGTTTGATACTATCGACACCCTGCGCGACTGCCTGAAATCCTACGCCGACATGGTGCCCGCCATTACCGCGAAAGCGGAAGTCATGCGCGAAGCCGCCATGCGCGGCTTCGCAACCGCAACGGACCTGGCCGACTATTTGGTGCGCAAGGGCGTGGCCTTTCGCGATGCCCATGAAATTGTCGGCAAATCGGTCGCCTACGGCATAGAAAGTGGCAAAGATCTTTCGGAGATGAGTCTGGACGAGCTCCGCCAATTTTCCGATGTTATCTCTCAAGATGTATTTGACGTCCTCACTTTGGAAGGCTCGGTCAATGCTCGTAATCACATTGGCGGCACGGCACCGGCCCAAGTTCGGGCAAGCGTCAAACGCTGCCGCGAGCTTTTACAGCAGAGAAACTAACACCCCCCAAGGCCGTCAGCTAAGGTGCTGACGGCCAGATTAGCGCGACAATCTAGCCGGTATAGCAATACAGTCGACTGAACAGACGATTCGGAATTTCAATAGAAATGATTGCTGCGGGCCTTTGATCCCCCTACAGTCGAACAAATCAAAATTACGTGCATTCACAGTTGGGGATGGCGATGCGATTTCTTGTCAGTGTGCTGCTTATTACTATTGCAGCTACATTTGCGTATCAATATTTCGGCCACGACGACGCTGTCGGCAATCGGGCAATGACGGCGGTAACCGTAGACGCTTATATCGCTGCGCGGCATCCGTTCGCCGACCGGGTGGAAGCTCTGGGCACCTTGCGAGGTAATGAGTCGATTACCCTTAGCGCCAACGCCTCCGACACCATTAGCAGCATTCATTTTCAGGAAGGCCAACGCGTTAGCGCCGGTCAACTGCTCGTAACTCTGGAAATGAAAGAGGAGCAAGCTCAGCTATCCGGGGCTCGCGCAGAACTCGCCGAGCAGCAGCGCGAAGTTAAACGTCTTGAAGGCCTGGTAAAAACTTTTTCGGCGGCACAAACCGAACTCGATCAACGCCGCACTGCCCTGCAAAAAGCCCAATACAAAATTGAAGAGCTGGAAGCACGCATCGCCGACCGCCGGGTAATCGCGCCCTTTGCAGGAGTACTCGGCTTACGCCTTGTTAGCCCCGGTGCCCTCCTCAACCCCGGCACGCCGATTACCACACTCGATGACATCGACACCCTCAAGCTGGACTTCAGCGTGCCTGCGGCAATCATTGGCTCACTTAACTCCGGCCTCGAATTACGCGCCAGCACCGCTGCTTACGATCGCGAGTTTACGGGCAACGTCACCGTCATCGACAGCCGGGTAAATGCCATAGACCGCTCTGTTCGCGCCCGCGCCCGATTTGACAACAGCGAGGGCCTATTAAAGCCCGGCATGTTGATGACCATCGAGTTATTGCGCAACCCGCGCCAAGCGCTGTTGATTCCCGAAGCAGCCCTGCTAAGTCGCGACCAACAACACAGCATTTGGATAATCGGCGCAGACAATAAACTGCAACGCCGCATTATCGAAATTGGCAGTCGCCAGCCGGGCTGGGTTGAAGTCTTGTCGGGCTTGCAGGAAGGCGAAGTACTCGTGCGCGCCAATTTCCCGCGCCTGCGCGAAGGCCTAGAAATCAGCGTAGCGCAAAGCCCCCCGAGCAAGAACACCGCGTCACGACAACAGGACGCCCAGTAATATGTGGGTATCGGATACTGCGGTAAAACGACCGGTACTCGCGGTCGTTCTCAGTCTGCTGCTGGTTGCTTTTGGTTTGGTCTCCTTCGAGCGCTTACCGTTGCGCGAGTATCCCGACATCGACCCGCCGGTTGTCTCGATCAGAACCAACTACACGGGCGCGTCAGCCTCTGTGGTGGAGTCACGCGTGACCCAGGTGCTGGAGGATCGTGTTGCCGGCATCGAAGGCATTAAAACTATTTCCTCTTCCAGCATCGATGGTTTGTCCAACATCAGTATAGAATTTGATCTGGGGCGCGATATCGATGCTGCCGCCAATGATGTGCGCGATCAAATTTCCGGCGCGCTTGCCACCCTGCCACAAGAAGCCGACCCACCTGAAATACAGAAAAGCGACTCCGACGAGCGCGTGATCATGTGGCTAAACCTCACCTCGGAGTCGATGGATACGCTCGCGCTTACCGACTATGCCGAACGCTATTTGCTCGATCGCTTTTCGGTCCTCGACGGCGTCGCACGAGTCCGCATTAGCGGCGGACTTGATTACGCCATGCGCATTTGGCTTGACCGGCGCGCCATGGCTGCAAGGGGTTTAAGTGCCACCGACATTGAGAATGCGCTGCGCAGCGAAAATGTCGAGCTGCCCGCGGGCACAGTGAAATCCAGGGATCGGGATTTCATCGTCAAGTTGGAACGCAACTTTCAAAGCGAGGACGATTTTCGAAAATTGGTGATCGCCCGAGGAGATGACGGCTATCTGGTGCGCCTTCAGGATGTTGCTCGCGTAGAACTGGGCGCCGCAGAATGGCGACGTATGTTCCGTGGCAATGGCGTCAATATGGTCGGCCTCGGAATAATCAAGCAAAGCACGGCCAATACATTGGCCGTCACCCGCGCCGCCAAGGCTCTGCGCGACCGCGTTGCCGACAGCCTGCCCGAGGGCGTAAAAATCGAACAGAGCTTCGACAGCTCAGTGTTTGTTGAAAGTGCTATCTCCGAGGTTTACCGCACGCTCTTTATCGCCGCCGGGCTCGTCATTCTGGTCATTCTGATTTTTCTCGGTGATTTGCGCGCGATGCTGGTGCCTGCGGTTACGGTTCCTGTCTCGTTGATTGCCACCTTTACCGTGTTGTACGCCCTCGGTTATTCCCTTAATTTATTGACGCTTCTGGCACTGGTACTGGCTATTGGCCTGGTAGTCGACGACGGCATTGTCGTTCTGGAAAATATTCACCGGCGCATGAACACCGGTGAATCACCTCTCGTCGCTGCTTATCGGGGTAGCCGTCAAGTCGACTTTGCCGTAGTCGCCACCACCCTCGTATTGATCGCGGTTTTTGTTCCCATCACTTTCTTGCAGGATGACGTCGGCCGCCTGTTTGGCGAATTTTCCGTTGCCATGGCAACCGCCGTCGGCTTTTCCAGCATCGTTGCACTCACGCTGTCCCCGGTGATCTGCGCGAAGTTGCTAAAAGCCAAAAATGGCGATGACAATTCCGGTCTTACGCGAATCACCGACAAGGCCTTTGCCACTCTGCAAAGGCGCTACCAAAACACTTTGTCCGGCGCGCTGCACGCCCCCGTGGCCACGGTGTTGATCGTTCTCGTCGCGCTGGCTTTGTGTGGCTATTTATTCAAGCAACTGCCTCAGGAATTTGCCCCCAAAGAAGATCGCGGCGTCTTTTACATGATTATCAAGGGGCCTGAAGGTGCATCCTTCGATTACACCAAAGAACGCACCTTGCACATTGAAGAGCGGCTGATGCCGCTGGTTGAATCCGGCGAAGTGCAACGCCTGTTACTGCGGGCACCCATGGGCTTTAGCAGTGGCGAGAACTACAACGGCGCCATGTCGGTTATTGTGTTGTCGCCTTGGGAAACGGGCCGTCGAAATGGCTGGACCATTATGGACGATGTGCGCAAACGTGTCGCGGACGTCAGCGGCGTTGTCGCCTTCCCAATCATGCCGCAAGCCTTGGGCGGTCATTCGAGCCAGTCAGTGCAATTTGTGATCGGCGGCAGTGACTACGAAGAACTCGCGCGCTGGCGCGATCGAATCCTCGCCGAGGCCAGCACCAATGCCGGCTTAATTGGCCTCGATAGCGACTACGAAGAAAGTAAACCGCAACTGCGCGTCACCGTTGATACCGAGCGTGCGGCGTCGCTGGGCGTGCAACTGATCGATATAAACCGGACACTGGAAACCCTGCTAGGCTCGCGCCGCGTCACCACCTTTATGCGCGACGGGGAAGAATATGACGTTATTCTCGAAGGTGAGCCCGGCAGTCAGCGATCACCGGGCGACCTGAATAATATCTACGTACGCTCGGCCAGCACCAACAGTCTTATTCCGCTTGCCAACCTGGTGAAGCTAACAGACAGCGCCGACGCCTCCACACTCAATCGCTACAATCGAATGCGCGCCATTACGCTTTCGGCAGGCCTGGCCGGAAACTACGCGCTGGGCGACGCGCTTGGGTATCTCGAACAATTAAGCCGCGAAGTCGCGCCCGAAGCCGTCATCGACTACAAGGGCGAATCTCTGAGCCTGAAAGAAAGTGGCGGTGATATTTATTTTATTTTTGCGCTGTCACTGCTCGTTGTATTTTTGGTCATGGCCGCCCAGTTTGAAAGCTTCATTCACCCCCTGGTGATTATGCTAACGGTGCCGCTGGCTATTGCCGGCGCATTGGTCGGTCTCTACCTCACCGGCCAAAGCATCAACATTTACAGTCAGGTTGCGCTAATTATGCTGGTGGGCCTGGCGACCAAGAACGGTATTTTAATCGTGGAATTTGCCAATCAGCTGCGCGATGAAGGCCAAAATTTCGAGCAGGCGCTCTTGGCCGCTTCCGGCCAGCGCCTGCGCCCGATACTAATGACATCCATCACCACCGTGATGGGTGCCGTTCCCCTGCTGCTTGCCAGCGGGGCAGGGAGCGAAGCCCGAATTGTGATTGGCATAGTCGTCGCATCGGGTGTGAGCGTCGCAACCCTACTGACACTCTTTGTTGTGCCGCTGGCCTACCACTTACTGGCCCGCAACACCCACACCCCGCTGACAGTGAGCCGGCAGCTCAATTGCCAGTTAGCGAACAGTGCCGAGAAGAGTTAGGCCCCGGATCGCGCCAGCTTTTCAGCGCGGTCCGCGATGGCCTGACTCATTTCGCGAAAGCCGCGGCGCAGATTGCGCCCCAGTAGCAAGCCGACGACCGGCGCAAACCAGCCGCTCAACTGGAAAAAAGACCGGTAGCGGGTGCCACCCTCGGGCAGGGTCGACAAACGGTGGGAGCGAAAACTCTTCAGGGCCCCCAGTGGGTCGCCCTTAATTCCGTAGCTCAGTAGCTTTTCCGGCTCATGCTCCATAATGAACTCGGTTTGCGGCTGCGCGAAAAACGGCAGCACACGCACGCGCATCACAATGGGGTCACCCACCTTGAAGGTGGATTTCGACTCAACAACAAAAGGATTCCATTCAGGGTAGGCCTGCTGATCGCTCAGCACCTGCCATACGAGGGCTGGCGGCGCATCAATGACGTGTTCAAATTCAATAGTGACTGGCAATTTAATTTTCTCCATGGGCTCAGCCCTGTGCATTTGCCGCCAATTTTGACATAGTTAGCCGCATTTCTGCTTCCCTAAACTTTTAACGAGCGAGCAACGTGGGCGCCTTACTTCAAAATTCCATCAGTGACTGGCGAGACGAGGGTAATTATTTTACTTTCAACGAGCACACCATCTTCTTCAAAGACAGCGGCGAAAGCGACAAACCCTGCCTGCTTTTAATACATGGCTTCCCTACCTCCAGCTGGGATTTTCTCAAAATCTGGCCGCTATTGGCCGACCACTACCGCCTGATAGCACCGGATATGCTGGGCTTTGGCTTTAGTGACAAGCCTTTTGCCCACGATTACAGCATTCATGAACAGGCCGATATCGTCGAGGCGCTGGTCAGTGAGCTGAAATTGGATCGCTTTCACGTGTTGGCTCACGACTACGGCGACACGGTTGCTCAGGAGCTGCTCTACCGCCAGAACGTGGGCAAGGGTCGCGGCCACTGGTTGTCGGTATGCCTGCTCAACGGCGGCCTGTTTCCCGAAACCCACCGCGCACGCCTGGTGCAAAAATTACTGGAAGGTCCGCTGGGTTCCTTTATTTCGCGTTTGTTTGGTAAAAAGCAGTTCGAACGCAGTTTTACCGCGGTCTTTGGCAGTGCCACCCGCCCCAGCCAATCAGAGCTCGACGGCTTCTGGCAATTGATGTGCTTGCGCCACGGCAATCAACTGCTGCATAAACTCATCCACTATATGGCCGACCGGCGCCAATACCGCGAGCGCTGGCTGCTGGCGCTGCGAGACAGTTGCGTGCCCGTGATGCTGATCAATGGCAACGCCGACCCCGTGTCCGGCGCGCATATGGTAGAACGTTATCGCGAGCTGGTGCGCAGCGGCGACACCATAGTTGAGCTCTCGGAGATTGGCCATTATCCTCAGGTTGAGGCCCCATCCGCCGTTGCCTCGGCCTATCATGAGTTTGTGCAGGAGCTGTAATGAATTTTCAGTTTGAGACTTGCGGTCGCATCGTTTTTGAAGCCGGAGCCAGCGCGCAGCTGCCAACCCTGTGTCGCGAACTTGGCTTGTCTCATCTGTTTCTAGTCAGCGACCCCGGCCTGCAGTCAACGGGCATTGTCGAGCGCACACAACAGCTACTGGAAAAATCGGGCCTTGGGGTAACACTCTATGGCGACGTGCTGGCCGACCCGCCGGAAGCCCTCGTACTGGCTGCCGCCGAACTGGCCCGCGAAGCGCGGGCGGATGGCGTTATTGGCTTGGGCGGCGGCAGCTCCATGGACGTTGCCAAGCTGATAGCCGCACTGGTGCCCTCAAGCCAAACGCTTGGCGAGATGTACGGCGTCGGCAACATTCTTGGCAGCCGGCTGCCGCTGATTCAAATTCCCACCACCGCCGGCACCGGCTCCGAAGTCACCCCTATTGCCATTGTGACCACCGGCGAAACCACCCAGATGGGCGTGGTTTCCCCCGTCTTGCTGCCCGATATCGCCCTGCTGGACCCCGAACTGACCCGAGGTTTGCCGCCGGCCGTTACCGCTGCGACCGGTATTGACGCCATGGTGCACGCGATCGAAGCCTACACCTCCAAGATCAAGAAAAACCCCTATTCCGATATGCTTGCACGCCAAGCGCTGACGCTGATGGCAGCCAACCTTCACACCGCCATTGAGCAGGGCGACAATTTGAATGCGCGCAGCAACATGCTGCTCGGCGCCTGTCTGGCAGGCCAGGCTTTTGCCAACGCGCCGGTAGCTGCCGTTCACGCCCTTGCCTATCCGCTGGGGGGGCACTACCACATTCCCCACGGGCTCAGTAATTCACTGGTACTGCCCGCGGTATTAAAATTTAATGCCAGCCACGCCGCCAATCTGTACGCCGAGCTCCTGCCCTGCATTCAGCCCGGCACACAGGTGCTGTCGCCCAGCGCAGCCTGCGATCAATTTATTGCATCGATTGAAAACATTGTGGCGCGCGCACCCCTGCCTCAGACCCTGAAGCAAGCCAAGGTACCCGAAGAGGACCTGCCCATGCTGGCCAAAGACGCGATGTTGCAGCAGCGATTATTGGTGAATAATCCGAGAGCGATTTCAGAGACGGATGCCCTGGCAATTTATCGGGCTGCTTACTAGCTAGGGATGCCGCTAACTATGGACGCAAGTTTACGTCAACACTATCGCCGCTTTTTTCCCATCACCACCCGCTGGATGGACAACGACATTTACGGCCACGTCAACAACGTGACCTACTACTCCTACTTTGACAGTGCCGCGAATAGCTTTCTGATCAAAGAATGCGGGCTGGATATTCACCAGGGGGAGATTGTCGGCTTTGTCGTTTCTTCCGGCTGCGAATATCTCTCTCCCGTCGCTTACCCTGATGAACTGGAAGCGGGGCTTGCGATTGAACAGCTGGGCAACAGCTCGGTGCGCTACAACATTGGCATCTTCAAAAAGGGCAGCACCAGCGCGTCGGCGCACGGTTTCTTTGTGCATGTGTTCGTAACACGCAAAGATCAAAAATCGGTACGAATTCCGTCTGGCATGCGCGCGGCAATGGAGGCCATTCTAGTTTAGTACGATTTTTTTTGCGGGAGTCTGGCGTGCGGCCGCGCTCGATTTTTCCGGCATAACTCTCTGGAGAAAGCGCATCCCCTCCTTAACCGCAAAGCCATTGCTGAGCACAAAGGCCGTGACATGCCCATGCAGTTTGAGCATGTAGAGTTCCGAGGGAACACCGGCACCTTGCAGTGCCTCGTAAAAATCAGTGGCATGATCCGCGCTCACCAATTTGTCACTCGCCCCGTGGTATATAAAAAACGGGGGAGCTTCGCCATGAATATGCTCCACGGGAGACGCCTGGGCATAGACCTCCGGAATTTCATTGAGCCTGCCACCGAGGAATTGCGGCACCAGCGTACCGCCCTTAAACTTTCGCAAATCACTCGGAGTGCCCCCGGCGATAACGGCCGCCGGGCGGGTCAGGGGGCCACCATAGGGTCTATCCAGGTCGCCACCGGTATCGGCCACCAAGCCGAGCAAACTTACCAGATGTGCTCCGGACGAATAACCCAGCGCTGCAATACGCCGGGTATCGATACTGTAGCGTTCGGCGTTCGCATGAATCCAGCGCATGGCCTGCTGCATATCGTGGAGTTGGGCAGGAAATTGGTGCTCGGGGGCAAAGCGGTAAGCGACATTGACCGCCACAAAACCTCGCGCCGCAAGCTGCTTGCAGGTGCCGCGTATATCAGATGGATTGCGCCCCGCCCAGGCTCCACCATGAACAACCAACACCGCCGGATGCAAGCCATCGCCTGAAGGAAGGTAGACCTCTGCCATGAGTTCCTGTGGCCAGCCCGGCGGTGTGTAAGGCTGGGCTTCAACGACGTGGTAACTGTTCCGTCTAAGCACAGTGTCAGCCTGATCGTTAGCACTGTAGTTCACGCAGGCATTTAAGAACGCGCTAGCGGACAGCAGTACCGCCGAACGTAAAAACAATGAGCGCACAGGGCGATTAGAATTTTTCAAACGGGACATCTCTTCACCACATTTAAGGGTCGTCAATAATTTACCCAGCTCTCTACGCAAGCTCAGCATCACTGGATGTCGGTCATTTTTTACGCATGCGCAATAGGCCTTCCTGACTAACCGCTGCCACCAACTGTCCCTGGCGGTTATAAATCCGGCCTCGACACAGAGCTCGCCCATGACCGGCTACATCACTGTGAATTTCATACAAAAGCCAGTCATCAACCCGAAAGGGCTGATAGAACCAAAGTGCGTGATCCAAGGTAACGACCATCACGTCCGAGCTAAGGTGCGACACACCCTGCGGCCTCAAAGCCGTAACCAATATCGGATTATCTGACGCGTAGGCCAGCATTTGCTGGTGAGTGGCCAAATCATCACCAATTCGGTCGGTCGTTTTAAACCAGGCATAGGAAACCGGATCGCTGGGCTGGGGGTTTTTAAAATCCTGCGGCGCCACCTGCCGGAATTCGATAGGCCAGCCGTAGTCCCCGCCCTTGAAGAACTTCTGATATAACTCGCCGTCACTCGCCAACCCTTCCGGGCCGGGCACGTCCGGCATCGGCCGCGCATGCTCAAAGCCAAGCTCCGGCCGCTGAAAAGACAGTCCCGCGCTGAAAATTGCCTTGCCCTGCTGACGTGCCACTACTCGGCGGGTGACAAAACTGCGGCCATCGCGAATTCGGTCAACCTCATAGACCACCGGCTGCTTGGGATCGCCCGGGCGCAGAAAGTAGGAGTGCAGTGAATGCAGCGAGAACTCCACGGATACCGTGCGCTGGCCCGCGCTCAAAGCCTGCGACAGCACTTGGCCACCATAGATTCGAGCGCCACCACCGTGTCGCGAGCGACCTGTGAACAGGTTGCTGTCGAGTTCTTCCAGTTCATTGCAGGCAATCAGTTCAGCGAGGGCTTTTTGCACGAGGGCTCCTTATTTAACCGCGTCGTGTTGTACCACTTGATCGGCATTGACGCCAGTACCACTGCCGGCAATTCCGCCGTTAATTGCCTGCTATCCTGCAGCTTTAATCTGCACCGACGCACGTGACCGCTACTTCCAATTGCGTTACTGTCGTCTGCCGCCAACTCCCATTAGCAAGGATAATAACGATGGCCATTACACTGTACGGTGCACACATATCCCCCTACGTTCGCAAAGTACGCGCGGCGCTGGCCTACAAAGGGCTCGAGTATGAGCACATTTTTGTCGCTCCAAAAATGGGAGACCAACCCGAAGAATTCAAGGCCAACAGCCCGCTCGGAAAAATCCCCCTGCTTCGCGATGGCAACAACTACATTCCCGACTCATCAGTCATTTGCGCCTGGCTAGACCGCCAGTATCCGGACAAGCCGCTGCTACCCGCCGACAACGTCGACGCGGTTAAAAGCCTTTGGTTTGAAGAGTACGCTGACTCCACCATGACCACCGTGATGGGAGGGCATTTATTTGCGGAAGTCGTGATGGCGAAGCTGCTGTTCAAACGTGAGCCCATACAATCGGATATCGATAAGGCAATAAACGAAGAAATTCCCGCGATTTTTGACTATCTGGAAACGCAAATCGCCGGCAATTATCTGCTGGCCAGCGGTTTCTCGCTTGGTGATATTGCGGTGGGCTCCATCAGCGTTGCCTTGGTCCATAGCAACTACAAGTGCGACGCCGCGCGCTGGCCGAAAACTGCGGCCTATTTAATGCGCCTGCACGAGGGGGAAATCTTTGCCCCGCTCATTGCCGACGAAAAGGCTCTGCTTGCCAGCTTTGGGGGCTAGACCCAGAAAGCGGCTGGACTAATTATGGCTGTACGGTCCATTCGCGAGCAGGGCTCGCTCCTACAAAAATAATCACTAGTGGGTACTCGTAGGAGCCTGCCCTGCAGGCGAAAAACCACCTCAACTATTCGCCTGCAGGGCAGGCTCCTACCTCAACTGTAGTCGTATTCCTCCGGCTTGACCGCCGCGGTCCACTCCCAAAAATCTCGCAGCCTCCATGGCGACAGGATGGTCACCTTGCCGCTGTCATTCTGGTACCAGCTGTTTTTTACGGAAGAATGCGACCACACCATATCGGACAGTTCGGTTTGCAGGCGCTCCTGATATTCGTCATGCACACCCTGCTTTACCGCCATCGCGCTGCGACCCTGCTCAAGCAATGACTTGATGGCCGAGAGCGCATAGCGCACTTCGCATTCAGAATGAAAAATCAGGCTGCCGCCAAAGGCCAGGTTGGTGCCGGGGCCGTAGAGGCAAAAAAGATTCGGGAAGTTTGGCACGGTGATTCCAAGGTAGGCCGCCGGATCTTCGCCCCACTGTTCATTGAGTTTGATCCCGTCACGACCAACAATCTCCATAGGCCATAAAAATTTGTTGGCGTGAAATCCGGTGGCAAACACAATAATATCGGCTTCAAATAAGTCCCCATTATTGTCTATCACGCCCTGCTCGGTAATTTCACGAATACCCAAGTTATTCAGTTCAACATTGTCTTTTTTGAGCGCCGTCAGCCAACTGCCGTTGTCTTGCAAGGTTCTCTTGGCCAGCGGCACATAGTCGGGAATCACCTTCGCAAGTAGCGCTTCGTCGTCTCCGACCTGCTGCTTCATCCAGTCAGTAAAGACCTCGCGCACCATCTCGTTCATCTCATTAATTGAACGATCCTGATGCGGCCAGTTCGGATCTACCTTCAAGCTCGGCAGCAGACCGTCGCAGGCAGGCCAAAACAGAAGAAAGCGATACCAGCGCGAATAAAAGGGCAAATGTTTCATGCACCACTTGGTGCCGTCTTCAACCGCGCGGTGGTAATCAAGATTGGGAAACATCCACGGTGCCGATCGCTGGTAAACATTGAGCGTCGCAACCTCGTCAGCAATGGTAGGCACCAACTGGAAGGCACTGGCGCCGGTACCGATGACGGCCACACGCTTGCCGCGCACATCCACATCATCGCGCCACTGGGCCGAGTGCATGGCCACACCGGAGAAAGAATCGCGGCCTTTGATATCCGGCAATTTCGGGCGGTTCAACTGACCGACGGCGCTGATCATGGCATTGCTGCGCAATTCACTCGCTGCACCGTGTTGGTCACGCACCGTGATAACCCACTGTTGACTGGATTCGTCAAACTGCGCTTTAACGACCTCGGTATTGAAGCGGAAATGTTCACGTACACCAAAGCGGTCCAGACAGTCTTCAAAGTAGCGCTGCAGCTCGGGTTGCCGGGCGAAATATTCTGTCCACTCGTGATTGGGCGCAAAGGAATAACAATAAAAGTGATTGCCCACGTCCACGCGGCAGCCCGGATAGCGGTTTTCATACCAGGTGCCGCCCACGCTGGCATTTTTCTCAATCACGGTGAAGCTGATGCCCGCCTCTTTCAATCTAATGGCAGACAACACGCCTGACATGCCACCGCCAATCACGGTAACGTGAAAGTTCTCCCGCTCCCCGGCGGGTATCTTGTCCCAATCAAGCTGGCGCGCATCACCGTCAAGCTCCATTTCTTCAAGCATCATGGGCACGTAGTCCATAGGCACTTCTTCGGCCACAAGAAAGCTCATCATGCGGCGTATGATTTCCGGATCTTTGACCGGCACCGCCCGACAACCGCCATCGCGGTAGCGGGCAATCACATCCAGCGCCTGCGCGCGGATTGCTGCCTTGTCTTCCTCAGACATGTAGCCCTGCACCTCGTTGAGGTAGGCACCCAACGGCCTGATTGCGCCATCGAGCAGCGAGGTATCGCCACTCATGTGAATCATCGACAGCATCAGCGTCGGAATGCTGGCGTGTTCCAAGGCCGCTGCGATCGCGGCATTGTCATCTGTGATTTTTTCTGCGGCCGGAGCCAGCGCCTGGGTCATGAGTTCCTACCTTTGGGTTTTATCTTTGTGCGGGGAGCATACCCAGCCGCCGCGGCAGGTGACAATTACAGCTGTGTTATGTGCTTGTATCTGCACTCACTTGGGCTGGTCGCGATCACGCGGCCAATCTGAAAATCCCAGGAAAAACAGCAAGCCAATATTTACCAGGGGAACCATGGCCAACAGCGCCAGCCAGCCCGAGTAGCCCGCCTTTTCGCAGATTTTCCACAAAGGCAGGACGATCAGTAACAAGGTGAACAAAAAGCCCAGTTGAATTTCCATCTATATCTCCTGTTGTCATTCAATCAATGATGGCAGACGCCAAAGCCTGTCACGTTAATTGGCACCAGACCCTGCCGCAAGGTAAAGTGCAGTGTCTGTCCAGAATGTTGCCAAATCTATGAAAAAAGTCGCGCTTCACTGGCAAATTGCCATCGCCATCGTCCTTGCCATTATCGCCGGTAGTCTCACGGGCACCGAGTCGTCTCTGTTTGGGGTGCGCTATCACGCAGCCTACGGCTTCCTCGGCACGCTGTTTTTAAACGCTCTAAAAATGATCATCGTACCGCTGGTCACCGCATCCATTATCAGCGGCATCGCTAATATTGGCGACGAAAAGGGGATCGGCTCGCTGGGCGGCAAAACCCTGCTCTTTTATTTCAGTAGCAGCCTGCTGGCCATTTTGGTCGGCCTGACGATGGTTAACATGATGGAGCCCGGTGTCGGTTCTGGCCTGGCCGGTGCACTGAGCGGTGATGAGTCCGTTGCCGAGGTGCTGACCAAGGTAGAAGGCAAAAGCACCGCCGATGTGGTGGAAGTCTTTATCCGCATGGTCCCACCCAACATCATAGCCGCAGCCGCCGAAGGTCAAATGCTGGGACTGATCTTCTTCAGTCTGTTGTTTGGCTTTTTTCTGGCTCGTAGCCGCTCACAGCAAACCGACGTTGTGCGCGACTTCTGGAACGGCATCATGGATATCATGACGCTAATCACTTTGTGGGTAATGAAGTTTGCGCCTCTGGGCGTGTTCGGGCTGGTCGCCAAGACCGTGAGTGAAACCGGCTTTGCCAGCTTCCAGCCCGTACTGCTGTTTTTTATTACCGTAATTTTGGCACTGGCCATTCACAGCCTCGTTACCATGCCGCTCTTGCTGCGTTATCTCGGAGGCATAAGTCCTACAAAACATTACCGGGCGATGTCACCAGCCCTGCTGACAGCCTTCTCGACGGCTTCCAGTTCAGCCACCTTGCCGCTCACCATGGAATGCCTGGAAGAAGCCGGCGTGTCCCAGCGCGTGCGCGGTTTTGTCTTGCCACTGGGCGCAACGGTGAATATGGACGGCACCGCTTTATACGAGTGCGTGGCTGCCATTTTTATTGCCCAGGCCTTCGGCTTTGATCTGAGCTTCACCCAGCAATTCACCATCGTCGTCGTTGCACTGCTCACGTCAATTGGCGTCGCCGGCATTCCGGCGGCGAGCCTTGTCGCCATTTCCATTATCCTCGGCGTCATTGGCATTCCCCTGGAAGGTATCGGCCTGCTGATGATTACCGACCGCGTGCTCGACATGATGCGAACCGCGGTCAACGTGTTTAGCGACAGCTGCGCCGCCGCCATCATCGCTCGCAGCGAGGGCGAACAAACCAAACTGGCAGTCTGATCAATGAACGCGGGAATACACAGTGAACATGGCGCGCGCTAAGTTCTGCTCGGAATGTGGCAGCGCCCTGACAAGTACTGCTTTTCAGGGCCGGGGCGAAGCTATGCTTTGCGAGAACGGGCACCTGACGCTACCGCCCGGTCCCAAAATTCTTGTCGCCTGTTTTATTCGCTGCGGCGATAAATTGCTGTGGATGAAACGCGGTAACCCTCCCCGCGCGGGTCACTGGGCAATTCCCGCCGGTTTTATGGAGTGTGGGGAAAATCTGCGTGAAGCCGCTGCGCGTGAGTTACGCGAAGAAACCTGCGTCGTCGTCCCGCCCGGGCAACTCACGCCGTATATGATCGGCTCCATCGACTTCATTAGTGAGGTCTATCTAGGTTTTCAGGCGGAGGTCCCAAACGAGGATTGTGCCTGTGGACCGGAATCACTGGATGTCGCCTTCTTTCGCGAAGACGAAATTGACTGGGACGAAGTGGCCTATCCCAGCGCCAACTTCGCGGTAAAAACGGCCTACCGCGAAGCGCGTGAAAAACGCTTCGGCATATATCACGGCAACTACACCAAAGAAGAAGACCGGCTGGAGCTGGTATGGCGTCCGGACTAGAACAGAGCAACGCCCGACAACCAGGGGTGGGCAAATACCAGTCCTGCAAATAAGACCAAACCAATCGCCGTCGATACACCCGTACCAAGCGCACCAAAGGGCGCAGGTTTTTTCCAATCCCCCACAGCTCGATTAATAAGAAATATTTCCGTCATCGCCCATAACCACAAACCACCAAACAGAATCAGGGAGCGTGGGTCGCTGTTAGCCAATAGATGCGCCATTGCCCACAGCATTACGCTGGTGAGTTGCGGGTGCCGCAGGTACTGCCGGATATCGGTCGGCGCTTTCGATGCAACAAACAGACAAGCCGCCAGTGCCATCAATACCATCGAAATCTGCCTTGCCCCGGACAGGACATATAACGGTTCGCCTGGCCCCATCGTTTTCCAGCCAACGACCATGCAGTAGAGACTGATCAAAATAGGCAGCGAGAAAATCCCCTGATAGGGAAAGTGACCAACACGCGCGATCAAGGCAGCGCGGATATTCGGGACCAGCCGAATCGACATGTGAGTAAGAGACCAGATCAAAACCCCTGCAATCAAAAGGCTCATGGCTCGCTCCAGATTTTGAATAATAATCGCACTTTACACTTTTAAGGCGCCGACGTGGAGCAGCGGCAAATTCGCCCCTTGTCAGTCACGCCCATTTAAAGGAACCTAAGGACAGAATCTCTAAAATGAATAGGGATATGGCATGAGCAGAGATAAACTGGCACTCATCATCGGCGCAGGCGATGCCACCGGCGGCGCCGTCGCCCGCCGCTTTGCACGGGAAGGCTTTATAAGCTGCGTCACCCGCCGAAAAAAGGAATCGCTAGCCCCCTTGGTAGAATCTATCGAAGCCGAGGGCGGTAAAGCACTGGCCTTTGGCTGCGACGCCCGCAGTGAAGATGCGACGATTCAGCTGTTTGAAAAACTGGAACGCGATGTGGGCGATGTTGAAGTCGTGGTTTTCAATATCGGCGCCAACGTATTCTTCAGTATCACCGCGACCAGTGAACGCGTTTACCGCAAAGTTTGGGAAATGGGCGCACTCGCTGGTTTTCTCGCGGGTCGCGAAGCAGCTAAAGCCATGCTGCCTCGCAAGCGCGGCACCATTATTTTTACCGGCGCCACGGCCTCAGTACGCGGCGGCAGTGGCTTCTCTGCCTTTGCGGGCGCCAAGTTCGCCTTGCGCGCCTTGGCGCAAAGTATGGCGCGCGAGCTGGGGCCTCAGGGTATTCACGTGGCCCACACCATCATCGATGGTGCAATTGATACCGACTTTATTCGCAGTACTTTTCCGGATGTTTACGCCCGCAAGGAAGAAGGCGGCATTCTCAACCCCGAACACATCGCTGAACAGTATTGGCAGCTACACCAACAGCCCCGAGACTGCTGGACTCAGGAACTCGACCTGCGCCCCTGGATGGAAACTTTTTAGGACATCGACCCATGAGCAAGACCGTAGAATGTTTTTTCGACGTCGGCAGCCCGGCGAGCTACCTCGCCTGGACTCAACTACCCGATATTGCCAAGCGCCAGCAGGCGCAAATCATCTGGAAGCCCATGCTACTGGGTGGCGTATTCAAAGCCACAGGCAATCAATCGCCGGTTGTAATTCCGGCCAAAGGTGCCTTTATGCAGGCGGATCTTGCGCGCTACGCCCAACGCTATGACGTGCCTCTGCAATTCAGCCCCTACTTTCCGATCAATACCCTGCAATTAATGCGCGGCGCTATTGCCTGCCAACAAATCGGCAAACTTGAAAGCTATCTGGACGCTGTTTTCCCGGCCCTATGGGTAAAGGCGCTGGATATGGGGCAGCCGGACATAGTCGCCCAGGTGCTGCGTTCAGCCGGTTTCGACCCGGATGAGATAGTTACGCTAGCCGGCAGTGCCGAGGTAAAAGCGACGCTGATAGCCAATACTGAAGAAGCTGTTGCGCGCGGGGTATTTGGCGCGCCAGCGCTGTTTGTGGACGACATTCTGTTCTTCGGCCAGGACAGACTGGACTGGGTCGAGCAGCAACTCGTCGCGAAAGCTTAACGCTTTTTCACTATACGATCGTAAAGTTTGTTGCTAAGCTTCAGCGAAAATAACGCCACTTTCTTATTACGCTGGAGGCCCACATGGACAGCGAACGCCCCACCCCACTCGTCGAAGATATCGACGGTACCCGCCGCAAACTGGAAAACTGGTTCGCTAAAAACTTACACAGTGACGGCGCCGTCAGTATTCCCGAGCTAAAAATTCCTGAAACCACCGGCATGTCCAACGTCACCCTGCTGTTTGACGTGAATTACACAAAAGACGGTAAGCAATTCAGCGAAGGCTGCGTGGGTCGGCTGCAGCCGGAAATAGAGCGCCCTGTTTTTCCCGAATACGATTTGTCCATTCAGTACAAAGCCATGGATATTGTCGGCAGCAAGACCGACATTCCCGCGCCGGGCCTATTGGGTTTGGAGCTGGACACTTCTGTATTGGGTACCGCCTTTTACATTATGAAAAAAGCCGACGGTCGCGTGCCACCGGACATGCCTCCCTACAGCATGGACGGCTGGATGATGCACGACATCGGCCCCGCTGAGCGTGCGAACCTATGGAATGCTGGTATCGACACCATGGCCAGCTTTCACAAGCAGTGCCGAGACTACAAAGCGCTCGGCTTTAGCTTTTTGGAGCGCCCGGAACTGGGCGCCAATCCCTTGCAGCAGCAATTAGCCTATTGGCAAAACTACGGCGAGTGGGCGCTCGAAGGTCGCAGCCACAGCATTTGCGATCCCGCCATGCAGTGGCTGCTGGACAATCAGCCCAAGCAGGAAGAATTCGGCCTCAGCTGGGGCGATTCCCGCATCGGTAATATGCTTTTTGCCCAAGACTGCAAGAGCGTTAGCGCCATGCTGGACTGGGAAATGATTACCTTGGGCAACCCGGTGCAGGATCTTGCCTGGTGGAATTATCTGGATTATTTCTTTGCAGACGGCCTCGGCATTCCGCGCCTTGAAGGACTACCCAGCTACCAAGACACCCTAGCGCGCTGGGAAAAGAACTCCGGTTTCAGCGGTGAACACTACCAGTATTACTGGGTGTACGCGGGGCTGCGTTATGGCTTGATTATGAGCCGCATCATGGTCGCTCAGGGTCAAGAAGATCAGATCGAAGAAAACTTCGCGACAACCGTATTGAAGAAGGTGATGGAAGAACTGTAGGACCTCAATCGCAGGAGCCTGCCCTGCAGGCGAACCCGCTGATATTCGCCTGCAGGGCAGGCTCCTACGACACGATGAAGTTCGAGCAAGGACCCTAAG
>JBFJTG010000008.1:0-58344 GCA_041625575.1 Litorivivens sp.
TCCGCGCGGCGCTTCGGCTGCGCCCGGGTATAGCGCAACATGCCCTCGGCAATATCCAACGCTATAAGCTCGCGTGCAATAGGGCGCAAGGCCGGCAGGCTGTAGCCGGTGCCACTACCAATTTCGAGAATTCTTGCATCACCAAAAGCCGGTAAGGCCGCTGCCAGCTTGTCCGCTACCCGCCGCTGCAGCTCAGCCACGCTGTCGTAGCTATCGGCAGCGCGGCTGAAGGAATCGGCAACACTGCGCTTGTTAAGTTGACTGGGCACCTGCCCATCTGTGAGCAAGGCATGGCGCCGGCAAAAATCCAATACTTGCGCCCAAAACTCCTCTTGCTGCGAAAGAAAGGGAATATGGGCGGCGCCTGCGATAACGCGTGTTTCGATATTGCGGTTCAGCTTTGAAATACTTTCAACACACGCAAGCGGCACGAGGGAGTCACGCTCACCAAAGACCGATAGCTGCGGACAACTGATGCGTGCAATGGCTGAACGATTGTCTATCTCACCCAGCCAATGTAGCAATCGACGCTGGACGCCGGCCTGCGCGGAAGCATGCTTTTCTCTGTGAGGTGGAGCAGCACTATCACCCTGCCACTGCAATAATTCAAAACGGCGGAGGGCATTCTTCGGATTAGTGTCAAAGCGCGCACAAAAATTCTCGAATTCTCCCCGCGGCATCGCATTCGGCCAATCTGCCCGCTCTACAAAACTCGCATTGGCCGCAACGCTAATCACCCCCTCAACTCGGGCCGGAACTTCTGCCGCCAGTCGGGTTGCCAACATCGCGCCCAAGGACCATCCAAGATAAATTGCCCTGGCGGGCACCAACGTCAACAGCTCGGCAATCAACCCCCCGTGGGATTCCGCCTCGCCTTGGCTGTTACCGTGACCGGGCAGGTCTATCAAAGTGACATTGAAATGCTTTCGCAGGATTGGCAGCGCACTGCGCCAACACTCACTTGACGCGCCCCAGCCGTGCAGCAAGACTAACTCTGCAGCGGCATCGTGATGAGCCGCCAAACGCTCAAGATAAAGCTTCATTCGCCAGCGCCATTCGGGAAGCCACTATGCGCTAGCGCATCAAGCAGCTTATCAATCTGCTCTGTACTGTGAGCAGCACTGAGGGTAATGCGCAAACGCGCGGTACCTTCCGGCACGGTCGGAGGGCGAATGGCGGATACCAGAATACCCTTTTCTGCAAGCTGCTCGCTCAGCGCCAGAGCCTCTGCGTCCGGACCAACTAGCAGAGGCTGTATCGGGCTCGATGACGCTTGCAATGGCAAGTTCAGCTGTTCGGCGCCTTCGCGAAAATATCGGATATTGTCCCGCAATCGCGATCGGCGCCAATCTTCTTCCGAAAACAAATCAAGCGCTGCCAAATTGGCGGCGGCGACCGCCGGTGGCATGGCAGTCGTGTATATGTAGGGCCGCGCAAACTGAATCAGGCTTTCGATCAGGGCATTGCTGCCGGCGACAAAGGCCCCGAAACAACCTGCCGCTTTACCGAGGGTGCCCATCAATATGGGCAATTCGGCTTCGGACAAATTGAACAATTCCGCGCAACCGGCACCGCTATCACCCAGCACACCAAAACCGTGCGCATCATCGGCCATCAACCAGGCATTATTTTGTTGAGCGATAGCGGCCAATTCCGGCAGGGGCGCGAGATCGCCATCCATACTGAAAACCGCATCAACCGCAATTAAGCGACGTCCCTCATCGCCGGTTTTAGCCAGTCTGCGCCGCAAATCTTCCGTATCGTTGTGGGCAAAGCGCTGAAAGCGCGCACCGCTGAGCAAACCGCCGTCGAGCAATGAGGCGTGGTTGAGTCGATCTTCGAAAATGTGGTCGCCCTTGCCCAACAAGGCATTAATGACGCCGAGGTTGGCCATGTAGCCCGTCGAAAATAATAAGACCCGTGTGCGCCCGGTCAAGGCGGCAAGCCGATCTTCAAGTTCGTGGTGGAGGCGCGAATGACCGCACACGAGATGGGAGGCGCCACTGCCGACACCATAATCTCCCGCCGCGTTCTGCATAGCCGTTATAAGCTTGGGATGATTGGCCAGCCCCAGATAATCGTTGCTACAAAAGAGCAGGTAATCGCGACCGTCCACCCGCGCCAGCGGCCCTTGCGCTGACTCGAGCACACGGCGAACGCGATAGCGATGTAGCCCTTCGCGTTCATCCAGCGCAGGCTGAAGCGTTTGCTCTAGAGAATTTGGCACGGATAAACCTGCAACTCAGGGTGAGTGGGCTAGCCGCGCCGGACCTTAGCCGTCCGACGCATAAATGCCTAGGCCGTGGCGTCGTAAAAAAAGCGATCGTTTTGCGCCTGCTGCAGTGTTGCCTGCAAGGCGGCTTGCTCCTGCTCCTCGCTGTGCTCAACACCACGCTCTTCAGGCTTGATGCCCAGGCGCTCAAACAGTCTCAAATCTTTATTGGCTTCGGGATTTGGCGTCGTCAGTAATTTTTCGCCGTAGAAAATAGAGTTAGCACCGGCAAAATAAGCCAGCGCATGCATCTGCTCATTCATTTCTTCGCGACCCGCCGACAAACGCACATGTGAGGCTGGCATCATGATGCGGGCAACCGCCAGCGTGCGAATAAAGTCGAAGGGATCCAGATCTGCTTCTTCTGCCAGCGGCGTGCCTTCAACGCGCACGAGCATGTTGATGGGCACGCTTTCAGGGTGCTCGGGCAAGTTAGCCAACTGAATCAGCAAACCGGCGCGATCGGAGACATCCTCCCCCATCCCGACAATGCCACCACTGCAGACTTTAAGGCCGGCATTGCGCACGTTAGACAGTGTAGTCAGACGATCCTGATAGGTGCGCGTTGTGATGACTTCGCCATAGTACTCAGGCGAAGTGTCCAGATTGTGGTTGTAATAGTCCAAACCAGCTTCAGCCAGCTCCTGCGCCTGCTCGTCGGTGAGCATGCCCAAGGTCATGCAGGTTTCCAGACCCAATTCCTTCACGCCCTTTACCATCGCAGTGACATAGGGCATGTCTTTTTTCTTCGGTGAACGCCAGGCAGCACCCATGCAGAAGCGGCTGGCACCGGTCGCCTTGGCTGCACGGGCCTCGGCCAAGACCTTCTCCACCTCCATGAGCTTTTCCTGCTCAAGGCCGGTGTCGTAACGATTACTTTGCGGGCAGTATTTGCAATCTTCCGGGCAGGCGCCGGTTTTGATCGACAGCAGCGTACTCACCTGCACAGCATTCGGATCAAAGAATTCCCGGTGGACGCTCTGCGCCTTAAACAGCAGGTCATTAAAGGGCAAGTCAAACAGTGCTTTGACTTCGCTTGCCGTCCAGTCATGGCGAATTGGGGTGCTCATGGCGTATCCTGTCACTCGATTTATGCGCACAAAAGGTCTGCGCGCAGGCAAAACACGCATTTTATCTGTCAACCTGCAGGGACGCAAATGGTTAACAGCTTTTTTAGACTCGCCTCTTTTCGAATTTTTCCTGGCCGCTGCATCCTCTGTCTGGGCTACACCCGGATTACGGACGATATATGCCATAGCTGCCGCGAAGACCTACCCTGGCTAGGGCCTCAGTGCTCCCGCTGCGCAATGCCGCTGGCCAATCCGTCAATGTGCGGCCAATGCCTGCAATCACCACCGACATTCGACGAATGCCGCGCTGCGTGGGAATACGGTTATCCGGTAGACCAACTAATCAGTCGTTTTAAGTATCAGGGCCGCCGCCTTGAAGGCGAACTGTTATCGAGGCTGGCGCTAGACGCCTTGCTACCGCACGTCAAAGAAAAGCCGGATGTCATCGTGCCGATTCCCATGCACTGGCGGCGTCGTCTCCAGCGCGGCTTTAATCAGGCTGATTTAATTGCCCGACACTGGTCGACCGCGCTGAACATACCTCTATCATCCGCCCTGTACCGACAGCGCTACAATCCACCCCAACAGGGTCTTAGCGCAAAACAACGCCGACGTAATTTGCAAAGCGCCTTTGCTATTCGCGAGTGCTCTCGTCGGCTGTTGCCCGTGCACCTACAACGGCCCTTCCAGAACAAGCACGTTGCATTAGTTGACGATGTGGTCACCACAAGCGCGACAGCCAATAGCGCGGCCGCTATACTGCGCAAAGCTGGCGCGGAGCGTGTATCGGTCTGGTGTCTGGCGAGAACGCCCTGACTTTAACGGCACGCTTTCTGCACCTGAATGTATGACTGGAGGACAAGCGTGACCGATCCACACCCCTACGAACTGCTATCGCCCGACATGGTGATCGATGCTGTTGAAAGCACCGGACTCATCAGCGACCTGCGTGTCCTAGCGCTCAATAGCTACGAGAACCGCGTTTATCAGGTAGGGATCGAAGGCGCCGAGCCACTAATCGTCAAGTTTTACCGGCCCGAGCGCTGGAACGACGCCCAAATTCTGGAAGAACACCGTTTTTGCCAACAATTGGTAGAAGCCGAAATTCCCGTGGTGCCGCCAACGCCCAACGAGGCCGGAGAAACCCTGCACACTCACGCCGGATTCCGCTTCTCCCTCTACACCCGCAAGGGTGGCCATGCGCCCGCGCTCGACGATTTGGACAGCCTCTTTCAGCTGGGCCGATTAGCCGCGCGCATTCACGGTATTGCGGCGCTGGAAGATTTCCAGCATCGACCCTCGCTAACGGTCGAAAGTTTCGGCGATAGCAGCGCCGTCTTTTTACTCCAACATTTTATTCCGCAAGAGCTCCGCCCCGCCTACGAAACCCTTAGCCGCGACCTGCTGTATCGCATTCGGCAGCGCTTTGACGAAGTCAAACCCGAATACCAGCGGGTTCACGGCGACTGCCATGTAGGCAATATTTTATGGCGCGGCAATGATGTGCATTTTGTTGACCTGGATGACAGCCGCATGGCCCCTGCAATACAGGACATCTGGATGTTTATGTCAGGCAGCCGCGACGCACAGCAGCGCCAGATATCAGAGTTGGTTGAAGGCTATAACGAGTTTTTCGACTTTCCGGTTCGCCAGCTGCCCCTGATTGAGGCTCTGCGCAGTTTGCGGATCATGCACTACAGCGCCTGGCTGGCGAGACGCTGGAGCGACCCCGCATTTCCCCGCACCTTTCCCTGGTTCAATACCGAACGCTACTGGGCGGAGCATATTCTGGAGTTGCGGGAGCAGCTCGCCTTGTTGAACGAGCCACCGCTAGAAATTTTTTAGATATTGAAGAACGCCTAGTCCCTGCGTGTGGGCCACACCAGGGCTCGCAGCCAATTGAAAAAACCGTTCTGGCCCAACACCATTTTATCAACACGGTCGAAGAAAATTTCCAACTCGGCAGGATTCGCGAAATAATCGGCACGCCTGATCATTTCGCGCTCCATATCCAGCTCCTTGACCACCTTAGCCGGGTTACCCGCCACCACAACGTTAGCCGGCACGTCTCGCGTAACGACAGCATTGGCAGCAACAACACTGTTTTCACCGATACTAACACCCTTCAATACCGTCGCATGATCGCCCAGCCAAACATTGTCGGCGATATGAACAGGTGCCACCAAGTCGCTGCGCTTGGTCCTGTCGTAGATTCCGTGCCAATCGCTGTCTGCAATGTAAACGCCATTGGCCATCATGACACTATGGCCAATTATAATTTCGTCGCTGGCTGATATTCGGGTACCGGGACTGATCATCACGTAATCACCAATCTCGATGCGCCCCAGCTCGGGCTCGCGCCCCCACACCGCAATTTTTACGCGGTTATCCGGCTCGCCAATAATCGTCGCGCATTTTCCAATTGAAATATTCGGGCCGGAAATCGAAATGTACCAAGGCTTCATGCACGTGTGATAATCACCCAGATAATCACAGGCAGGTTTCAGAAAGTGATTGGTATACCAGCGCCGAAAACGCAGGTAAATATTCTTAACCCAGTACGGGCGTCTATCCTGACGCATAGCAATTCTCTCGTGACGGAAGTGAAAGTGTGACAACAGAGCAACAAAAGGGCAACACAGTACGGGCGGTGAGCAGCAATCAGTCTGCCATACACGACAAACTAAGCGATACTGTGGCGAAACATTTGAACAGTGAATTCAAAAAGCCCTACCGCAAACACAGCGAGCAAGCCTTCAAAACCGCGAGCCATTGGCTGCGCGAACAAGACCGCCCCTATATTCTCGACTCTTTTTGCGGCACTGGAGAAAGCACCCGCGCTCTCGCGCTGCAATACCCGCAATATGCCGTGCTCGGAGTCGATAAATCAGCCGACCGCCTCGCCCGTCATCAACGAATCGTCTCTCAGACCGCCCCTAACAATTATATGCTGCTGCGCGCCGATACCGACGATCTCTGGCGATTACTGCTCATGGCCAATTTATTGCCCGAAAAACACTGTATTTTCTATCCGAACCCCTGGCCCAAATCCGACCATTTAAAACGCCGCTGTCACGGTTCGCCACTGTTTTCCACCCTGCTGGCACTGGGCGGCGAGTTCGAACTGCGCACCAATTGGCGCATCTACGCAGAAGAATTCTGCGCCGCACTCACAGTCGCCGGCATATGCAGCCAAGTATCGGAATTTACAGCAAATCCTGCGATTACAGCCTTCGAGCGCAAGTACAGTGAGGCAGGCCAAAGCCTATGGCGCTTGCGTTGCCAATTGCCAAGCCCCCCGCCTAGCCCGCTATAATGAAAAAACATGTACACCGGAAGCGATATTATGAGCGCCGAACCTTTTAGAGCCGCCAGCGCTACAGATCAGATATGGCATAGCATTCGCACAGAAACCGCTGACGAAGTAAAGATTGAGCCGGTACTTGCCAGTTTTTTGCACGCGACCATTCTGAACCACGATTCGCTGGAAACCGCGCTGAGTTTTCATCTGGCCAATAAGCTGGATTCGCCCACGGCCTCCGCCTTGCTGGTGCGCGAGGTCATTGAAAAAGCAATGGCCGCTGACCCCAGCATTGGCCAGGCGATGCGCGCCGATATCGTCGCCATCAAGCAGCGCGATTCCGCCTGCAGCAGCCTCGCCATTCCCTTCCTGTACTTCAAAGGCTTTCACGCCCTGCAGTCCTATCGCATAGCCCATTGGCTGTGGAATCAGGGACGGGAATCACTGGCCCTGTTTTTCCAGAACAGAATTTCCTGCGAATTTGGCGTGGACATTCACCCCGCCGCCCGCATTGGCAAGGGCATTATGCTCGACCATGCCACTGGCGTTGTGATCGGTGAAACTGCCGTAGTAGGCGACAACGTCTCGATTATGCAGTCAGTCACACTGGGCGGCACCGGCAAGCAGCACGGTGACAGACACCCGAAGATATCCGACGGGGTACTGATCGGCGCAGGCGCCAAAATACTGGGTAATATCAAAGTCGGCGAAGGCGCACAAATTGCCGCTGGTAGCGTAGTGTTAAAAGATGTAGACGGACATACCACCGTTGCCGGCGTTCCGGCGAAAGTTGTGGGCGTTCCTGATTGCGCACAACCTGCGCTGGAAATGAATCACCGCGTTTGCTGTGGTGACGATTAAGCTCCCTTTATTGCGCTACTGCTTGCAGGCCGGTTTATAGCCCGCCGCGCGCGCCTGCCGATAAATAGCCTCCATCTCTGGCATCATGGCGCGCAAATCGCTGATCCGGGTTTCATGCGAGGGGTGGGTAGACAAAAACTCCGGAGGCTGCCCCTTTGAATCCGCCGCCATATTGAACCAGAGATCAATGCTGGCTTGAGGATTAAACCCTGCCTGCGCCATCAACTGCACACCAATATTATCCGACTCAGACTCCTGCAAGCGCCCGTAGGGCATCAATACACCGTACTGGGAGCCCAAGCCTAGTGCTGCCATTGCGGCCTGCTGGCCAGGTCCCTGGCCTATAATTGCGCCCAGAAGCTGCTGGCTGGACTGGGAAACAAACTGCATCGACATACGTTCGGCGCTGTGTTTCGCCATAACATGGCCAATTTCGTGACCGATAACCGCCGCCAACTGATCCTGATTTTTTGCCACTTTCAACAAGCCGGTATGCACACCGATTTTCTGTCCCGGCAAGGCAAAGGCATTGGCGCTGTCCTCTTCAAAAACTACCACCTCCCAACCACTGCGCTGAGCTTCAGGCAGGGTGCGGGTAATCGCATCCGCCACACAGCTCACATACTGGTTCACACTGCCACTGCGATGCACCGGCGTTTTCTGTTTCATTTCGTCAAAGGCAGCCGCGCCCATAGTCGACATTTCCGCATCGGGAAATAACAGTAATTGCCGGCGCCCGGTTGGTGAGGTCGTACAGGCGCTAAGCAGTGTGGCCAGCACCAGCAGTATCAGCGTATGCTTCATGAGGTGTATCCTTGGTAGCTGAAAAATCTTGTCCAAATCTTAGCACAGCGTCACTTCGCTTAAGCCTACCGGAGCTAAAAATGACAGACCGATGCCCCTGGTGTGGCGACGATGACCTCTACTGCCAGTATCACGACGAAGAATGGGGCGTACCCGTAAATGATGACCGCCTTTTGTTTGAATACTTGTCATTGGAATCGGCGCAGGCTGGCCTGAGCTGGATAACGATTTTGCGCAAGCGTGAAAATTACCGGAAGGCCTACAAGCAATTTGATGTTAACAAAGTGGCACGATTCAAAGAGCCATGTATCGAGCGCCTGCTTGGTAACGCCGGCATCGTCCGCAATCGAGCGAAAATAGAAGCCAGTATTAACAATGCAAAACTCTTCATTGAAATGCAGCAGCAACACGACAGCTTCGCCCGCTTTTTATGGCGTTACGTCGATGGCAAGCCAGTGCAGAATCAGCGCAAAAGGATGAAAGATATTCCAGCCACTACAGCGCTTTCCGACACTATCGCCAAGGATTTAAAAAAACTCGGCTTCAAGTTTCTCGGCAGTACAACACTCTATGCTTTTATGCAGGCTACCGGCATGGTGAACGATCATCTCGTTAGCTGCCCCCGTTATGCTGTATGCCGTGAACTGGGTCACCGGTTTTTGGTCTAAACTTCGATAGAGTTCGGCCACACCCGGCGCGGCCATGCTGTTTGCCGAGCCAAGGAGATTGTAATGCTACGCCACCCGACCCGATTCCTCGCTCCATTGTTGGCACTTGTGCTGGCAGGCTGCTCGTCTATTCCCGTAGAGACCGATTATAACCAGTCGGCATCGTTTAACAGCTATCAGCGCTATCACTGGAAGGAGGATACCAGCGGCAGCGACTCGTCTATTAGCCCCTTCCAGGCCCAACGAGTGCGCAGCCAGCTTCAACAATTGCTCGACGGCCAGCTTTATAAAGAAGCCTCACCAAAAGAGAAACCTGATTTTTTACTGCGCTATTACGTTAGTGAGCAAGTGCAAGGCTACGGCGGAAGAAACCGTAGTCGCGGCAGCATCGGCCTGGGCGGCGGCAGTGGCGGATTCGGCATGGGCGTATCGGTAGGCATCCCCCTCGGTGGAAAGCGGCCCGAGCGACATTTTGTGATTATCGTCGACATTTTGGACGGCGCCACCGGTCAACTTAGCTGGCGTGGCAGTGCAGTTGTCGATGCCTCACACAGCCCCGAGCAAATCGCGGCAGATGTCGAAAAAGCAACCAGGGCAATATGGGAACACTACCCGCCAAAATAGGAAGGTTTTTACCTGACTATTTCTTACTTTGTTCAGGCACCCCCCGCCGGAGGCAACGGCTGGGGTATAGAGTTCCAGCATAGTGACCTGGCCGGGCTGACGACTAAATTGCCAGGTGTCCGCGTGCGAGGCCTGCGCTAACAGCAGAACTAGGCATAGCCCATCACAAGTCAGTGTTCTCACAACACTGCTTCTTTCCTTTGGCGCCTATGTTCCGGAAATCAGCGAATCTTATTGCGCCCTAAACGTGATAGGGCGCCGAAAGCTCGCGCACGGATTCGATAAAGGCACCCGCATGGGCCGGGTCGACCTCCGGGGTGATGCCATGGCCGAGATTGAAAACATGGCCGGTACCTGTGCCGTAACTTGCCAATATACGTCCGACTTCTGTGCGAATCCGTTTGGGGGACGCGTACAGCATGGTGGGATCCATATTGCCCTGCAAGGCAACTTTGTCGCCAATGCGACGGCGCGCTTCACCTATATCGATGGTCCAATCAAGGCCAACAGCCTGACAGCCCGTATTGGCAATACTTTCCAGCCAGAGGCCGCCGTTTTTGGTAAAGAGTATGCAGGGTACTTTACGACCATCATGCTCTTTAATCAGGCCATCGACGATGCGCTGCATATAGCTCAGCGAAAATTCCTGATAGGCCGCTGCGCTCAAGGCACCGCCCCAGGTATCAAAAATTTGAACTGCCTGCGCGCCCGCCAGAATCTGACCGTTGAGATAGGACACAACCGACTGCGCGAGCTTGTCCAAAAGAGCATGCATGATTTCAGGCTGATCATAGGCCAACGCTTTTGTGGTACGAAAATCTTTAGAGGAGCCGCCCTCAACCATATAGGTCGCCAGTGTCCAGGGACTACCGGAAAATCCAATCAGGGGAACTCGACCATTAAGCTCGCGGCGAATGGTGCGCACCGCGTTCATCACATAGCCGAGATCATCTTCTGCGTCGGGGATTGGCAATGCTTCAACATCGGCCATTGTGCGCACAACTTTTTTGAATTTCGGGCCTTCGCCGGTTTCAAAATACAAGCCCTGCCCCATCGCATCGGGAATAGTCAGAATATCCGAAAAGAGAATAGCGGCATCCAGCGGGTAGCGCTCCAAAGGCTGGAGCGTGACTTCGCAGGCAAGCTCGGCATTCATACATAGCGACATAAAGTCGCCGGCCTTGCCGCGAGTCGCGCGATATTCGGGAAGATAGCGCCCTGCCTGACGCATCATCCACACCGGCGTGTACTCAACCGGTTCGCGAAGTAAGGCGCGCAGAAAGGTATCGTTTTGTAGTTCAGTCATGCAGAGAGTTCCGGCAAATGTGTGCGCTCTCCGACATCGAATATCGAAGAGCCTACCCCGCGCTTGGCGCGAGCGCTTTGAGTAGCTTAGACCTTCAAGTAATCCAGAATGCCTTCGCCCGCCTGGCGACCTTCCCAGATTGCCGTCACCACCAAATCGGAACCACGCACCATATCGCCACCAGCAAAGACTTTCTCGTTGCTGGTTTGGAATTTATAGGTTTGCTCTTCCGGCGCAATAACACCATCCCAGTCGTTGGTTTTAACTGACAAATCTGCAAACCATTCAGGCGGATTGGGTTTGAAGCCAAAGGCCACGAGCACAACATCGGCAGGCAGTATTTCTTCGCTGCCTGGAATCACTTCCGGACGACGGCGGCCATTTTCATCGGGCTCACCCAACTCGGTACTTACCACTTTAACGCCTTGAACACGGTCATTGCCGACAATCGCGACAGGCTGTCGATTAAAGAGAAACTGCACGCCCTCTTCTTTCGCATTTGCGACTTCACGGCGCGAACCCGGCATATTGTCTTCATCACGGCGATAGGCGCACACAACACTTTCCGCGCCTTGTCGAATGGATGTACGGTTGCAGTCCATCGCGGTATCGCCACCGCCGAGCACAACAACGCGCTGACCTTTAACATCGATAAAGTCGCCCGCGTCTTTTTCCCAGCCCATATTACGATTAACGCTGGATACCAGAAAAGGCAAGGCATCGTATACGCCTTCGAGGTCTTCGCCGCTAAAGCCACCGTTCAGGGCGTTGTAGGTGCCCATGCCGAGGAAAACCGCATCATATTCGGCCAACAGGTCCTGAGGCATGACATCCGTGCCAACGTCTGTGTTTAGACGAAATTCAATGCCCATGTCTTCAAACACCTTGCGACGGCGCTGCAGCACAGATTTTTCCAATTTGAATTCGGGAATGCCGAAGGTCAAAAGGCCACCGATTTCCGGATAGCGGTCAAACACAACGGGCTTCACACCGGCGCGCACGAGTATGTCAGCGCAGCCTAGCCCCGCCGGGCCAGCTCCAATAATAGCGACCTTTTTATCAGTCCAGACGCGCTCGGACAGATCAGGACGCCAGCCCATCGCCAAGGCGGTGTCGGCAATATATTTTTCGGTGGAGCCGATGGTAACCGCACCAAAACCATCCTCGAGGGTACAGGCACCTTCACACAAGCGATCCTGAGGGCAAACGCGACCACAGACTTCTGGCAGCGTGTTGGTTTGGTGGGACAATTCTGCCGCTTCGAACAGGTTGCCCTCACTGACCAACTTCAGCCAGTTGGGAATATAGTTGTGAACCGGGCACTTCCACTCGCAGTAGGGGTTCCCGCATGAAAGACAGCGATCGGCCTGAGCGCTTGCCTGGGATTCACGATAGGGTTCGTAAATCTCAACAAATTCGGCGGTGCGCACCTGCATCGCTTTTTTGTCGGGATCCGCACGACCTACATCCAGAAACTGGAAATTATTACTTTGACGTTCCGTCATAACTCTACCTCTATTCTTCCCGGGCCAACTTACTCAGGGCGCTGGCGCGTGCTGGCCAGCAGTTGACCCAGGCTTGCCGCCTTGGGCTTAACCATCCAAAACTTGCTAGCATAGTCCGAGAAGTTATCCAGAATCTCGGCGCCCCAGGCAGAGCCTGTTTCAGCAACGTGTTCACGTATATTGGCGCGCAAATGGGCCCGATACGCCTCCATAGACTCGGAAGTGATTCGACAAATTTCCACCAGCTCGCTGTTGTAGCGATCGACAAAGCGATGTTCCAAATCCAGTACATAGGCAAAACCACCGGTCATGCCCGCACCGAAGTTAACACCAGTAGCACCCAGTACGGTGATGTTACCGCCCGTCATATATTCGCAGCAGTGGTCGCCCGTGCCTTCTACGACGGCGTGCGCGCCGGAGTTGCGCACACCAAAACGCTCGCCACCGCGACCACTGGCAAACAGGCGTCCGCCGGTTGCGCCATAAAGGCAGGTATTCCCGACGATGGCCGTATCTTGTGAAGCAAAACGGCTGGCTTTCGGCGGGTAAATCACGAGCTTGCCCCCAGCCATACCTTTACCAACATAGTCGTTGGCGTCACCTTCGAGATACATATTCAAACCGCCGGCGTTCCATACACCAAAGCTCTGGCCTGCCGTCCCGGTGAGACGCAAGGTGATTGGGGCATCATTCATACCGTCATTGCCATAGCGTTTGGCAATTTCACCCGAAAGGCGCGCACCAATAGAGCGATCGCAGTTGGTCACCCTGAATTCAAACTCGCCACCGCGTTTGTTCTCAATAGCATCCAGAGTCGCATTCACCATCGCCTCGGCTTTTTCGCCTTTATCAAAGGGCGCATTCTTCGCCACCTGACAATATTCTGGCTGGCCATCTGCCTCCGACGATTTGTAGAGCACCGGAGATAAATCGATTTGACGATGCTTGGTTGTTTTGCCGTCGTGCTTTATCAGCAGGTCGGTGCGACCAATCAACTCGGACACACTACGTAAACCGAGACTCGCCAGCAATTCACGGGTTTCTGTAGCCATAAAGGTGAAGAAATTCATCACCATTTCTACGGTGCCGATAAAGTGCTCATCGCGTAGACGGAAGTCTTGAGTCGCAACGCCGGTCGCACAATTGTTCAAGTGACAAATACGCAGGTATTTGCAGCCCAGTGCGACCATCGGCGTAGTGCCAAAGCCAAAGCTTTCCGCGCCGAGAATAGCGGCTTTAATGACATCGAGCCCCGTCTTTAATCCGCCGTCGGTTTGCACGCGCACTTTCCCGCGCAGACCATTGCCACGCAAGGTTTGTTGCGCCTCGGAAAGGCCCAACTCCCAGGGCGAGCCCGCGTAACGAATGGAGCTAACCGGACTAGCTGCGGTACCACCATCGTACCCGGAGATGGTAATCAGGTCGGCGTAGGCCTTGGCCACACCGGCGGCGATCGTGCCCACACCGGGCTCGGATACCAGTTTGACGGATACCAGCGCGTCCGGGTTGACCTGCTTAAGGTCAAAGATCAGCTGCGCCAAATCTTCAATCGAGTAAATATCGTGGTGCGGTGGCGGCGAAATCAAGGTAACACCGGGTACCGAATAACGCAGGCGCGCGATCAATTCGTTGACCTTGCCACCGGGCAACTGTCCGCCTTCACCGGGCTTGGCACCCTGAGCGACCTTAATCTGCAAAACCTCGGCATTTACCAAATAGTGTGGCGTAACACCAAAGCGGCCCGAGGCAACCTGTTTGATTTTGGAACTGCGCTCGGTGCCGTAGCGCGCGGGGTCTTCGCCACCTTCACCCGAGTTTGAACGGCCACCCAAACGGTTCATGGCCGTCGCCAAGGCCTCATGAGCCTCAGGACTCAATGCGCCCAAAGACATACCGGCAGAATCGAATCGCGGCAGAATATCTTCAATCGGCTCAACCTCGTCGAGAGGAATCGGGCTAACGTCTTTCAGATTGAGCAAATCTCTCAGTGTGGCAACGGGGCGTCCATTCACCATCGAGCTGTAGCGCTTCCATTTCTGGTAGTCGCCGGATTGCACCGCGTCCTGCAGACTCACAATCACGTCCGGATTAAAGGCGTGAAATTCCTGACCGTGCACGAACTTCAATTGTCCGCCGGGCGATATCGGCTTGCGGGGAATCCATGCGATAGTCGCCAGCGCTTCCTGATCACGCTGCAGCTCAGCAAAATCCGCACCCTGAATGCGGCTAGCGGCTCCGCGGAAGCAAAGTTCAACAACGTGCTCGTCCAAACCAATAATTTCGAACAGCTGGGCTCCGCGATAAGAGGCTATCGTCGAAATGCCCATTTTCGAAAGAATTTTCAGTAAGCCTTTATTGATACCTTTACGGTAGGCGGTATGACATTGGGTTGTATCACCAACCAACTCGCCCGTGCGCAGCATATCGGTAATCACGCTGTAGGCCATGTAGGGATAAACGGCGGTTGCGCCAAAGCCAAACAGGCAAGCCAATTGATGCGAATCGCGCGCACTACCTGATTCCACCAGTATATTGGCGTCGCAACGCAGCCCCTGCTTAATAAGATGATGATGAACAGATCCGGTCGCCATAAGCGAATGGATATTCAGCAGCCCCGGCTCTAGACCGCGATCACTCAACAGCAATATCGTTTTGCCGGCCCGAACCGCGGCGGCAGCGCTTTCATTGAGGGATTTAATCGCCGATTCCAGATCCGTCGTTGCAGGGTCGTAGCAGAGGTCGATACGCTCAACAGCAAAACGGTCATTATTTAATTCCAACAGTCGCTGGAATTTGTCAGGCGACAGTACCGGGCTCGAAAGAATCAAACGCTCGGCGTGATCCGGCGTTTCTTCAAAGACATTTTTCTCACGGCCCAGACAAGTTTCCAGGCTCATGACAATCGCTTCCCGCAATGGATCGATTGGCGGGTTGGTTACCTGCGCGAACTTCTGTCTGAAATAGTCATACAGGGGGCGCTGCTGAGTAGACAAGACCGCCATCGGCGTATCGTCACCCATCGAGCCTACAGCTTCCGCACCGGCTTCCGCGAGCGGCCGCAATACTTGCTCGCGCTCTTCAAAGCTAACCTGAAAGTATTTCTGGAAGGCCTTAAGCTGATCCTTGCCGACAAGGTCGGGCACCAGTTCAGAGGACAGCGTTGATTCGAGACGTACCGCATTTTCCTTCAGCCACTTTTTATAGGGCTGCTGGGCTTTGAGCTGTGCATCCACCTCGGCTGTGTGCATAACTTCGCCGGTTTCGGTATCCACCACCAAAATCTGACCTGGCCCTACGCGGCCTTTGGCAATAACGTCTTCCGGCTTGTAATCGTAGGTGCCGATTTCCGAGGCCAGCGTAATAAAGCCGTCGGTGGTAGTAACCCAGCGCGCCGGGCGTAAGCCGTTGCGGTCCAGCATACAAACCGCGTAGCGACCGTCGGTGAGTACGATACCGGCAGGGCCATCCCAGGGCTCCATATGCATGGAGTTGTATTCATAGAAGGCCTTCAAATCGGCATCCATGTGTTCCATGTTTTGCCAGGCCGGCGGAACCATCATGCGCACTGCACGAAACAGGGGCATGCCACCTGCCAACAAAAGCTCCAGCATATTGTCCATACTGGATGAATCGGAACCCTCACGGTTTACCAACGGTGCGATGCTACTGATTTCGGGTAGGTTCGGCGACGAAAACTTAGCCGAGCGCGCTTCAGCCCAGTTTCGGTTGCCGTCAATTGTGTTGATTTCACCGTTGTGTGCAACCAGACGGAAAGGCTGGGCCAGCGGCCAGCGCGGTAGGGTGTTGGTCGAGAATCGCTGGTGAAATACGCAAATCGCCGTCTCCAGGCGGGCATCGCCAAGATCCGGGTAAAAGCGCGGCAAATCCACCGGCATCATCAGGCCTTTGTATGACAATACCGACGCCGAAAGACTGCAGATATAAAAATCCTTGTCGGCCTTTAGCGCGTTCTCGACGCGGCGGCGCACGACAAAGAGCTTGGTGCAAAGCTCCTGCTCGGTCTTGACGTCGCTATTGATAAATACCTGTTCAATCCGCGGCAAACTGGCGATGGCGATCTCGCCACACACTGAGGGGTCGTGCGGCACTTCTCGCCAGCCCACACACTCCAAGCCTTGCGCAGCAAGCTCAATGGCAAAGGCTTCGCGGGCAGCCGCTGCGCTGTCAGCGTCCACACTCAGGAATATCTGGCCGATGCCGTATACATCCGTCAGATCCCTTGAGAACGCTTCATTTGCCAGCGTGCGCAAAAAACTGTCCGGCTTTTTTATTAATAGCCCACAGCCATCACCGGTTTTTCCGTCTGCGGCGATGCCACCACGGTGGGTCATGCAGGTCAGGGATTCAATGGCGGTTTGCAACAATTTGTGGCTGGCATCGCCCTGCATATGGGCAATCAGGCCGAAGCCACAGTTGTCACGCACGTCTTCAGGTCTGTACAGGCCTGTACTCATAAATCGACTCTCGCAAAAAACTCAGAAAATCAGAAAGATAGCTACCGCAATCGCGAACCGGAAACAGTGTTCACCGGAAAAAAGGAGAGACATTCTACACTCAAGCCGCAGACGCGACAAATCCGGCGCGGAAATACCCGGAATAAGCCAGGTAATAATGTAAATACCCTAACAAAACAGGGACTTATAAGTACGCACCGCTAGCGGGTTTGGCGCTGACTGGCCTGAATAGCGCGCTCTATCACGGCAGGAGTGGCCTCTGTGCTCACCACAGCGTCACCAATCGACTTGAGCAAGACTAAACGCAAACTGCCATCGAGCACCTTTTTGTCCCTTGCCATCAAGGACATAAATTGATCCGCACTCATCTCTGGCGGTGGATTTACAGGCAATTCTGCCTGAGCCAACACGGCGGCAATCTCATCCACATCCGCGGCTTCTATCCACCCAAGTTCCGCAGAGACGCGAGCAGCGATCACCATACCGGCCGCCACGGCCTCGCCGTGAAGCCAACTGCCATAGCCCGTCGCCGTTTCGATAGCGTGGCCGAAGGTATGCCCAAAATTGAGCAAGGCGCGCCGACCCGATTCGCGCTCATCTTCCGCCACAATGTGAGCCTTGCTTTGGCAAGAACGCAAAATGGCCTCCGACAAAGCAGCTTCATCGCGATCCAGCAAATCGCGCCAATGGGCCTTAAGCCAGTCGTAAAAGGGCCTGTCGGTAATCAGTCCATATTTAATAACCTCAGCCAAGCCCGCAGCATATTCCCGCGCAGGCAGAGTTTTCAAGGTATTAGTATCAATCACCACGCACTGTGGCTGGTAGAAAGCGCCAATCATATTCTTACCCAGCGGGTGATTGACGCCAGTCTTGCCACCCACCGAGGAATCCACCATGGAAAGCAAGGTTGTCGGAATCTGGATAAAGGCAACACCGCGCTGATAGCAGGCCGCTGCAAAGCCTGTCATATCCCCGACAACACCTCCCCCCAACGCAATCAGCGTTGTGGTTCGGTTGTGGCCGTCTCGCAATAAGGTATCGAACACATCGCCAAGCTGATCCAGCGTCTTGAACTGCTCACCATCGGGCAGGATCACAATGGATAGATGCCTGCCAACCAAGCGCGCGCGCAAGCCTTCGAGATACAAGGGGGCAACGGTGGTGTTGCTAACAATGCAGACCTGCTTGCCCACAATATATTCCGGCCAGTCACCTGATTGAAGTAAGTCTGGGTCAATGGAGATAGGGTAACTGCGATCGCCGAGATCGAGAAAAAGTGAAGGCATGGAGTCTCTTCTGTTCTGAATACAGCCGCTATTGTAGCCTTAGCTGCGCCAGGCTGTGAAATCAGCCTTCATCGCCAGCGCCTATTAAACGCTTGAGCTCATTTACAACGGTGCGCGGGCTGCGGCCGTCAGTATCGACCACGATATTCGCGAGCTCTCGATAGAGCGGATCACGCTTGGCCATTAGCTCACCCAGTACTTTCCGGGGGTTGGCGTTTTGCAGTAACGGCCGCTTTTTGTCTTTCGCGGTACGTTTGACCTGCTCATTAACCGAGGCGTGCAGATACACCACAATCCCCCTGCGCATGAGCTCAAAATTTTCCGGCCGCCCGACAACCCCACCACCGGTAGAAACCAGCACACCAGACAGTTGTGACAATTCCTCCAGCATGGCCGTTTCGCGCTCACGAAACCCGGGTTCGCCTTCTTTATCGAATATCCAGGGAATGTCGACGCCACTGCGCTCTTCAATCTCGCGATCTGCATCGCGAAAATCCAGACCCAGTTCGTCTGCGAGTAGCCTGCCGATAGTGCTCTTGCCGGCCCCCATGGGGCCGACCAGAAACACAAGCTGATGAGTCATAAGAAACTTATTCGACGAGGGTATCCGCAAGAATGCGAGGGGTAATGAAAATCAGCAACTCGGACTTGTCCTTCTCAACCGTGGTGCGACGGAACAGTCTGCCGATATAGGGAAGATCACCAAAGAATGGCACCTTCGTCGTCGATTCGACATCTACTGTCTCGTAGACTCCACCAAGTACGACGGTTTCACCGTTGCCAACCAAGACCTTGGTTTTCAATTCGGTCGTATCGATTGTCGGTATCTGTCCACCCAGACCTGTCGCGATAACCAATTGGCCGACGGTATCCTGATTAATCAGCAGGTCGAGCAGTATACGATCGTCCGGCGTAATAATCGGCGTCACATCCAAGCTGAGTACGGCTTCCTTGAAGGTAATCGTTGTTTCACCATTGGTGGACGATTCCGGATAGGGAATTTCGGTTCCCGCCTTGATTATGGCCGGCTCCTTGTCACCCGTAATGACCTTGGGCTGGGATACGATTTCGCCGCGGCCCTTTGACTCGAGGGCCGAGAGCTCCAGATTTAAATATACATTCCTTCCAATATAGCCCAGTGCAAACGAGCCCGCAGCGCCGGCGACACCGAGATCGGAAATCATGCCGGGAACGACCTCAAAGGAAGGATCTCCGTTATTTCCGGCCTCAATCAGGTTGTTGGTGGTTGTATTATTATCCTCAATACTCGCGTTTGCGGATTTGATATTGCCGGAACCCGTCTTCGTGTATGCACCACCCCAGCGCACACCCAAACTTTGGTCAAAATCCGAGTTTGCGCGCACGATGCGGGCTTCGATTTGCACCTGGCGGATAGGCACATCGATTTGTTTTATGAGGCGCCGAATTTCATCAAGCTTGGCAGAGGTTTCAGTCACCAGCAGGGAGTTAGTTCTGGACTCGAGCACAACCCGGCCGCGCTCACTTAGGATATCCTCACCTTCATTCTCCTCGCCACCTCCAGTGGAGGTGCGCTGAAACAGGGTCATCAAATCCTTAGCGTCCGCATAGCGTATACGGATAAATTCGCTTCGCAGCGGGGCCAATTCCTGCACCTGCTTCTGCGCTTCGATTTCCTGACGCTCGCGCTCTGCTATCTCGGCTGCCGGAGCCACCATGAGCACGTTGCCAATCAGGCGCTTGTCCAAACCTTTGGTCTTTAACACCAACTCCAAGGCCTGATCCCAAGGCACATTTTTGAGCCTCAAGGTAATGTTGCCACTCACCGTGTCACTAGCAACCAAGTTCAATTCCGTAAAATCCGCTATCAACTGCAACACTGCGCGAACTTCTATATCCTGAAAATTCAACGATAGTTTTTCACCCACGTAAGCGAATTCTTTGCGACGCTCCTCGACTTCCGCCTGACTTAAGGGCTTAACACTGACGACGTACTGGTTATCCGCCTGGTAGGCGAGATAGTCATAATCGCCTGTCGACTTAATTTCAAAGCGTGTTCCCGTGCGATCTGCAATAGCGTCAACCGATTGCACCGGAGTTGCAAAATCGCCTACGTCGTAGCGGCGGCGGAGGTTGTCCGGCAAGGCAACGTCGGCAAATTGCACAAATACTTTTGCGCCCTGTTCATAGACATTGATATCCGCCTTGGGATCTTTCAGGGTAAGCACCAGCATCCCTTCGCCGTTGGCGCCGCGCTTGAAATCCATATCGGTAACGCGGTTACCCGCAATGGTTTCGACTGTCTGCGAGGTTCCGGAAATCTGCTGTATCGTGCCGGCTGTTTTCTTCAGATAATCCGATGACACCTGTCCCACTTCCACCACCAGATCATTGCCATCGACCCGGGTCAGATAGGGGACAAGCTCAAGCAGGTTTAAGACGAGTCGCGTGCGGCCATTACCCTCAAGCACCACGGCACTACTGGCATTACCATAGGCAAGTGGAAATTTCTTTTGTTTTAGCGCGCTACTAACACCCGGTAAATCCAGCGCGATTCGAGCAGGCTTTTCAATCGTATAGCCTTTGGGCTCAGGTGGCACGGAGTCAAAACTCAGACGCGCTTCAAACCGCCCCCCCTCCAGGGAGGAAAATTGCACATCCCGCAATTCTGCCGCCACAGCAAATGGACAGAGAATCACGCAGGCCACCCAAAGCAGGTACCGCTGTAGATTACGTGGCTTTAAGGTATTCATGACATCTCCGCTCGCTTAACCGTCACTTGTTTTTATTTCCAGCGTTCGCGGCCGCTCTATCCAGCCTTCGGCGCCATCAGACACTATTTCTATGATGACAAGATGAGTCTCATTCGACTCAATAATCCTGCCGTGATTACGCCCCAAATAATTGCCGACTCGAACCCGATGCACACTGCTCTCACTGTCACGAATCAAAGCCCAGCGCACACCGTCCATTTCGAGCGACCCCACCATACGCATGGAATCCAGACTGAATTGCTCCAGATATTCCTGCTTGCGATTAAAATTCGGTTTAACAGACGCAGAACCCGATAAACGCGCCACTTGCTGGGCCTCTACCGGTCGAACAAAGGGACTGCGCAGCCCGGACGCACTGTAATTGAAGGCCTTATACGCCTTAAAGGGCGGTATGGGCGGAATCTGCCCGACCGGACGGGATTTTGCTTCGTCCATAAACAAATCGAGATCCCGGTAAGCGGAATCTCCGCCACAGGCAACCAGCAGAAAACTCAAGCCCAATAGAACGCACAATTTTGTCAGCGGAGAATACGGCATCAACCCGCCTCCGGATCACGATAGCGATAAGTTTTGGCCGTGATAGACATATTCAAATCGACCCCACCCTTGGCGCTTGAGATTGAAAAATCATGCAACGTTACTATTCGCGGCAGGCCGGCAATACCGCTAACGAAGGCGGCAAGGTCATGATAAGGCCCTTTTACTTGAATGCTGATCGGCAATTCAACGTAAAACTCCTTTTTCACTTCAGACTGCAGTTTTATGGAACTGATTTCCAAGCCGTTGGTAACGCCCTCTTCGGTAATATCCTCTAACAGACCTGGAACCTCCGTATCGGTCGGAAGCTGGCTCAGCAGGGCGCCAAAGGTCTCTTCCATTTCAATCATTTGCTTGCGGTAAGACGGCAAATTGGCAGCCTTAAAAGCCTTGCGCTTGAAGTCCTCACGCAAGGTCTGCTCCATCGCCGTTACCTTTGCAAGCTCCTGTCGAAGTGGGTCAATAACATATATATAACCGGCCACTATACAGCCGACAAATACTATTCCCCAAAGAATAGCTTTGGCGAGTATGGGCCACGTGCCGATAGCCTCAAAGTCCAGATTATTGATATCCAGTTCTTTCAGGTCTTTTAGAGCGTCCTGAAAAGCCACCGCTATTTCTCCTTCTCTTTGTCCGGCGTCGTAATCTTGAACGACAATTCAAAATTACTACCTTGCTCACCGAAATCCGGTGCCGCGCTGACTGTGGTTAAGTTTGGCTCTGCAAACCACTCGGAACTGTCCAGTCTTCGCATTAAGCTGGAAACGCGGTTATTTGACTCGGCCTTACCCTTCACCTGCACGATTTTATCTTTACGATCCATTGAAAGAAAAAACGCACCGTCCGGCAAGGTACGTACAGTCTCGTCGAATATACGCACGATAACCGGCCGCGTTCCCTGCAAGCCTTGTATAATTTCCATCCGTTCCAAAAGCTCCGCACGACGTTTTTCAAGCTCCCGGATTTCTCTAACCTGAGCATCCAGTTCGGCAATATGCTGCTTCAGGTAATCGTTACGACCATTTTGGTCCGCAATTTGACCCGTGACGAAACGGTCGGCAAGAAATACCAACAAGCCACCCATCACGGCCATTCCGGCCAAAATCACCAAAAACTGACGCTGCATTGCAGCGCGGCGCTCGGCTCGCCAGGGGAGAAGGTTGATCTGTGCCAGTAATCAAAACTCCTCAAGGCGAGCCCACAAGCAATCATCATCGCAGGGGCATCACTATTTAGCGCCAACACGTCAACGCCGGGAGCCACTTCCATATTGGCGAAGGGGTTCGCCACTGCCGTTGTTGTACCTATCGCTTCACTTACCCTGTCGGCTAACCCGGCGGTTGAAGCCACCCCGCCCGCCAAAACAATCAGATCGACCATATTGTATTGACTGGCCGAAAAGAAAAACTGCAGTGCGCGTGATATTTGTTGAACGACGGCATCCTTGTAAGGGTCCAGCACTTCTTCTTCATAGTCGTCAGAAATGCCACCTTCCTTCTTGGCCTGCCCGGCTTCCTCGTAAGATACGCCATAGCGGCGCTGAATTTCTTCTGTCAACTGGCGACCACCAAACAGCTGCTCGCGCGTATAGATAGTTTCCTCATTAACAATGACGCTGAGGGTGGTCACGGTCGCGCCGATGTCGACGATCGCCACTACCGAGTTTTCGTTCAATTCAAACTGCTGTGCAATCAGGGTAAAAGTTCGCTCCATGGCGAAAGCTTCGATATCGACCACTTTAGCTTCAAGATCCGCCAACTCCAGAGCCTCGATGCGGCTATCGATATTCTCTTGTCTGGACGCCGCCAGAAGCACGTCTACCATGTCTTCGTTTCGTGCAGAAGGACCCAGAACCTCAAAATCCAGCGCCACCTCTTCCAGCGGGTAGGGAATGTACTGATCGGCCTCCATGGTGATCTGCGTTTCCAGCACGTCCTCGCTGAGATCTGCCGACATTTCAATCACTTTAGTGATTACCGCAGCGCCCGATACCGCAACCGCGACATTTTTCTGTTTTGAGCGGGAACGCGCGTACGCCAGGCGCAAGGTTTCAGCCACCACCTCGGTATCAGTAATGCTTTTCTCCACCACGGCGTTCTGCGGCAAGGGCGCCACAGCATAGCTCTCCACCCGATAGCGGCCGTCATTGCGGCTCAACTCCAGCACCTTCACTGAGCTGGAACTGATATCCACACCTATTACTGAGCTGGGTCGCCAGCCGCCAAAAAGATCTTGTAACACTAAGGTTTTCCTATCTGCATCCGAGACTTAGAACACACTGTTTATAAATAGATTAAATACCAGAGAACCCATTTTCGCAAATAGTTATAATGATATTTGAGTATAGCGCGCCGCATTTCGTTAATATAAGCGGCAATTCGCGCACCACCGAGCACCCTTTAACAGGATCAGAATGTCAAAATTTATCTTTATACGGCGGGCACTTATACAACTTTCGCTAGTGCTTGCCGCCAGTGTTATTGCCGGTTTTGCTGCCATATTTATTTATCTGACGCCTAAGCTACCAGATGTCGACACCCTTCGCGATATTCGCCTCCAAACCCCTCTGCGCATTTATAGCCGAGACTTGCAGCTCATTGGAGAGTTCGGAGAAAAGAAGAGAACACCGCTCGACTTCGAGGATATACCGCCTATTTTTATCAAGGCCTTCCTCGCCGCCGAGGATGACCGATTCTACGAGCATCATGGCGTAGATATCGCCGGTTTGCTGCGAGCAGCGTCACAATTGATCATTAGCGGCGAGATCCAGAGCGGTGGTAGCACAATCACCATGCAGGTCGCCAAGAACTACTTTTTATCCCAAGAGCGGACTTTTTCGCGAAAATTTAACGAAATTTTTCTTGCCGTTAAAATCGAGCGAGCCCTGAGCAAGGCCGAAATACTCGAGCTCTACCTCAACAAAATCTTTCTGGGCAACCATGCCTACGGTATTGAAGCCGCTGCCGGCGTTTACTACGACAAGCACGTAGGAGAACTCAATCTCGCAGAAATGGCCATGATTGCGGGGCTTCCGAAAGCACCCTCTGCCTACAACCCACTCGCCAATCCTGCCAGAGCGAAATCACGTCGCGACTGGATTTTGGGGCGCATGCTCAACCTGAAACATATCACGCAGGAGGAATACGCGGCAGCCCGGGAAGTCGAAGTCACCTCAACCTATTATGGCAGCAAGTTACAGGCGGAAGCCGCCTATGTCGCTGAAATGGTACGCAGAGACATGATCCGCCGCTTTGGCGCAGATGCCTACACCGAGGGCTACCGTGCATTCACCACGGTCGACAGTAAGCTCCAGAAAGTCGCCAACAATGCCGTTCTTGAGGGCGTTAGTGAGTATGAACTGCGCCACGGCTACCGCGGTGCCGAGGCCAAATGGCCGCTGGACACCAAAAATTACGACCGCGACTACTGGCAGGCGCAACTGCGTAAAGTGGGTTCGGTCAGTCGCTGGGAGCCAGCACTGGTGCTCGACGTCGCCGACCAATCGGCCCGCCTGTTGATGCGAGATGCCACCGAAATCACCCTGCAATGGCAGGACGGGCTCTCCGAAGCGCGCCCCTTCATTAACGAAGACAGCCGGGGCGAAGCGCCACAAAAAGCTAGCGATGTTGTTAACGTTGGTGATCTGGTGCGTGTCAGCGCCAGCGGCGAAGGTTGGAAGCTCTCACAACTGCCCAAGATTCAGGCCTCTCTCGTTTCAATGGATGCAGACACCGGGGAGATTCTAAGCCTGGTGGGCGGCTACGACTACCAGCACAGCAGCTTTAATCGCGTCACCCAAGCCAACCGCCAACCCGGCTCCAACTTCAAGCCCTTCATTTACAGCGCGGCACTGGAATACGGCGCCACAGCAGCGACCGTAATCAATGACGCGCCCATCGTCTTTGATGACCAGACCCTGGAAAGCACCTGGCGGCCGACCAACGATAGTGGCAAATTCTACGGCCCCACCAGACTGCGCAAGGCGCTTTACAATTCGCGCAACCTGGTGTCGATTCGACTGCTACGATCCACCGGCATTGGCAAAACCATCGACTACGTAACACGCTTCGGCTTTCGCGAGTCGCAATTACCTCGCGACCTGTCGCTCGCACTGGGCAGCCTGTCCGCCACCCCCCTGGACGTTGTCACCGGCTACTCGGCCTTCGCCAATGGCGGCTACAAAGTCACACCTCACGTGATCTCTCGGATTGAAGATCACGACGGAAAAATTCTTTACCAGGCCGAGCACCCGATTGTATGCCGCGATTGTGATAACGAGAACGACATCAGCTTTTCACCTGAAGAAATGTTTGTCGGCGACGAACCCTTCTTTCAGGAAGCCAACAATCTGGAGGCCATTCTCAACAGTGCCGAACTCCCACCCGAGCCACAGCACCCCAATGCCGAGCGTATCGTCGAAGAGCGTGTTGCCTACATTATGGATAGCATACTCAAAGACGTTATTCGCTATGGTACGGGCCGACGAGCGCGCAAACTGGGGCGCAGCGATCTTGCCGGCAAAACCGGCACAACCAACGGCCCCACAGATGCCTGGTTTTCCGGCTATGGCTCGGGCATCGTCACAACCGCATGGGTTGGCTTTGACAACAACCTCAATCTGGGTCGAAAGGAATACGGTGGCTCAGTCGCCCTGCCCATCTGGATGGAATATATGGCGGCCGCTCTCGCAAACAAGCCGGAACGTCCCATGAAGCAGCCCCCGGGCATCTCCAGTGTGCGCATAGACCCGGAGACCGGAATGCTCGCCGCTCCCGGTCAGGCCAACGCGATATTTGAAATATTCCGGTCCGAGGATGTGCCCTCAGGCGGGGATAGTGAATCGCCATCCGGCTCACCAGCCAATACCCCCCGCGATACCTCACTTGAGGAGATATTCTAGGTCGGCTCTGGCAAACACTTACTCCTAGTCGCGTTAATGTTTTGGCGTGGACTACATCGCGTCTATTGCCTGGGCAAGACTATCAACCGCAACCACGGTCATGCCCTCAATGGCTCGTCGCGGACGATTGGCCGATGGCACAATAGCCCGCCTAAAGCCGTGTTTGGCCGCTTCCTGCAAGCGCTCTTGCCCGCTGGGCACAGGCCTAATCTCGCCGGATAGCCCTACCTCCCCAAACACCACCAGATCCTCGGGCAGAGGCTTATCACGAAAGCTAGACACAATCGCAAATAGAAGTGCCAAATCGGCGCTCGTTTCCAACACCTTTACGCCGCCCACAACGTTAACAAACACATCCTGGTCGCCCACCTGCAAGCCACCGTGGCGGTGCAATACGGCCAGGAGCATAGCCAGGCGATTCTGATCAAGCCCCACTGTCACCCGGCGCGGATTACCCAAACTACTATCATCGACCAGAGCTTGAATCTCCACCAGCAAGGGGCGGGTACCCTCCCAGACCACCATCACAACGCTTCCAGAGGCGGGATTAGCCTGACGATTCAGGAAAATCGCTGACGGGTTCTTCACCTCTTTCAGTCCCTGCTCCGTCATGGCAAATACACCCAGCTCATTCACTGCACCAAAGCGGTTTTTATGTGCGCGCAAAGTTCTGAATCGAGTATCGCTACTACCTTCCAGCATAATCGAGCAGTCAATCATGTGCTCCAACACTTTGGGGCCGGCTAGCGACCCCTCCTTGGTCACATGCCCGACCAACAACACCACGGTATCGCTTTGCTTGGCGAAGCGCGTTAGCGCCGCAGCACATTCTCGCACCTGGGAAACGCTGCCCGGCGCTGAACTTATGTGGTCCGAATGCAGAACCTGAACCGAATCAATCACCACCACTTTCGGCCGGTTTTTCGCAGCCAGTGCACATATAGATTCCAGGCGGGTTTCAGACAACAATTGCAATTTGCCCGTCGGCAGCTCCAGACGCTGGGCGCGCATCGCCACCTGCTGCAAGGACTCCTCGCCCGTCACATACAGGGCGGGCACCGACTCGGCAAGCTTGCACAGCGTCTGCAACAACAGGGTGCTTTTGCCCGCCCCCGGATGACCGCCAATCAAGACTGCAGACCCGGGCACCAAGCCACCGCCCAAAACACGATCAAACTCCGAGGAGCCGCTATGAATACGCGGCAATGCCGTCAGATCAATACTGGCCAAGGTTTGAACTTCACCCGCCGCCGCACCTGCGTAACCAACCTGCTGCATCGGCGCCGCCGCTGCGGCAGGCCCCAACTTGAACTCGGTGAGCGTATTCCACGCACCGCAGTCATGACACTGCCCCTGCCATCGCCCGTACTCACTTCCGCAATCGTTGCAAACAAACGCTGTCTTCTGCTTTGCCATTGGCAAAAAAGCCCTCTTTTGGAATTCGCTGTTGGCCGCACTAGAAGGGGGCCGTACAATAGCGACTCAGTAATTTCCCCATACTACAGGCCGTTGATGTTGTGATTGAACGCCCGCTCATTGTATCGCCCACGCTCGCAGCCACTCTCGGGCTGCACGAAGCGCTGCTTTATCAGCTGCTCACCGAATGGACGCAGCTCGCCGGCAAGGACGCAAACAGCTGGCAGCTTATCGACAAACAGCAGCTGCAACAATTACTCCCCTTCTGGGAGATGCCTGAAATCGAAAACAACCTGCGCCAACTTCAATCCCAGGGGGTTTTAACTCTCGGCAGTGCGCTAAATGCCAGCGCTCGCAATATTCGCTTTTCATTGCAGCAATTACCCGGCTCAGAGCCGACTGCAGTAGCGGAGAGCCCGGCAGTGACGCCAAAAAGTCCTTCTTTTCCCGCTACTGGAGATGGCAGCTCTTCGCCAATACGCGATGACTGGCGGCCCGACCGCGAGAGCATCACCTACCTGACCCAGTTCCATCAGGTCGACCCCGCGTTTATCGAAGCACTGATACCGGAGTTTATCGCTTTCTGGCGGGAAAAAGGCTCCGCCCGCTCCTCCTGGAACAGCACCTTTTCCCAACACGTCGCCAAACGCTGGAAAGACCACCGTTACCAGCAGGTCGAGGAAGCACACACCAAGGCTGTAACACACGACTGGCAACCCAGTCCTGACGCGATGGAAATTCTGGAGCGCAGCGGCATAGATCGCAGCTTTATCGAAGATGCCGTACCGGAGTTTGTGTTGTACTGGCGTGAAAACGGCCGGAAAGACCGCCAGTGGAACACCCAGTTTATTAAACACGTCCGCCTTCAGTGGGCCCATTACACCAATGCGATTAACTTCGATACCGAACCGCGTCAACTCCCCGGCAACTGGCAACCCGATGCGGCGGTTTTTGATATTCTGCGAATGGCCAATATCGACGAGGAATTTGCCCGCCAATTACTGCCCGAATTTCGCTTATACTGGCAAGACAGCCGGCAGCTACAGCGCTCGTGGAACAGCAAATTTCTACAGCATATCAAGTACCAATGGGCGCAGCGCCACCGAATGGGAGACAATTATGCGGGACAGCAAAACGCTGACGGAAAGCATCAAACAGAAGCTGAAAAACTCTTCAGCAAGCTCACCGATCGCAGCTGGGCCTCAGGAATCGTTGGCAAATAGCCAGCCCGAGCCGGAAGTAACCGAGCAACATATTGACGCAATCAACCAGCTCTTCGCGGAGTTGGAACTGGCCTATCACAACCAGTTTCACAAGGCCTTTCCCGGCGACAAGGTAAGAGTGGCCAAGCAATTATGGCTGCAAAGCCTGATTGATTTAAGCCCGGAAGAAATCGTCCGCGGCGGACGCCGCAGTATTCGCGAATCTGCCTACCTGCCCACACTCCACACGATTCGCGAACTCAGCAAACCCGACCTTGCCTCACTCGGCTTGCCCGATGCCCACAGCGCCTATCTGGAGGCCTGTCGCGCCAGCTCACCCAAGGCCGAGTACAACTGGAGCCACGCCGCGGTTTACCACGCCGGCCGTGCAGCAGACTGGTATTTTCTGGCAGGCAACCCCGAGCGCAACGCCTTTCCTGTATTCAAGGAACATTATTTGCGTATCTGTCAGCAAGTACTGGCCGGTGAAGAGCTCGCCGCGCCTTCGGTACCCGCCTTACCGGAAGAAATCAGCACGCCCCTTAGCCTTGAAGAACGACGTGAAAAATTGCGCGAGCTGCGCGAAGAGCACAACCTCTGAATCAGTCTCAGAGGAGGCTTCGGGTTATACATAACTTGCCGGCACAGCTACAATAGCCGCCCGGACAGATTCTGGTAAGTGCTATGTCAGACGACAACAAAACCCATTTCGGCTTCAGCTCCGTAGACCGCTCGCAAAAAGCCGGCATGGTGGCGGGGGTTTTCCATTCCGTCGCCGCGCGCTACGACCTCATGAACGACCTCATGTCAGCGGGCATACACCGCGTCTGGAAGCGTTTTACGATTGAACTTTCCGGTGTCCGCCGCGGCCAGCGAGTCCTGGATATTGCCGGAGGAACCGGCGATCTGGCGGCGAAGTTCAGCAAGCTTGTCGGCCCGACCGGCAAAGTCGTACTCGCCGACATCAACAGCTCCATGCTTGAGGTAGGTCGCGAAAAGCTCACCGACAAAGGCATCGTAGCCAACATTGAATACGTGCAGGCAAACGCCGAATACCTACCCTTCCCCGATAATTATTTTGACTGCATTACCATCGCCTTTGGCTTACGCAATGTCACCGACAAAGACGCAGCACTGCGCTCGATGCTGCGCGTACTCAAGCCCGGTGGTCGCTGTCTGGTGCTGGAATTCTCCAAGCCTACAAACGAATTGCTCGGCAAAATTTATGACCAGTATTCCTTCTCGGTACTTCCCAAAATGGGCCAGCTCGTCGCGGGTGATGCCGAGAGCTATCGCTACCTTGCCGAGAGCATCCGCATGCACCCGGATCAGGAAACCCTGCTCGACATGATGAAAACGGCAGGCTTTAGCAATACCACTTACTACAATATGACCGGCGGTGTTGTGGCCGTGCACCGTGGCATCAAAGCATGAGTACAGCCATACCGGCATCGGCGCTAGGCGTCGTGGAAAGTCTGGTAAACCGGGCGCTGGCGCTCGACCTTAATACGAAAGAGCGGCTCAGCGCTCTAATGGGGCAAAGTTATCGACTGAACTGCACTCAGCCCGCTCTCAGTGTCGTGCTCATTGTTGGCGACGCCCAGCTGCTACTGCAAAACGGCAGCGATACCCCGGCAACAACCACCCTGAGTGGCACCTGGGACGAGTTTGCCAAAATTGCGCTGGCCGAGGATCCTGCGGCCGCCTTGATCAACGGCAATGTACGTGTTGATGGCGACACCAGCCGCGTACTCGAATTGCGCGCAATTCTGGCAGAACTGGATATTGACTGGGAAGCGCCCCTGGCCAAACTCCTCGGCGATGTTGCCGCACACCAAATTGGGAAGACCATTCGGCAAGGCAACCAGTGGGCAAAAAAAGCATTTTCCTCTTTTCGCCGTCAGGCCAGCGAATTTGTTCGTGAAGAAAGCCAGTGGGTGCCCCACCCCGTTGAAGCCGAAGATTTTTACCGCGATGTGGAGTCTCTTGCACTGCGCACCGACAAACTTCAGGCTCGCCTGAGACAGTTACAGCAAAAATTAAAGCCCTCAACTGAATCCGGGAACTAGCCCACTTGTTTGGATTGCGCCGACTCACCACCATATTCATCATTGCGATGCGCCACAGGCTAGACCAGCTTGTCGACAATTCGCGACTCCCGGGCTGGCTGTCTCTAATCCTCCGCTTAGGCCCCTGGCGCCTCATACCTGCGCCCAAGAGCAGTCGCGGCGAACGCCTGCGGCTAGCGCTAGAATCCCTGGGCCCCGTATTCGTAAAGTTTGGCCAGCTCCTTTCAACTCGACGCGACTTGCTTCCTGATGACGTGGCAGACGAGCTCGCCAAACTGCAGGATCAGGTGCCACCCTTTTCCAACACCCTGGCCAAATCAATAATCGAGGACGCACTGGGGAAACCCGTATCGGAGCTTTTTGCCAGGTTTGAGGACGAAGCACTGGCATCGGCATCAGTTGCCCAGGTGCACGCAGCAACGCTCAAAAACGGTCGAGAAGTGGTTGTCAAGGTTATACGGCCCGACATTCATCGCACCATCGAAAAAGATGTCCGCCTGCTATACACGATCGCCAAACTGGTTCAACGCTATGTGCCGGACGGCCGTCGCCTGCGGCCCGTGGAAGTGGTGGAAGATTATGAAATCACCATTTTTGACGAACTTGATTTGCAGCGCGAAGGCGCGAACACCTCGCAACTTCGCCGAAACTTTGCCGACTCGGAAGCGCTGTACGTACCGGAAGTTTTCTGGGACTACACGCGCCGCAATGTGCTCGTCATGGAACGTATTGACGGCATCCCCGTCACCGATTTGGACGCACTGAATGCCCAGAATACCAACATGAAAATGTTGGCCGAGCGCGGTGTCGAAATATTTTTTACACAAGTTTTTCGCGACAGCTTTTTTCACGCCGACATGCATCCCGGCAATATTTTTGTGTCGCGCAAACACCCCCAGTCGCCTCAGTACATAGCCATCGACTGCGCCATTATCGGCAGCCTTAGCGACTTTGATCAGTATTACCTGGCGCGCAATTTGCTCGCCATTTTCCAGCGCAACTATCGCGAGGTAGCCGAACTTCATATTGAATGCGGCTGGATTCCCGCCACCACCCGCGTCCACGAATTCGAGTCGGCCATGCGCAGCGTCTGCGAACCCGTGTTTGAAAAACCTCTCGCAGAAATATCATTCGGCCAACTGCTGGTCTACCTGTTTTCGACCGCACGACGCTTCGACATGGAAGTTCAGCCCTCATTAGTACTGCTGCAAAAAACCCTACTCAATATCGAGGGCCTCGGGCGACAGCTCTACCCGCAGTTGAATCTATGGGACACCGCCAAACCCTTTCTGGAACAATGGTTGCGCGATCGTTACTCACCCCAGAGCATGCTAAAAAAGGTGGGGCACCGCCTCCCCGGCTGGCTTGAACAACTACCCAATTTACCGGAAACCCTGTTCGAGGGCCCGCGACAGCAGCAACGCTCCGGCAGCGATGAGAACGAACTGCGCAAGCTCAGCGCCCTGATCCAGAAGCAAGGCCAGCACCAGCGACTTCGCCTGCTCGGCGCCTTGAGCATCGCGGCGGCCGTATTGGCGTCGCAACCCGGATTGCAACTTCCCCCGGCCAGCTGGCTACTCGGCGGCATTGGGCTCGCCTTACTGTGCCTCAGGTAGTGTGAATGAGCTTGTCCGGCGTGTCATAATGCCGCCAGCAAGCAGAGACAATTATGAGCAAAAGTGAAATGACAGCGCCAACGTGGCTAGATGCCGTCAAATGGAACAAGGACGGCCTGGTGCCGGCAATCGCACAAGATGCCACCAGCGGACGCGTGTTAATGATGGCGTGGATGAACCGCGACGCCCTCGCCCTGAGCGCCGAAACCGGCAAGGCTGTATATTGGTCGCGCTCGCGCGCTCAACTATGGAAGAAAGGCGAGTCATCCGGGCACGAGCAGCAAATCCAACAGATACAACTGGACTGCGACGGCGATACCGTTTTATTAAGCGTTATTCAGCAGGGCGGCATAGCCTGCCATACCGGCACCCAAAGCTGCTTCTTCCGCACTTTGAATGATTCCGACTGGACAGCAACGGAAGCTGTTCTGAAAAACCCGCAAGACATTTACGAGTCCAAATAAGATGAACGATCGCGTACTGGAACAGCTCACTAGCGTGCTTGAGCAACGCAAGCAAAATGCGGAACCAGACTCATCCTATGTGGCGAGCTTACACGCGAGCGGACTTAACAAAATCCTGGAAAAAGTCGGCGAAGAAGCCTTTGAAACAGTACTGGCTGCCAAGGACTTGCAAGGGGGAAACGACCCAAAAGAGCTAATAGGCGAGACCGCGGACCTCTGGTTTCACAGTCTTGTCATGCTCTCGCACTTGAACTTGAGTTATAAAGACGTGCTCGCAGAATTAGAGCGACGCTTTGACCTGTCGGGGCTTGAAGAAAAGGCCTCCCGGCAAAAATAAATTCAACGACTTGAATGAGGTAATACACCATGGGTTTTGGCATTAAAGAGCTGGTCGTTATATTGATTATTGTGCTGCTGCTGTTTGGCACAAAGAAGCTCAAGGGCATCGGATCTGATTTGGGCGGCGCGATCAAGGGCTTCAAGAAAAGCATGTCAGACGATAAAGGTGAGAACGCCGACGCCGAAGACACCGCTGAAGTAATAGAGCCCGGTCAAATCAAAAGCGAACACAAGGATAAGTCTGTTTAAACCACCATGTTTGATATTGGTTTTGCAGAACTTGTTCTGATTTTTATCGTTGGCTTGCTCGTACTCGGACCTGAGCGGCTGCCGACGGCTATCCGGACGGTCTCGCTCTGGCTGGGACGATTACGTCGCAGCTTTACGGCTATACGCGATGAAATCGAGCGCGAAATAGGCGCAGACGACATTAAGCGCCAACTTCACAACGAGTCAATCATGTCCAATTTGAAGGAAACCGGCGACTCGGTGAAGGACAGCTTCAAATCGGTGGAAGAGGGCTTCAAGGAAACACAGCAGCAGCTAAAATCACTTGAGTACGATATCAGTGACGTAGTAAAACCCGCGCGCAGCCAAGACGAATCCAGCAAGCTAACCAAGCCAAGCAGCAACGATGAATAAAAGCGCCGAAAACGATACCGGCCAACCTCTGGTACAACACCTGTCCGAGTTACGCGACCGCCTAATGCGCTGCGTATTGCTGGTGCTAGCCTTTGCACTGGGCCTGATGGCCTTTGCCAACGACCTCTATACCTTCGTCTCCGCGCCACTGCGCACGCTACTACCCGATGGCACCAGCATGATCGCTACGGAGGTTGCGTCTACTTTTTTAGCGCCCTTCAAACTGGTGATTGTGGCCAGCCTTTGTCTGGCTATGCCCTTTATCCTGCATCAAATCTGGGGCTTTGTGGCGCCGGGCATGTATCAACGCGAAAAACGTGTCGCCCTGCCACTGCTGACCTCCAGTATCATTTTGTTTTATGCCGGTTTGGCCTTCGCGTACTACGCCGTCTTTCCGCTGGTGTTCGGGTTTTTCAGCAGCATCGTACCCGACGGTGTCGCCTACACCCCCGATATCAGCCGCTTTCTCGACATTGCACTCAAGCTGTTCATGGCCTTCGGTCTGGCCTTTGAGATTCCGATAGCCACACTATTATTGATCTGGAGCGGAGCGGTCGAGCGCGAGTCCCTGCAGGGCAAACGACCCTATGTCATTGTCGCTTGCTTTGTCGTCGCCATGCTACTGACACCGCCGGACGTATTTTCCCAATGCCTGCTGGCGCTTCCGATGTGGCTGTTATTTGAGGCGGGCTTGTTCTTTAGCCGTTTTCTGGGCGTGAGGGAAGACCCGGCGGCGGATTCAGACTAGTTCCGGATGCTTAGAACCAACGTCAGACGGTGAGCGTCTTTAACCGGGATCGTCACGGTAGCCGCTGAAGGCGAGATTCTCAAAGCGGGTGTACTTGCCAATAAAGGTCAGGCGCGCCGTGCCAATGGGGCCGTTTCGCTGCTTGCCGATAATGATTTCCGCCACGCCTTTCTGATCTGTCTCTTCGTTGTAGACCTCTTCGCGGTAAATAAACATGATGACGTCGGCATCCTGCTCAATTGCACCGGATTCACGCAAATCCGAGTTAACGGGCCGCTTATTGGGCCGCTGCTCCAGCGCACGGTTTAGCTGGGAGAGCGCCACCACCGGACACTTGAATTCTTTTGCAATGCCTTTAAGCGAGCGTGAAATTTCCGAGATTTCCGCCGTGCGGCCTTCACCGCCCTTGCCTGCAACCTGCATCAGCTGCAGATAATCGATCATAATCATCGATAGCTCACCGTGCTCGCGCACGAGTTTGCGCGCGCGTGAGCGCACCTCCGTCGGCGTTAAGGCCGGGGTATCATCGATGAAGAGTGGTCTGTCTTTGAGTTTGTGGACCGCCGCACTGAGCTTGGGCCAATCTTCCTGATCCAGCTTGCCGGTGCGCACTTTTGTTTGATCAATACGCCCTACCGAGGACAGCATCCTCATCATCAGCTGGTCTGCAGGCATTTCCATGCTGAAAACCAGTGCCGGCCTGTCGTCCGCAAGAATGGCGTTTTCAACCAGGTTCATGGCAAAGGTGGTTTTACCCATGGAAGGCCGGGCGGCGACGATAATCAAATCCGATTTCTGCAGTCCCGAGGTCATATCGTCCAACTCGCTAAAACCGGTACTCACACCGGTTAGCGAGGAGCCACTGCGAAATAGCTCGTCAATGCGCTCAACCGCATTGTGCAACAAGGGTGTTACCGGCTGCGGACCGCCGGCCTTGGGGCGGTCCTCGCTGATCTGCATAATGTCCCGCTCAGCGGCATCAAGCAGGTCAGCACTATTGCGACCCTCGGGATTGAAGCCGCTGTCGGCGATTTTTTGGGCCGCCTCAATCAGGGATCGCAGGGTTGCCCGCTCGCGCACCGCATCGGCATAGGCGCGAATATTCGCGACAGCCGGAGTATTTTGGGCAAGCTCTGCGAGGTAGGCGATGCCGCCGACATTATCGAGCTGTGCGTTCTTGTCCAGGGCTTCGGCCAGCGTTACTACGTCTATAGGCTGTTCTTGCTCGACCAGCTTCGCCATAGCGCCATAGATATGGCGGTGTCTGGGCTGGAAAAAATCAGCCTCGGACAAGAGGTCGGCTACCGTATCCCAGACATCACCGCGAATGAGCAAACCACCGAGCACAGACTGCTCTGCCTCCAGGGAATGCGGGGGCAATTTGAGTGTCGCTATGTCTATATCATCAAACGGCGGCGGTGCGTCGTCGTAGGTTTCGCTTTGCATTGGGCTTTATTATGCGCGTTTGGCCGATCATTGTGGGGCATATACCCGCAAAAAAAAAGCATCCGATCATCGGATGCTTTCCTATTACTGCTCACAGGCCCGCAGAGACGCGGACTGCGCCGATTCCTTACTCGGGAATAACGGACAGCTTGATGCTGGTAGTCACTTCCGGGTGCAATTTCAGGTCTATCTCGTACTCGCCAACTTCGCGAATAGCGCCCTCAGACGACTGAACTTCGCTTTTTACCACTTCACTGCCACTGGCTTTAGAAACGGCCTCGGCGATATCGCGGGTACCAATTGAGCCAAACAACTTGCCCTCTTCACCAGCATTGGCAGCGATAGTCACTACCAGCTCGCTCAGCGCTTCTGCGCGTTTCTGAGCCGTTGCAAGCTTCTCAGCGGCGGCGGCCTCCAACTCTGAACGGCGCTGCTCAAACTCGGCAACATTTGCTGCCGTTGCCGGTACAGCCTTGCCAAAGGGAATCAGGAAATTACGGCCGTAACCGGATTTTACATTTACCTGGTCGCCAAGCTCACCCAGCTTACCTACATTTTCCAGCAATATGACCTGCATGATTTCATCCTCTTTTCGCGCTTACTCAGCCGACTTAGGGCCCGGCAAACGCTTTCTCACATCAATAAAACTGTCAACTACCGCGAGCAGCTGAACCAGCCAGCGCAAGGGCATTAAAAACACCCACAACACGTAAAACACTACCAACCAGCTTTGCCCAAGCTTATACCTGTCGGCCACCGCGTGTACCAGTCCGATACCCGCAAAGGTCAATGGCATTTGCAGAATCAACATCCAATTCCGCCAATCTTCGCTGGCACCCAGCAATAACATGCCAATCACTAAAGCCGACGCCAGTACCGGCCCCAAGCGCAGCGCGTGAAATTCAACGCGAAAACCGCCCGGGTTATATAACAGCGACTGCCACCAGCGCCCCAACAACATGCTCAGAGCAACGGTATAGGCATTGATAACACCTATAAGGCCCGCCACGTCCGGCACCGACAATGTTGCCATCGTCAGCTGCGGATTTTGCTCTCGCATCTGAGTAACCACTTGCGACAGCAAATCAGCTATCTGCTGGGTCTGCGCAACGGCAAGGGTATTCATCAATACCGCCAGGGCTACGCCCGCCAAACTAATGAGCAGCAAGGCCAAAGGCCAAGAGCCACTAGCCCTCAGACAACTCGCCCCCAGGTACACACCGACTATCGCCGTTATGGGCCCGAGGTCCGCAGCGCCCAGCGCAATCACTGCCGCCGGTAACAAGGCCCAAATCAGAACATATCCGCCCTGACTCACACCCTTTCTTAAGGTCACCAGCGCTATAGCGGCGGCGGCAACCCAGGCAAAAAACACGGTGCCTACGCTTAACACAGACACAGCTACGGCCTGCGTGCGCCCCCTCATAATAAATTCAGCCAGAGTGCGCACTGGTATTACAACTGCTGCTTACTGATGGCTATCAGTGTAGGGCAGCAAGGCCAGAAAGCGCGCGCGTTTTACCGCAGTAGCTAGCTGGCGCTGATATTTAGCTTTAGTTCCGGTAATGCGACTAGGAACAATTTTGCCTGTTTCAGAAACATAGGCTTTTAAGGTTTCCAGATCTTTGTAATCGATCTGCTTAACACCTTCCGCGGTGAAGCGGCAAAACTTACGACGACGAAAAAAACGTGCCATTTTACTCTCCAGTATTATCCGCGATTAATCTTCGGCGTCAGCCGTTGTTGCTTCGGTCTCAGACGAATCATCATCTGAGCTGTCTGAATCGTCACTGTCTTCACGACGCGGACGATCGCTGCGGCCACGGCGGTCACGACTTTCTTTCTCGATCTTCATGATCGGTGACTCTTCAGTCACAGCTTCGTCGCAACGGATGATCAGGTCACGCAGAATGGCATCGTTAAAACGGAAGTTGGTGCGCAACTCTTCCATTGCTTCACCAGACGCTTCAACATTCATCAGAACGTAGTGGGCTTTGTGGATTTTTTCGATCGGGTAAGCCAGTTGACGACGGCCCCAATCTTCAAGACGGTGAACTTTACCGCCGTCTTTTTCGATGGCCTGAGTATAACGCTCGATCATACCCGGAACCTGTTCACTCTGATCCGGATGGACCATGAACACGACTTCATAGTGACGCATATATGCATCTCCTTATGGGTTAAAGCCACCCGATTCTCGGTGCGGCAAGGAGGCCAGCCGAAGCAAGGCCGCGACTGACGGAAATTTCAAGAGGCCGAATTCTAGGCAAGTGTGGCGCGGGATGCAAGCCAAATCGCACAAAAATCAGTCATCAGACAGCCACTTAGCGCCGCTGACGCACCACTTCGAACAGCGCCACGCCGGTGGCGACCGATACATTCAAACTACTTATCTCGCCCGCCATCGGCAATTTCGCCAGATAATCACAGTTTTCCCGCGTCAGTCGGCGCAATCCTGCGCCTTCCGCGCCCATAACAATGGCGATAGGGCCGCCAAGGTCAATATCGTAGAGGCTCTGCTCAGCTTCTCCCGCCATGCCCACCAGCCAAACACCCGCCTCCTGCAGCTGCTTAAGGGTACGCGCAAGGTTGGTTACCGCCACAAAAGGCACCGTTTCGGCAGCGCCACAGGCCACTTTACGCACAGTCGCGTTCAGGCTGGCAGATTTATCCTTCGGCGCGATGACCAAGCTAACCCCTGCAGCATCGGCGCTGCGCAGGCAGGCGCCCAAATTATGAGGGTCCGTTACGCCATCAAGCACCAAAACCAAAGCCGGAGCCGGCATGTTTGCCAGCAATTCGGGCAGCTGCTTTTCGCTGTATGCCGACTCGCGCTCAGCCACTTGCGCCACCACACCCTGGTGGCGGCCACCCGAACTCAATGCATCCAGCTTTTCCCGGGGCACAACCTGAAGGCTCAATCCGGCTCGCTCTATCTGCGCAACCAGCTCTTGTAAGCGCTTGTCCTGCCGGCCCTGCTGCACCAGCAACAATTCAATATCATTGGCGCGGCGTTCCAACAGGCTCTGCACGGCATGCAAGCCGTATACCTGATCTGACATACTTCCTACTCTCGATAAAATTGAAGCTTGAAGCTGTAACAGCTAGAAAATCAATAGCCGAAACCTGTGAACCCTTAAAAACGACAAGCCCTTGAGCGCCTGCACCCAGACAAGGGCACTCCTTATTTGCGCTTGCGAGTCGAGGGCTTGTTCTTCGCGGATTTACCGGCTGCCGACTTACCTGCCGGGGGCTTACCAGCTGTAGTTTTACCTGCAGCCGATTTCCCTGCCCCTGACTTTCCAGCCCCAGAGCGCCTTCTGGGTCCGCGTTTGCGAGGCTTCTTCTCATCGTCAAACTCACCACGCGCGATCTTCTCCCGCTGGGTGATTTTTCGCGCCTTGCCACTGGCGCTTTTACCTGCAGCAACAATGCCGAGATCTACTTTTCGGTCTTCAACATTCACCTTGAGTATCTGCACGGTCACCGTGTCACCCAAGGCAAAAATATCCCGATTGCGCTCGCCAACCAAGCGCTGCTTGGCCTGATCGAATTGGTAAAAATCTTTACCCAAGGCGCTAATGTGAACCAAGCCTTCCATATACAGAGGCCGCATTTCGGCAAAGAAACCAAAACCGGTAACTGCGGTAATCACGGCCTCAAAGGTCTCGCCAACCTTATCCTGCAGAAACTCGCATTTGAGCCAGGCCATCACATCGCGACTGGCATCGTCGGCGCGACGCTCGGCCATAGAGCAGTGTTCGCCCAGAGCGGCCATTGCCCCCATATCGTAGGGATAGATACTTTCCTTTGGTAAAGGCTTGGCATCTGCGTGAGGCACGAGGTTTTTCGCCGGTTTCTGGCTGGGCAAAAAATGCCGCATGATATTTTTAGAAGGCTTTTGACTTCGCAACAAATAGCGTATGCAGCGATGAACCAGCAAATCGGGGTAGCGCCGGATGGGCGAGGTAAAGTGCGCATAAGCCGGGTAATGAAGACCAAAATGGCCATCGTTATCGGGCTGATACATGGCCTGCTTGAGAGAACGCAGTAGCATGACCTGAATAACACCGGCATCGGGTCGCTCGGAAATACTGGCCAGCAGGGTCTGGTAGTCGCCGGGCGACGGCGCTTCGCCGCCACTTAAATTAAGACCCAGTTCGCCCAAATAGGAGCGCAGCTTTTCCAGCCTATCGCCCGCCGGCCCACTGTGCACACGGTACAGGGCAGGTAGATCCGAACTCTCAAGCAGTCTGGCGGTCGCCACGTTAGCGCAGAGCATGCACTCTTCGATAATCTTGTGCGCATCGTTACGCACAACCGGCACGATAGCCTCGATACGGTGCTGCGCATCGTACAGCACTCGGGTTTCAACGGTTTCAAAATCGATAGCACCGCGCACATCACGAGCGCTGCGCAAGGCTTTGTATACAGAATGCAGGTTTTTGAGCTGCGGCATAAAAGCACTTCGCTTCGCCTTCAAGGCATCGTCAGCATCCCCACTGAGCAGCGCAGCAACATCGTTGTAGGTAAAACGGGCATGAGAACGCATCACGCCCTCATAAAATTGATAGCCACTCAGCTTGCCTGACTTGCTGATGGTCATTTCGCACACCATGCACAGACGATCAACGTCCGGCTTTAGCGAACACAGTCCGTTCGACAGCGTCTCGGGGAGCATGGGTACTACACGATCAGGAAAATACACCGAGGTTGCCCGGCTTTGCGCTTCTTTATCTAACGCGGAGCCAATCTGCACATAGTGAGACACATCTGCTATGGCAACCCACAAGCGCCAGCCGCCGGACTTCTTGGGCTCGCAATAGACCGCGTCATCAAAATCGCGGGCGTCTTCGCCATCAATCGTCACCAGGGGCAAGGCGCGCAGATCTACCCGCGCCAGTTTGTCTTTTTCACCGGGTTCTGCCGCGAATTTACGCGCTTCGCGCTCAACGTCCTCGGGCCATTCGTGGGGAATATCGTTCTGCCGAATAGCCACTTCAGTCGCAACACCGGGGCGATTGATATCACCCAAAACTTCAACCACGCGGCCTCGGGGCGGGCGCTTTGGTTCAGGCTGCTGAGTAATAGCTACTGTCAGGTAATCACCGACGGCCGGCTTGGTGCCACCTAAGTCCTCAAGTTGAATCACGTGATTCAGCTTACCCTCGGTCACAACAAAGGGCTTACCGTCGTCGGTATCAAAGCGACCAACGATTTGCTGCGTGTTGCGCTCCAGCACTTTCAAAATAGTGCCGGACAAACGTCCACGCTTCTCTTCGCCATCGACCACAACCGATACGCGGTCACCGTCGAAGACTTGTTGCATTTGCCAGTGAGACAGAAAAATGTCGCCCTGATCGGGTAAGAGCACAAAGCCGTAACCATCTTTGCTTGCCTGAACCAGACCCTCGAAAACCTCAGCAGAGGATATTTCCAGCCGCCCGGCTTTGCCCGAGCTTAACTGCCGGTCACGCAGCATCGCCCTTACGCGGCGCCTAAGCGCCTCCAAGGCTTCGTCTCCTTCGATGCCAAGCGTCTTCGCAAGCTGGGCTTCAGTCAGGGGCTTTTTTTCCACAACAGACAATATAAATTCGCGGCTGGGGATAGGGTTTTCATAGCGCGATGATTCGCGGTCTGCGTGGGGATCATTGGACGGGCGGCGTTTTGCCATATATAAGATAGAGCCTCTTGAATTCTGATTAAGCGATTACGGGTAAATAGTGCGCGGGTAATTGCATGTGTAGCCACCCATTATACGCACTGCCATTGACAAAACACCCTCAGGTCAGTAAATTGCGCGCCTCAGGTCACACGACCAAGGTATTTCACATCCGCCCAGGTGGTGAAATTGGTAGACACGCCAGCTTCAGGTGCTGGTCCTCGCAAGGGGGTGGAGGTTCAAGTCCTCTCCTGGGCACCAAACACTTCATCCAGAATGTCTCATTTTTCACCGCCTTACACCGCACGAGACGTCCCGACCGAGCTCCGGTCCCCATCAGGATTCACACAGCATGTCATTTACCACGCTGGGCCTCTCTGCCCCCTTACTTAAAGCTATTGCCGACAAAGGCTACGAAACGCCGTCACCCATTCAAGCGCAGGCGATCCCCAACATACTCAAGGGTGGCGACTTAATGGCGGCAGCCCAAACCGGCACCGGCAAAACCGCCGGCTTTACCCTGCCCATACTGGAGCTCTTGAAAGACGGCCAAGAGGCCGCCCCGAATCAGGCGCGCACCCTGATACTTACGCCAACCCGCGAGCTTGCTGCACAAGTCGGCCAAAGTGTAGTCGATTATGGCAAATACTTGCCGCTGCGCAGCGCAGTGGTCTTTGGTGGCGTAAAAATCAATCCGCAAATGATGGCGCTGCGCAAAGGCGTTGACGTATTGATAGCCACTCCCGGGCGCTTGCTGGATTTGTATCAGCAAAGAGCCGTGCGCTTCGACAAGCTGGAAATACTAGTACTGGATGAAGCCGACCGCATGTTGGACATGGGCTTTATTAACGACATTAAAAAAATACTGGCTGTGCTACCCAAGAAGCGCCAAAACCTGCTGTTCTCGGCTACGTTTTCCGACGACATCCGCAGGCTTGCCAAAGGCATACTCACTGACGCCGAAGAAATTTCAGTGGCGACCGCCAACACCACCGCCGAGAATATCACCCAGTGGATGGTGCCCGTCGACAAAAAACGCAAATCCGATTTATTGATTGAACTGATTGTCGATCGCAACTGGCAACAGGTGCTGGTCTTTACCAAAACCAAGCACGGCGCCAACAAGCTCACCAAAAACCTTGAAGCCGCAGGTTTAAAAGCCGCCGCAATCCACGGCAACAAAAGTCAGGGGGCACGCACCAAGGCGCTGGCAGGCTTTAAGAAAGGCGACACACAAATTCTTGTCGCAACGGATATCGCCGCTCGCGGACTCGACATCAGCCTACTGCCGCATGTGGTGAACTTTGACCTGCCCAATGTTGCCGAAGATTATGTTCACCGTATTGGTCGAACCGCCCGCGCCGGCGCTTCCGGTGAAGCGGTGTCGCTAGTCTCTGCCGATGAAATAAAACTGTTGGCGCCAATAGAACGACTTATCAACCAGAAGCTACCGCGTACCTTGATAGACGGCTTTGAACCCGATCATGACGTGCCCGAGTCACAAGATATTCGCCAGCCGCATAGACCGACGCATAAGCCCAGACCAAAAACGGGTGGCAACAGAAGGCCACAGGGAAACTCTCCTAGCAGCGCTAATCCAAAACGTAATTCTCAGAGAGGCCGTCGACCGACAGGCACCGGCAACACACGCTAATCGGAAATTCGCGAATTCCAGACTACAAACCGACATCCAGCCTAAAGAGGCCATTATTTCCGCACATAGAAATAATGGCCTTCACCCCCCCATTCCTAGCACTCCGAAGCAATTAGTGCTCTCAAGCGCAACACAGCGGCGCCCGTTAATGGGCAGTGTTACTTGTAATACCAGTAGGTACGGTTTCTACCTCCGGCCAAATCCAGCTCCGGCACACTAGGATCGAAGGCCGACGGACCTTCACCACCGATCACAAATGGCACGGTCTTACCATCGATGGTCACCAAACCCGCTATCGGCGATGGGGGCAAGCCGCCGGCCCAGAATATATTGACCTGTCGCTGCCCCGTGAATAAATCGACTTTATAACCGCGAGCAATACCAAGACCTGCAGTGCAAGCACTGGTCGCACTTGTATCCGGCTGATTCGTGCCGAAAAACACTTTGCCGGCAACAGCGAGTGGCGCATTAATCCCTTTTTCGCCTTCACTCGCGCCATCCACCGTATTGCCTTCCAGGGTGAAATAATAACCATCGAAGGACGCGGAACTTCCAATTGCGGCGATCGACAACAAAGACACTACATTGTTGCTAGCATCTTTATAGCTATCCGTTGCGACATCGTAAGTACAATTTACGGCTGCCCCAGATCCGTCCGCAGCCAGACACTGACTCGTCGTGTGATTAACTAAGGTCGACTCATCAATCACAGCGGTACCGCTGGCAACGCTGTCGCCACCATTTTCATCAATCAGCACATAGAAACGGTTGTTGACGTTATAAGCCCGACCCGCTGTCGTATTTGTATCGACCAGGGGATGTTCACGGTCGCCACTCGATGCCACTACGATGTCGAAATTTTTGGTGGGCACCACATCCGGCGCAAACAAAAATTTGCGAGCATTGTTGCCTGTACCGGCGAGACTGGCGAACTTGGTCGTTGTCCAATTCGAAGGCGAACTATCTCCGCCTGGCTGCAGGTCTACGCGCCAAATATTTCCACCGGTATCGGCGGCATACAGGCGATCAATATAGCCATCGCTATCATTATCCATCAGGGTAATATCAGCGGCGACCGGATGCGTAAAGGCATGAGACAAACGAATATCCCCATCCGCATCCGTTGTCGTTGTACTGTCAACGCAACTCGCTCCAAGACTTCCGCAGTTAGCTAAAGCCGCCCATACCAGACTTCCATTGACCGAATCCAGAACGATAATACCTCTGCCAGAATCAATGGTCGTATCGGTTCCTGCGGGAGGGGAGTCACCCGGCTGAACATCCTCGGCCAGATCATAGCCGGCACCAAAAATTACCACGGGGTTCGCATGCCCCTCCACGATTGCAACTTTAGGCTGCGACCAGGTTTGACCAAGCTCTGCAATATCCGTATTCGATTTGCTCCACAGATACTTGGGAGCCGTCGGGTCAGTCACATCAAACGCATATATATACGGGCCACCGCGACGTGCACTGAGGTAAATGTATTTTTTACCTGCGGTAGTCGTGCCGGTTCGGTTGTCTTGCAAAATCGTCGTTGTGCCATCGAAGAAATAGTCGCGAGGCTCACTACCGCTCGCGGGTGTAGCACCGATCTTCACTAGCGGCGTGTTTTTATATAAACGCTTCAGTTTGCCTAAGAATTCCGGCGCAATAAAACCCCATAGCTCGCCACCAGGCCTAACCCCGCTAATTGACGTCGTTTGATTACCATTGATTGCGCGAAACACGCCGTCATTAGAGCCATAAAACACCACAGCTCCTGTGCTGCCACCGTAGTTAATAACGGCTGGACGGGAATGCAGTACGTCGCCGTGAACCGAAGGGCGAACAGTTATCGCTGTGGAGCAAGCTGTTCCATCGCAAGGACCGGCATCCACTTCGTTACCGGCGTTATTTTCTCCGCGCACCCACTTTATTAATCTGTCTTTATCCAGCCCCGCAGTAATCGTACACGTTACATTGCGAGCTGATGTGATAAACGCTGACACAGAAAGTTTGAAGGTAAAGTCGTTCCCACTGACAGATTTAACCGTAATTGCCCGAGTACCGGAATTTGGCAGGCCACCCGTATCGTCGGCACCAAATACCAAACCGACAGAATCGCCTGTGTTTACACAAGCACTCAACACAGAGGTATCGCCAACGCTAAGACCATGACCGGCGATCGAGCCTTTAATCGTGCTTTTGCCAAGATAAAATGTAACAGCAACATTGGGCAGTGTGGGCGCACCGCCCGAATATTCGTATTCAAACCTAACATCCGTTGCCGACTTCGTGACGCTCCTAACACGACAGGGAGAGCTGGCACTACATTTACCGTCATCTCCTGTGCTATCAACATAATCGCCAACTGCTATGTCAAGGTCTGTTCCGCTATAGGTCACCTTGCAATGTTTATCGTTGCCACCCTCGCAAGCGGTATAGGTGCCCGTGAACGTTCGACCCGCTGTCATCGCAACGCCAGACAGGGAGGAACTTGTGCTAACCCCCATTGCCGCCGTATTCAACGAAGTGTTCGTAGTTTTAAATTCATGGAGATTAGTGACGCAGCCGCCAATGGTGTTGCAGGTATATAGCTTCCGGCCGTTCTGGCTGGCGCCTGCATAGGAGGCCGCCAAGTTATCCACCCGCAGCATCTGCGCCGCCCCACCCTTCTGCACCAAGTCTCCATCTGGCGAATCCAGCGCAAACCCATCTCCGGCTGGACTATTTCGCCAGAATCCATCCGGGGTTCCGTTCGCGCCCCCTGTCGGCCAACCGGTTACGCCGGGGGTGTTTGTTGTCCAAAAGCTTTTTGCACTAGAGACTACCGTGCCGGTAATCGGATTGGTCGCCGACACTGAAACACCATTAGCGGGAGTTGGCGCCGAGTCTGTCAAAATAATGCCGCCCGCCGAATCGAAACCGAACTGGTACTGCTTTAAATTGCCGTACCAACGCGGTTGTGAATTCGCATCCGGACGAAACATCGCAATATAGACCTGGTTCAGAAATGTTCCCTGAGTATTCGCACTAACCGGCAGCGTCGCTGAGGCGAAAACACTGTTAACAGCCTGCACCTCATTAAAAATTTGCATTAAGGCTTCTTGCAGTGCAGTTGAATTGGCTGAATCGACCAGAAAGGATTTACCCCCCCCTTTATTCGCCAGGTTGCGATAGAAATTCACCTCGCCATCAATATTGTTTGCAGAAGGGTCGTATACAGCTATCGAGTAGGTGGTGACGTTTTTGACTTTCTTTTGGGCTGGGGGAGCAGGTCGATCATCCACATTGACATGCTTCATAAATTGAGCCCACTCGTCTCCCCAGAAATTGCTATTGGCTGAACCCGAGTTGTTTAGCGAGGTAACCGCCATCGGAGTAGTGAAGCGAATATACTCCTGGGAAGAGGTGCTATAACCAAATTTTGACGACAGTTCGGTTCTCAAAAGTGCGTCCGGTGCGCTGTTGCCATCGGTAACGCTGGATGCAGTGTTGACCGCATTGCCAATATAGACCATCACAGCGTCACGACAGACTGTGGCCACTGTGGCGAGACCGGAGTAATCCACTCCAGAGCAGGAATAATCCAGGCCGTTCAGCATAGACCACGCTTCCGCTATGGTATCGCCCACTCGACTCTGGTTGGCAAGATCTCCATGATTCAGTCGAGCAATTCTGGCAACAAAAGCATCAATACCAGCTGCATCCATTAGTACGGGGGCCGATAGTAAAAAACCGCAATTATTATTGCCGTTGCGATCCCCGGTGGTTGGGGATGTTAAAGTCGTGCCATTGTCGAATGTGCCAAAGGCTTGCTGATTAAACATCATCAGACCAATCTTGATGTTGCCTAACAGTGCAGCCTTCGTCTTCAGTTCAAGCAGCGTATTGACCAAAACACACTGTTCCATGCCTGCAACAGTGGTAATGCCCATGTCGGGCTTACCGTCATTAGTGCTTGAAAGATTGGGATCAGAGTAGCGGCAACTCGTCGTGTAGTTAGAGCTTGAATTGGCGGTACTGTGCCAAACCAACAATACTGTCGGCGGAGAAATGGTGGGGCTCGTACCGGTAAACAGGTCGATATCTTCTGCCAGCGCAACGAGCGCGGTTCCGAGCAAGCCACTTAGGCCCGCAATAGCTGTCGCCCAAAACTTCATCCGGCTTTTCATAAGCGCCTCAAATAAATTGTCTGTAAATTGTTAGGGGCAACTAGTGCCCACTACCGCCAACATAAAAATCCCTTGGTGCATGTCTATCTTTGCACCGGTGGTCGCATCATTGACGACCGAATTCACATCCCAGTTCAATCGGGCGCACCACGAGTTTCCCGCAGCCCCCCCGCTCCCTAATATTCCCGTATTTTGCCCGGAGCCACTGCCCAGGCACTGAGCTTCATCAGGCTTGCTTATATCCAAGTCAGAAATAGGAATTGTGCGAGAACGCATGCAGACTGGCGGGGCGATACTCGCCCATACCTCCATGGTGTTCTGATCATCTGTTTCGCTTGCCGGATTGTCGTCTCCGGTAAAATCTGTGCCAATCAACTGTGTCGAGGTGGGCAAGGGGAGCGTGAAATTTGCCGGATTACTAATGTAGCGCTCCATTGCATTGCGGGCGGCTATCTTAGCCTCCATACGATACTGTTGGTTGCCGGCTATCCTAAAATTGATATTGCTGCTACCAACCAAGCTAGTAACGATGATCATAAAAATACCGACCATGACCAAAACAATTATCAGCACGGCACCGCGCTCTCTAGCCAGCGGATGCATTCCAATATTCATTCTCTCGCCCCCGAGACATTTTGAACAAGTATTACCGAACGATGGACTTTACGCCTGTAATTATCGTTTCTGCTTTCCGGCAACGCCCGTCCGAGATCATAGGTTCGCGCAATTGCCGCCCCCGGGGAGGCATCTAAACTGCGAATTAATAATGACACCTCGACAGCGACGACGTTTGAAAAATTCGTAATGTACGCAGCCGTCCCCGCTCCTGCTGAAGGACACCCAGTTCCACCAGCACTCAAATCGTCAGCTCGCGGATCATCCACATAACAGTCCGGTGCGCCGTTATCATCTAAATCAATTCCATACTTAAAGTGAATATCTTCTACACCCTCCACTAGGGTAACGGTTTGCCAAGCGCCGTCGACGAGCTCAACCGATTTTAGCGTCGGAATACCGTCACCATTTCCCCCACCACTGCAGTCGTCGCATTTCGAGGCGAAGAAAGCTGTGATTGTGTAGGGCCAAACATCCGCAACCGCCGTGGAACAATCTTTCTGTCTGAGCAGGAATGCTCCAGAACCTGACTTGGAAAATGTGAAATCGTTCTCGCCCGTGCATCCCGAAACCTGAAGGTAATGGGTGCCGGTTGCCGCCGAGGCTTTAGCTACAGGTTCCTCAACAACGCGCCGCACTACCAATATCTCGCCACCGGTGATTAAGCCGGCATCCGTTATACAGTTTGGCTTGCCTGCGGTTGTTTTAGCATAGCCACCAATAGCAGTCGGCAACTGCGGTGACGTACTGGCATCGATATATCTAACACCGAGGGCATCGATATTGGTCAGATCTACACACGGCGGGGGGTCCGTATAGTCTATATCCTCGGTATAGTAGGTTCCGAAAAATCCCGCTAAAGCCAATTCTTCGGCTATTACCTGCAGGGCAAATCGGCCGTTCTCTGTTTGCTCCGATGTTCTATTTAACTCTGTTCGCGTACCACTCACCGATGCCATCATGCTGATGATACCCACCAGCATGAAGGCCCCGAGAGACAGAGCCACCATTATTTCAAGCAGCGAAATACCTGATTGTTTCGATGCTGTCATCATGATAAGTCCGCCATATGTAGCGTGATCGCGATAACTCTGCGCTCTTTGTCATCGGCGCCGTACTGCCCGGAACCACAATCCAAATTCGTCGCAGGGGCGACAGTAGCGCTCATACCCTGCCATGCGACCGATATTCGATAAATTCTCTGCGCGCTATTAACAACATCTATGCAGCCACGAGCGCCAATCATGGCGCCAATATTTGTCGAGCCACTTTGCTCTCCTGTTCCTCGCAAAGCGTTGTGCCAGGCTAAAAGATCCGCTTCGGCACGATCCTGTGCAGCACTACTGCCACAGGGAAATGAAGTAGCCGTTACGCCAGTACCGACGTCAACTCCTGTATAACAGCCCACTACTTGTCGATTAACGTTTATACGGTCAAACATGTCCTGCGCAAGACTCAATGCCTGCACGCGCTGAGTAGACTCTACCTCCTGCTGCACCGTTCTCACGACCAAGCCGGCCGCGCCCATGAGACTCACCAGAGAAATAACCAGTGCGACCAGCACCTCAAGCATACTAAAACCGCGATTCAGACTTTGCATTATGGACATGCTCCCGAATCAAGGGATGGCTTCCCAGTCGCGCTCACAGTCACGCACAAGGAAGATGCACCCGAACCCGAAGGAGGTAAAACCGTTACTTTATCGTTATCGCCACGCCGTCCATCACGGAGAAAACCAAACTGACCATCGGTGCCCGTTTTACTCGTTATTGTCAGGCCGTCAAAGCCTTCGTGTTTTCGTATATCAGCTCCGCCGACTTCAACTTCCCATCCCGCAGCCCAAGTTGCCCCGGAAGGTTTAACAATAACAGTGGCATTTCGTTTCACAGCTTCACTGCGTGCGAAGTTTAAACTTGTCACCAAGTCATTACCTGCACTGCGTACACGCTGCTTAGCTATCATATTCTGGAATGAAGGTACGGCCAACGACGCAATAATTGCGACGACGGCTATGGTCGCCAATAACTCCAGCAAAGTGAAACCGGTTACCCGTTTTAACGCCAACATCGTGTCCCCGCAATCTCAGTTGTTTTATTGCCGATATTATCGAGCTGCAGCCACCCGCAATCCGTATCGTTAGTATTCTGGGCAGCTTTCGGGTCAGCTTTAACAAAGTAGCTCGGTACGGTACTCGTACCGTTATTGTCGCCGGTAGTTACTGTGTAATGATTGCTCACTTCAGCAGGAGGCGTTGCACCTAACGCGGTCATACTTGTCGCATAGTTACGGTTATCCAGCAGAAAGCGCTCTTGCATATTGGCTACTTCCAGCACGTAGTTAGCGGCTGCCGCTCGGTTAGCTCTCACAGTACTACTCTGATAGCTGGAGAAAGCAATCGTACTGATTATGGCAATCATCGCCACGACGATCATCATTTCAATGAGGGTAAATCCGAGTTGCTCCTTTTTCGCAGACATGTTTTCCCCAAGTAGTGGTTTCTGCATTGGGCATCTCCCGCAGAAAATGGATTGGTTAGCGTAAAAATAGGGGAAAATAGAAGCAATAGACAGCAGACGCACGACAGACGGTCAGAAATTCAGACGAGCGGCAAAATGAGCGGCGACTATGTCACACAATCCGGTATTTGCCCAGAATCAGCCAACGATATTGGTCTTAGCTCGCATCCACCCAACGCAATTCGCGCGGCAGCGAAAAGGTGATATTTTCCGGACGACCGACCAACTCTTCAGGCTGCGATGCACCCAGTTCGCAGAGTCGGGCAATCACATCTTGAACGAGCACTTCCGGTGCCGAAGCACCGGCTGTTATTCCTACGCGCTTTATGCCCTTGAGCCAATCGGCGGAAATATCGGAAGCCTCATCGATCAAGTGGGCGACACAGCCGCGGCGCTCTGCCAGCTCGCGCAGGCGATTGGAGTTGGATGAATTCGGGGACCCCACCACCAGCACCAGCTCACTCTGCTCTGCGAGTGTCTTGACGGCGTCCTGCCGATTTTGGGTGGCATAACAGATGTCGTCCTTGCGAGGGCCCTCTATCGCCGGAAAGCGCTCGCGCAGCGCATCAATGACCGCAGCGGTATCATCCATGGACAAGGTTGTTTGGGTAACGAAGGACAGGCGTTGCGGGTCTTTGACTTCCAATGCCGAAGCTTGCGCTACATCTTCCACGAGATAAATTGCACCGCCGTCGCCGAGGTCGTATTGCCCCATGGTGCCTTCTACTTCAGGATGCCCCTTGTGGCCGATCAGAATACATTCGCGACCTTCGCGACTGTACTTCACCACCTCCATATGCACCTTGGTAACAAGCGGACAGGTTGCGTCAAAAACCTTTAAACCGCGCTGTTCGGCTTCTTCACGCACCGCCCTCGACACTCCGTGGGCCGAAAAAATCACAATGACGTCATCCGGTATTTCGTGCAGTTCGTCGACGAAAATCGCGCCGCGTTCGCGCAGGTTTTCGACGACAAAGCGGTTATGCACGACCTCGTGGCGAACATAGATGGGGGCACCAAACACGTCCAAAGCCCGCCCAACGATCTCAATTGCGCGATCGACGCCCGCGCAAAAGCCGCGAGGATTGGCCATTTTGATTTCGAATGCGCTCATGATGATATGTCGTCCACAGCAATGATTTCAGCAGTAAAACGCAGTGTACGCCCCGCGAGCGGATGATTAAAGTTCACCACAACTTCATTCTCACCCACTGAATAAACAACACCGGGCAGCTCGGCCTTCTGGGCGTCCGCAAAGGAAATCACCACGCCTTCTTCCAGCACCATATCACTGGCAAAGCTACTGCGATCAATACGCTGAAAATTGGCCGGGTTGGGCTGACCAAAGGCGTCCTCCGGCTTGAGCTCGAAACATTTCTTTTCACCAACGCACATGCCCAGCAACTTTTTTTCCACGCCAGGCAAAAGGTTACCGTCACCGTAATTGAACGTTGCCGGGCTACGCTCAAATGTTGAATCCACAATACTGCCGTCTTCCATGGCAAGCTCAAAGTTCAGGGTGATTTTCGACTGCTCAGCGACGACACTCATTTCAGCTGTCCTCCGGATGCAAAACCATATCCAGTAACATGCTCGCAGCACCGAGAGTGATGCATGCGTCAGCCACGTTAAAGGCCGGGAAGTAATAGCTATTCCAATGTAGGGAAACAAAATCAATAACGTAACCGAAAACAACCCTGTCAATCAGGTTGCCAACGGCGCCCGCAAGAATCATCACCAGCGCAAAGCTCAGCAGCCGCTGCTGATTTTTAATCAAACCAATCCAGACAATCAGAGCAATACTCACAGCACTGGAAACAGCGATAAAAAACCAGCGCTGCCACCCTCCGGCCTCGCTCAAAAAACTGAACGCGGCACCTGTGTTGTAGTGCAGTGTGATATTAAAAACCGGCAGGACATAAATCGGCTGCCCGTAAGAAAGGTAGGTATCGGCAGCGAATTTCGTCACCTGATCCAGCAACACAAAGACCACGGCGATGCCGTACCATTTGAGCACGCCCGTACCGACCAGCTGACGCGCCAGCGAGGCCTTGAGCAGTGAAACTTTAAGCATAGAAACGCTGCTCACCGTCACCTTCAATATTGTCTACACAGCGATAACAAAGCTCGGGGTGAGCCGCAACTGCTCCGACATCTTCACGGTGGTGCCAGCAACGTGCGCATTTGCTGCCCTGACTCGCCGTGATCGTAATTTCGAGATTATCCAGTTCGGTACTTTGCGCGGCAGCACCACCGGCCATATTCTCCAGCTTCACCGCCGAAGTAATCAGCACAAAGCGCAATTCGTCACCCAATTTTTCCAGCATCTTTCGCAAACTGGCGTCGCAGTACAGCGTCACTTCCGCCTGCAAGCTGCCGCCAATGACGCCTTCATTGCGCGCCGACTCCATAGCCTTGTTTACCGCCGTTTTCACTTCCTGTATTTGAGCCCAGTACTGAGAACCCATATCCGGATCTTCGTTCGCTGCCAGGCCCTGATACCACTCGGCAAGGAAAACAGATTCTTCCTGATTGCCGGGCAGGTTGTCCCACAACTCGTCAGCAGTAAAACTCAGAATCGGCGAGATCCAGCGCACTAGCGCTTGTGATATGTGATACAGCGCGGTCTGCGCCGAACGCCGCGCCAGACTATCGCTTGCCGTGGTGTACTGCCGGTCCTTGATAATATCCAGATAAAAACCGCCAAGTTCCACAACGCAGAAATTGTGAAGTTTCTGGTAAACCTGATGAAACTGGAATGAACCGTAGGCGGCAATAATTTCCTGCTGTAATTCCGATGCGCGATGCACCACCCAGCGATCCAGGCTCAGCATTTCATCCGGTGCAACCAGGTGTTTATCAGGTTCAAAACCCGCCATATTCGATAACAAAAAACGTGCGGTATTACGGATGCGACGGTAGGAATCAGCCGTGCGCTTGAAAATCTCGTCGGACACCGTCATCTCACCGCGGTAATCCGTTGCCGCAACCCACAGCCGCAATATGTCAGCACCGAGATTGTTCATCACTTCCTGTGGCGCAATAACATTGCCGAGTGACTTCGACATTTTATGGCCCTTGGTATCGACCGTAAAACCGTGCGTTAACACCGTCTTATAGGGCGCCGATCCGTTAGCCGCGACAGCCGACAACAGCGAGGACTGAAACCAGCCCCGGTGCTGATCCGAACCTTCCAGATAAACATCAGCAGGGTATTGCAAATAATCACGCTGATTTAGCACAGCCGCGTGCGTCACCCCTGAATCGAACCACACATCGAGGGTATCACTGACTTTTTCATACTGCTCCGCGTCCTCACCCAGCAAGTCAGCAGTTTCAAGCTCAAACCAGGCATCAATACCTTCACGCTCAACGCGCTGCGCAACCTGTTCGATCAGAGCGGAAGTATCGGGATGCAGCTCTGCGGTTTTCTTATGGACGAACAAGGTAATAGGCACACCCCAGGTACGCTGACGAGAGATACACCAGTCGGGTCGCTCCTGCATCATGGATTCGATGCGCGCCTTACCCCATTCGGGTAGCCACTTAACGTCATCAGCTGCCTGCAGTGCAGTCTTTAGCAATGCGTTTTGATGCATGCTGATAAACCACTGCGGCGTTGCGCGGAAAATAATGGGCGACTTATGCCGCCAGCAATGAGGATAGCTATGCTCGAAACTTTCACTGTGCAACAAACGACCCCGTTCTTTCAGCAACTCGACAATGGGCTCGTTCGCCTTGTGAACAAACTGACCGGCAAATAATTCCGTGTCGTCAAGAAAAACGCCATTGCTGCCAACCGGGTTGAGCACCTCGAGTCCGTATTGCTGCCCAACCACAAAGTCATCGGCACCATGGCCCGGTGCAGTATGCACAGCGCCCGTGCCCGCTTCCGTGGTGACGTGATCGCCGAGAATGACCGGTACTTGCCGGCTATAAAAAGGATGTTGGAGTTGTAGATTTTCCAACGCGCCGCCTTGGCAATGCCCCACAACTTCAAAGCCTTCGCAGCCAAAACGCGCCAGTGCTTTTTCATGCAGAGCTTCAGCCAACAGCAAGTAACGTTCACCTGCTTCGCCGCTGATTCGGGCCAGCACATAGTCCAGTTCCGGGTGCAGCGCTACGGCAAGGTTTGCCGGCAGAGTCCAGGGCGTGGTGGTCCAGATAACGATATCAGCTGCGGGAGGTGCATCAGCCAGCCCCATGCGCGCCGCCAAATCTTTCGGATCAACGACGGCAAAAGCGACATCAATCGCCGACGACACCTTGTTCTGGTACTCCACTTCCGCCTCGGCCAAAGCCGAACCACAGTCGGTACACCAGTGCACCGGTTTAAAGCCTTTTTGTACATGGCCGTTGTCGACAATTTTACCGAGCGTGCGAATGATGTCCGCTTCGAAGCGAAAATCCATGGTCAGATAGGGCTTGTCCCACTCACCAAATACACCCAGGCGCTGAAAGCTTTTTCGCTGCCCGTCAACTTGTTTGGCCGCGTACTCGCGGCATTTCTGCCTGAAGGTGCGGGCATCGACCTTGTGGCCCGGCTTGCCAACCTTTTTTTCAACATTTAATTCGATGGGCAATCCGTGGCAATCCCAACCCGGCACATAAGGCGCGTCAAAGCCGTCCAGCGTTTTGGACTTGACGATAATATCCTTGAGGATTTTGTTAACCGCATGCCCCAGGTGAATGTCGCCATTAGCATAGGGCGGACCGTCGTGGAGGATGAATTTCTCCCGACCGACACGTGCCGCACGAATGGCCTCGTACAGTTTGTTATCCTGCCATTTCTTCAGCATTCCCGGCTCGCGTTGCGCCAGATTTGCCTTCATGGGAAATGCCGTTTGCGGTAGATTAAGAGTGTGTTTGTAGTCGCTCATATTGCCTTCAATCAGTTGCCGCTTCGGCAAAATACCGACGGGCCTCGTCTATATCGCGATGAATTTGTGTTTTCAACGCTTCCAGCCCGTCAAATCGGATTTCATTTCGCAATTTCTTGCGAAAAAGTACTTTGATATTGCGGCGATACAGGTCGCCCGCAAAATCAAGAAGATGAACTTCCAGTATCGCCTTGGGTAAATTATCTACCGTTGGCCGGGTGCCCACATTGGCAACCCCCTGACGTCGTTCACCGTTGGCACCTTCCACTTCTACCGCAAACACGCCAGCCAGGGGCGAGCGCAAGCGGTGAAGCTCCAAATTTGCTGTCGGCACACCCAGAGTGCGCCCCAATTGCTGGCCCACAATAACGCGGCCCGAAATGCTGTAGGGCTTGCCCAGCAGTCTTTCCGCCATTGCAAAATCAGACTCTGCCAAGACCTCACGAATTCGGGTGCTACTCACCCGCTCTTCTCCCTGCTTCAGGGTGGCAGTGTCCATAACTTCAAAGCCATAGGTCTTGCCGGCTTCCTTGAGCATGCCGAAGCCACCGCTGCGATCACGACCAAAACGCAAATCGTCGCCGACCACGATGTACTTCACTGCCAGGCCATCCACAAACAACTTGCGAATAAACGACATTGCACCCATTTCGCGAAAACTTTCGTCGAAACGTATGCGCATAATACGGTCGATGCCCAGGGCTTCCAGTGCAGCAAACTTTTCACGGAAACTCATCAGTCGCGCAGGAGCCTCATGAGGCGAGAAAAATTCGCGCGGCAAAGGCTCAAATACCACAACTGTTGATGGCAATTGCAGCTCCCGGCCTTTGGCCATGAGCTGCTTCAGCACTGCCTGATGGCCATGGTGGACGCCGTCAAAAGCGCCAATAGTCGCCACACAGCCTTTGTGCTGTTCGCCGAGATTGTTGAAACCGCGGATTAACTCCATGAAACCATTAGGACCCAGCGCCAAATCAAGCGCGTGATTATAGCTTAGTAGTCCACCGAGGAGTACCAGTTAGCCCTTGGCACCCGGCTGTGCACGAAAGTGCTGCAAGCGCACACCCATCACCCCGAGGCTGAGAAGATAGGCCGCCAAACCCGCCGCACACAGCAGCCCCATACGGAGCGCGCGCCCGAGGGCCTGAAGTTCTGTCCAGTCTGCGACGAGATCGTTGAGATACCACAGGGCCAGCGCCATCACCAGGGTCGCGAGTGTGAGCTTCAACGCATAGTTCAGCCAACCCGCACGGGCCTGGTAGGCGCCATCGCGGACAAGCCCGGCAAACAGCATGCCCGCGTTCATCCACGCCGACAGGGCGGTCGCAAGCGCCAGCCCGACATGGCCAAGCTGAAAGGTGTAATGCAGCGGAATCGCGAGCAGCAAATTGAAAATCATATTGGCACCCATGGCGATAACGCCTATTTTTACCGGCGTTTTGGTGTCCTGACGGGCAAAGTAGCCAGGCGCCAGCACCTTTATCAACATAAAGGCCAACAAACCCAGGGTGTATGCGCGCAGACTGTAGGTAGCCATCTGCACGTCACGCATCTCCAACTCGCCGTATTTGAACAGGGTTATGAGCACAGGTTCGGCCAAAATAAAGAGCGCCACTGCAGCAGGCACGCCAAGCAGCATCACCGCTCGCAAGGCCCAGTCCAGGGTTTTGGAGAAAGACTCTTTATCCTCGCCAATGTTGTGGCGTGACAAGCTGGGCAGAATCACCGTGCTAATGGCGATGGCAAAAATACCCAAGGGCAATTCCACCAACCGATCCGAGTAGTAAAGCCAGGACACGCTTCCTGTTGGTAAAAAAGAGGCAATCACGGTATCAAGCAGCAAATTGATTTGGCTGACCGACACCCCAAACAAGGCCGGAATCATCAAGGCGACTATTTTCTGCACGCCCTCATCGTGCCAGGCCCAGCGTGGTCGCGGCAGCAGATGGATGCGGCGCAGAAAGGGCAGTTGAAAACAGAACTGCACCATGCCCGCAATTAAGACGCCCCACGCGAGCCCCACCGCCGGCTCGGATAGACGGGGTGAAATCCACAGCGCCGCGCCAATCAACGAGAGGTTTAAGAGCACAGGCGTAAAGGCTGGCACTGCAAAACGGCCATAGCTATTTAATATTGCGCCGGCGAACCCCGTCATCGAAATGAGAAAAAGGTAGGGAAAAGTGATCCGGATCATGTCCGAGGTGAGCGCAAACTTGACCGGATCGTTGTAAAAACCGGGAGCAAAGATGGTGGCCACCACTGGAGCGCCAATGACCGCCAGAAGAGTTACCATCATCAGGATGCCGCCCAGCACACCGGAGACGCGGTTAATCAGCTCCTGAACAGCGGCAACACTGCCTTTCTCACGATATTCCGCCAGCACTGGCACAAAGGCCTGGGAGAAAGCGCCTTCAGCGAACAATCTGCGTAGAAAATTGGGGATTTTGAAGGCAACAAAAAAAGCGTCCGCATTGGCCGTAGCACCAACCATGGCGGCAATAACAACGTCCCGAGCCAGCCCCAGCACCCGCGACAGCATGGTCATGATGCCGA